>DASVRZ010000097.1:0-24796 GCA_036388355.1 Chthoniobacterales bacterium | reverse complement strand
CCCACGGCACCGACCAAGACATGGTGCAACGCATGTTGACCGCGCCGGATTATCGGAAATCTCAGATGTCGCTCATTCTCAGCGGCTTCATGGATATCCCAATCGTCGCGATGTTCCTGGCCACAGGTATTCTGCTCTCGGTCTATTACGCGGTGGTGCCGACGGCCGGATTGCCTGCGGCGGACAACGAGATCTTTGCCCATTACATCGTCAACCAGATGCCGGTGGGATTCCGCGGACTAATTGTCGCCGGCGTGTTCGCGACCATGATGGGCTCAACTTCGGCTGCTCTCAACGCGCTGGCGACCAGCTTTACAAAGGATTTTTACCAGCCTTACATCCGCCCGCAGGCGACGGAGCGGCAAACGATCCGGGCCGCGCGCTTGGCGACATGCGTCTTTGGTATTCTCATGATCATCGTCGCCACGCTCGCTGCCAACGCGGTGCTGAAAGACGCCAAATTGACCATCATCCCGATTGCCATCGGCATCCTCGGTTACACCTATGGCGCGTTGCTGGCCGTTTTCCTGGTCGGCGTGCTTACCCGCACGCGCGGCGCTGACGGCACCAACGTCGTCAGCATGATCATCGGCATCATGTCCGTGCTGGTGCTCTGCAAGGTGTCTATCCCGTCACTGGCCGTGCTCCCGTTATTGAAAGGCGAAATTGTCCACGTCGCCTGGAACTTCGGTTGGTTCATGCCGGATTGGTGGCCAAAGATCTCCTGGCCGTGGTTCGTTCTGGTCGGATGCCTGGTCACGTTCTGCCTCGCGATCCTTTTTAAGACTCCTAGAAAACAGATCACGTTGGCTGAAGATCACGTAAAGAACGCAAGTTAGGCAGCATCAGGGGTTTCCATTAGGAAGCCCGATGACAGGTAATGCGAGCCGGGTTTTTTGGGTATTTTCGTCAAGCGGAAATCTGCCTCAAACTGGAAATAAAAGTGGGTGCTTTGGGTGAATTTTCCTTGGCGATGCAGACCCCCAAATCTACTCTTTGCCCCTCAGCGGAAAGTGAAAAAGAGCTGTGAATAACTTGTGAACAAAATGCGTAAAACCTCTCCATCACCTCAGGTAAGTGCCTCACTTAGAACGACTACCGCTCCGTGCGGCTTCGTTTCGAGGTCCTGCGCCGAGGTTGTGGCAGCTCTTCGCTAACTCGTTGTTCATCAGCATGTTACACAATGTCCTTCGCAGTGCTCTCGTTTCCCCGGCTAGAAATGCCGAGATTTTCCGTCCCATTCTCCCCCTGCTGCAGGGCTGCAAAGAAGGTGACAGCTGCGTGACGCCGTCCTGTGGATAATTTGACTATGTCTGACTCCATGCACCGTATTTGGCACCCTATCTCCGAGGCGATACGCCCGCAGGTAAGCCCCGATACATTTCAGCGTTGGTTTGCTGAAATTCAGCTCACTGCAGCGGATGAAGAAGCGTTGACTCTCTGTGTGCCGAACAACATTTACCAAGTCTGGATCGAGTCGAATTACCAGCCGTTGGTGCAGGCGGCGGTGACGGACATTCTCGGGCATCCGCGCAAGCTACGTTTCGTGTATGCCGACTCCAAGGCGCTGACTAAAGAACCGCCCGTGGTAAAACCGGCGGAAGTCACCATTGAGGTGCCGCTGGAGCCAGAAGCTGCGGCCGCCGCGACGGGAATGAACCCGCGGAACACCTTCGAGACGTTCGTTGTGGGCGCCAATAATCAGTTTGCTCACGCAGCGGGGATCGCCGTGGCTCAAGCGCCGGCCCGCACTTACAATCCGCTCTTCGTTTACGGCGAGGTAGGCCTCGGAAAGACGCACTTGATGCAGGCCATTGGCCAATACGTGCAGGGACACAAGAAGAACGCCAAGGTGATGTATCTCTCCAGCGAGAAATTCACCAACGAGTTCATCGACGCGATCCAGCACAACTCGCTGGTGAAGTTCCGGAAGAAATATCGCCAGGCAGATGTGCTCTTGATCGACGACATCCAGTTCCTCGCAGGGAAAGAGCGCTCGCAGGAGGAGTTTTTCCATACCTTCAACGCGCTTTTCGAAGGTCATAAACAGATCGTTCTCTCCTCAGATCGACCTGCCAGCGAGATCGCGAATCTGGAGCACCGACTGGTCTCACGCTTCGAATGGGGCATGACTGCAGAATTGCAGCCGCCCGACATCGAGACGCGCATGGCCATTCTCCGGAAAAAAGCTACGACGCTCAGTATCAAGCTCGATCCAAAGGTGTTCGAATTTCTCGCCCAGCGCATTCGCACCAACGTTCGCCGTCTCGAAGGCGCCTTGCTGCGCGTGGCTTCGTTCGCCTCCCTCAGCGGCAAGGATCTCGACCGGGACGCCATGGAAAACCTGCTCAAGGACATCCTCAACGAGGAAGCCAAGAAAACGGTGACGATCGATCAGATCCAGCGTCGCGTGGCGGAGCACTACGATGTGCGCATTGCAGATATGACCAGTAAACGCCGCCCGGCGAATATCGCCTATCCGCGGCAGGTGGCGATGTATCTGGCTCGCCAGCTTACAAAGTCCTCGCTCAGCGAAATCGGCGAAGCTTTCGGAGGCCGCGACCACGGCACCGTCCTTCACGCCTGCAAGGTGGTGAACGAGAAAATCGCCAACGACGAAGCGACTCGCCGGGTCGTTTCGATGATCGATTCCCAACTCCAGCGGTAAGCCGCAAATTAATAGACACGCCGAGTGTTCCACGCATAATCTCCGATTTTCGACAGCCCTTTTACACCACCCCGCTTCACCCATGAAATTCAGCGTTAGCAAAGAAAAACTCAACGAAGGTCTCCAAGCCGTGCAGAACGTGGTCAGCACCCGCACGACCCTTCCGATTCTCTCCAACGTGCTCATTCAGGCGACGGAAAGCGGCTTAACCCTCACGACCACCGACCTCGATGTCGGGATTCGCATCAACGTCGAAGCCGTCGTGGAAAGAATCGGTGCCACCACGCTGCCAGCCCGCCGCCTTTCCAGCATCGTCCGCGAGTTGCCGTCGTCGGACATCCAGTTTGATATCGATTCTAAGAACTCCGCATCGATTCGTTGCGGCGCTTCGTTCTTCAAGATTCTCGGCCTGCCGGAAGAAGAATTCCCTCCCCTCTCCCGCTTTGAGAACGCGCGTGTCTTCAACATCAAGCAAAAGGAACTGAAAGACGGCCTGAAGAAAACCGCCTACGCCATTTCGACCGACGAGACCCGCTACGTGCTCAACGGCGTCCTCCACAGCTTCAAGGAAAACAAGCTCTCGCTCGTCGCCACTGACGGCCGCCGCCTGGCGCTCGTCGATATCGAACTCGAGTTCCCGCGCAGCCAGGAGACGGAAGTCATCATTCCTACGAAAGCGATCACCGAGATTTCCCGCCTCCTCAAGGATGACGGCGAAGTCAAAGTCTCCGTCTCGGATAACCAGGTCGCGTTCGAGCTGAACAACACCCTCCTCGTTTCCAAGCTCATCGAAGGCAATTACCCGAACTACCGCCAGGTCATCCCCGGCGAGGCTCGCGAACGCGTCATTTTGGAGCGCGAATCATTCCTGAATTGCGTGCGCCGCGTGGCCATTCTCGCCAGCGACAAGTCGAATTCGGTGAAGCTGATCTTCAGCAAGAACAACATCGACATCACGGCGAATACGCCGGACGTCGGTGAAGCGCGGGAGTCCGTCGCCGTCACCTACAAAGGCAAGGACATGGCGATCGCCTTCAATCCTGAGTTCCTCATGGCCCCGCTGCGCAACCTCCCGAACGACGAAGTCTTCCTGGATCTGATCGACGAGATGAGTCCCGGCGTGATCAAGATCCAAACGCCGTTCCTTTACGTCCTGATGCCAATGCGCATCTCGTAAGAGAACCCCATCCGATCAATGCAGCCGCTTGAGCTGCCGAACCAGCCGTTTAGCCGTTGATCCGCTAATACAAAGTATTCGCCTGCTCGCGCCGTTTCCCGTTATCCGGCACGTCGTCGAAGACGCCATTTTCATTCAGCCATGAAGACGCATCCCTCCATTACTCCTGAGTTACAGGAATGGATCGGCCAACAGCACGTTTTCTTTGTTGGAACGGCACCGCTTTCCGCCGAAGGACACGTCAACTGCTCACCCAAAGGTGGTGACGCCTTTCGCATCCTCGGTCCTCTGGAAGTCGTCTATCAGGATTACACCGGCAGCGGCGCGGAAACGGCGGCCCACCTGCGCGAGAACCAGCGGATTGTCATCATGTTCTGCGCTTTCCAAGGCCCGCCAAAAATCGTCCGATTGCATGGCCGGGGCAGCGTTATTACGGAGGATCATTCGCGCTTTGCCGAGCTGGCCGCCCATTTCCCTCCGCAAGCTGGCACGCGCGCTTTCATCCACCTCACGGTCCAGCGGGTCTCTGATTCCTGCGGCTACTCCGTGCCGTTTTATGATTATCGCAAGGACCGGAATACCCTCGAAAAATGGGCCACAGCAAAGAGTCCTGAGGAACTCGAGAAATATCGCGCGCAGAAGAACCAGCGGAGTATCGACGGGCTACCTGCTTTCAATGTTGGCTGAGCGCAAACGGCTCCACCGCAATGGTGCAGCCGTTTTCCTGAATTGCGCCGAAAGCGAAAAATTCTGTTTCCAACCGGCAGATTTCGACTACAAATACCCTTCCCAATTGCTCACGTGGCGGAATGGCAGACGCGTACGACTCAGAATCGTATTCCTAACAGAGTGGAGGTTCAAGTCCTCTCGTGAGCACCATTCCTTGTCAGGCGTCATCGCACGTTCACTCTGAATCGGTTCATGAAGAGCCTCTACAAGATTCCGCCAGACATCTACGAGCGAGTTCACGAGGCGATGCTTGGCATCGTTAACGCGGCTCAGGGCGGCGACGACGTTCTCTCAGCTGCATACTACGAGCAGCTTCGTGAGTTCTGCGAGGAGCAGACGACCGCTGGTCGTGGTTCCGGTTTCATGTGGGAGGCGCTCGCTGACGTTACAGACGATTCTGTGGAGAGTCTGTCCTATTATGAGCGTTCTCTCGCGTTAGCCCGCCGCAACTCGGAACCTACGCACACCGTCTTACTTGCCATGGGACGGATTTACGCCGAGTCAGGCAACTGGCCACGTGCCGAGCCGCTCTTGATCGCGGCACGCCAGCAGGCGATTACTGCCAGCGACGCAGACACACAGGGCGAGGCGGCTTCACTCTTACTCCAAGTGCCAACCAATGACCGCTAAACACGCGCTGCAGTGAATGCCTCAAAGCTGTCACGTCATTCCTTACACAGCACCCGCGCCATCTCCAAGTCATCACTGAGCTTGATCTCGTTAAGCCACCCATATGAAGCTTCCTCCCGAGCAGAGTGATGAGGCTTCCCTTTTGCGCTTGGGCGAAGAGGCTGTGTCGCTCTTGGAGAAGCGTGACTTCCAGTCGCTCGCAGAGCGAGTTGATTACGCTCTGAAGTTTGGCAGAAGTCCGGTCGTGGCCATCGAAGGAGATTTCCAAGCTTGCCTCTCAGAGTTCCACTCCTTGCCAGAGCAGCCGCCTACCGTGCTGCCTTCGGTGAGGGTTAACTGGTTCAAGCCAAACAGCTCTAATCTCGTTGCAGCGGTTGAGTGCGTGTTCACTACGGCGGAGGGCTGCCCCATCCTGGTCGAGCTGATCGTCACCTCTTCGGGAAAAGAGAAGCATATCACTCTCGAAGATCTCAGCCTTGCGGTGTAGGAAGCTGTTCGAATGTGGCAGCCTGTGCTCACCCACATGAACCACCTTCGGGTGCCGCCGGGTCTTGACGCACAGCTGGTCGGCCAGGTCCGCCTCGAGATAGGAGTGTTCTCCAGCTTGATCCGCGACGCCCGGTCAGCGTCTTCGCGTTAGGTTTCCAATGGTCGTTGCCGCACAGATGTTACAGCAACAACTCCCCTTAAGCGGGCTTCGGATGAACCACAATCATCCCAAGTCACGGTCAACTAATTGGCCGCAGCGAAGGCCTAATGGGCAACAATCTTCGCGTTTTACGAAGCTGCTGGTGTTTCTTTGCCGCCTGCGAGTTGCTTCTGAAGGACGCCGATCCACTCCGGTGTCTTTGGGTGAGTCGGGAAGTTTTTGATGATCGCAAACATCTCCTGCGCTGCGCGATTCGGCTGATCGAGCACCAGGAATTCCTGCGCTCTCCGCCAGAGTAAATCCGGCTTTTTGACGGAGGCGAAGTTCTTTTCCTGGAAGTCCAGACTCGCGCTTCCCGCGGCTGTGCCTTCCCGCGCAATCCGGGCGTCCCAGTAGGTAATTAACGCGGGGCTCTTCTGTTTCCGCCATTCAGGCAGCAAAATTTTCTCAGCGATCGCATCCGAGTTGCCGGGATTCATTTCCCAGTTTTCGGCTTTGGCGAGATCGGGTCCAATGCCGAGCCATTTAGCGAAGATTCCATCGGACACGGAGCTCTTCAGAAGCGATTCCTTCACATCCACGGCTGGCTTTGAGTTGTCGAGCACCTTGATGTAGTCCAGCACTTGGGCCACCATTTCCTCGGGCTTGGCGCCGCCGGCTCTTTTCATGCTCATCGCGAGGTAGAAAAGATGCAGCCGCACGGATTCGCGGAAATCGGAGTCTTTCAGCTGTTCTTCCTGCTTCTTTTTCCATTCGCGGAACTGGCTGTTCTCCCGGTTGGCACCTTGGAATTGCGTCGCCATTTGCGCGTCTTCGTAAAGGGCGATGGCGGCTTCCTTGCTCATCGCGGCTTTCTGGATGAGGTCCATGTTTTGACGCTGCCGGGTAGTGGTCACGGCGTTCCGTTTCGCTTCAATATCTTTGAGCTCTTGCAGGATTTGAGCAGGATCAAGCGGGGCTACGTCTTCCGCAATGGCGAGGCCAGAGAGAGAAAGAAGGAGAACGGCGGTGAGAGTCGATGATTTCATGTTTTGGGGGGAATTTTTCCTGGGGAAAACGGTTTCGGCGAAAAGTTATTCCGGAACGTCGGGAAGAAGCGCGTTCAGCTTGGCTTGGAAACCTTTGAGATCTTCCGCGGTTTTGCTGGATTTCTCGAGCACCATGTCGATGAGCTTTTGCACGTGCTCGGTCCGGCGCTGGGAGAGCTCCGCGAGGGCCATCATGACGGCGAGCGAGTTGTTAATGTCGTGCTTCATTTTCCGGTAATAAAGGACGAGATCAGCATACTCCTCGGGCGTCGGAAGGGATTTGTCGGATTTGCTCATAACGGAAAAGATTCTGGTGACTGGAACAGGCTTGTGGGTAGGTTGCTCGTTCGAGGTTTCACGCCCGATGCCCGCCCAAACTATCAAAATCACAGGTGCTCGCCAGCACAATCTAAAAAACCTCACGGTGGAAATCCCTCGGGACAAGCTGGTTGTCATTACGGGAATGAGCGGCTCGGGAAAGTCGTCGCTGGCATTTGATACGCTGTATGCGGAAGGGCAGCGGCGCTACGTGGAGAGCCTCTCGGCGTATGCGCGGCAGTTTCTGGATCAAATGCAGAAGCCCGACGTGGACTTCATCGAGGGCTTGTCGCCGGCTATCGCGATCGAGCAAAGATCTTCGGGCGCCAACCCGCGCTCGACCATTGCGACGACGACGGAAATTTTCGATCATCTGCGGCTGCTTTTTTCGTCCATTGGCCAACCGCACGACCCGGACACGGGCGAGGAAATCCGCAAGCAATCACCGCAGCAAATTGTGGATCGCATTCTGGAGCATGCAGAAGGAACCAAGCTCGTTTTGCTCGCCCCGCTGGTTGAGAACGAGGTGGGAGAATTTCGCGACGTGCTGGAAAAAGTGAAGCGCGAAGGTTTCGTCCGCGTTCGGATTGACGGCGAAATGATCGAACTCAGCACGCCGGAGGTTCCGCATCTCGCGAAGGGCAAGCCGCACACCATCGAAGCTGTGGTGGATCGGCTGGTCGTCCGCGAAGGCGTGCGCGCGCGGCTGGCCGACTCTGTGGAGACGACGCTGAAATGGAGCGGCAATCAGCTTCAGTTGCTCATCCAGGCGCCAGATGATCCCGAGTGGAAGAAAGAGAAATTCTCCACCAATTTCTCGAATCCGCGCACGGGCTTCACGATGACGCCACCCGCGCCGAAGCATTTTTCGTTTAACTCCCATCTCGGCGCGTGTCCCGCCTGCCATGGCCTCGGCACGCAGCAAGTCTGCGATCCCGACTTGATGATCTCCGATCCAGAGAAAACGCTCGCGGACGGGGCGATCACCCCCTGGACGAAAGGCACCCAACGGATGCTCGCCTACTATCGGATTTTGTTAGGAGCTCTTGTCGAGCACTACAACGTCCCAATGGATAAACCTTGGGCGAAGCTCCCGGAAAGGTTCCGCAACGCGGTGCTGTTCGGCACAGGCGAGGAACCCATCGGCATCAAAATGACGGCCAAGGGTAAGACCGTGAACAAAGCATTCGAAGGAGTGCTCCCCCAAATGGAGCGGCTCTACGAAACTACGGAAAGCGAGTTTACGAAATTGCGCATCCGAGGCTTCATGTCGCGGCATCCGTGTCCCGTCTGCAAAGGTGCGCGGTTGAAGCCGGAGATCCTCGGCGTGACGATTCGGTCCAATGCAGGGCATGAGGTTAACATTCACACCTTTTGCCAGCTGACGATTGCGGAGGCGGCTGCTTTCATGGCAGACATAGCGGTTACGACGCAGCAATTGCAAATCACCGAGGAAGTTCTCCGCGAAATTCGCAACCGCCTTGGCTTCCTCACCGAAGTGGGGCTCGGTTATCTTTCGTTGAATCGCGAGAGCGGCACGCTTTCCGGCGGCGAAGCCCAGCGCATTCGGCTCGCCACGCAGATCGGCTCCGGACTCGCGGGAGTGCTTTACGTGCTCGATGAGCCTAGCATCGGATTGCATCAGCGCGACAACGACCGTCTGTTAGGAACTCTCCGCCGCCTGCGCGATCTAGGCAACAGCGTCATCGTCGTCGAACATGACGAAGACACCATTCGCGCGGCCGATTACATCTTCGACATGGGTCCTGGAGCCGGACCACGCGGAGGTCAGCTTGTTGCCGAGGGAACAATCGACCAAATCCTCGCCTCCCCGGCGTCCCTCACAGGAGCTTTTCTCTCCGGCCGCCAGCATATCAATGTTCCAAAAGACCGCTTCCGCCCGCGTGAGGATCTCCTCGCCGATGTAAGCCGCTCCATTGGCTGGCTCACCATCACCGGCGCGACCGAGAACAACCTCAAAAACGTCACCGCCGCCTTTCCCCTTGGACTTCTAACCTGCGTCACCGGCGTCTCGGGCAGCGGGAAATCCACTCTGGTGGACGACATTCTCCGCCGCGCGCTCTTCCGCAGCTTCTATCGTTCCAAGGAAAAACCGGGCACTCACGCAAACATCATCGGCCTTGATCAGGTTGATAAAGCCATTGTCATCGACCAAACCCCCATCGGTCGCACGCCCCGCTCTAACCCGGCCACCTACACAGGAGCTTTCGGACCGATCCGCGACCTCTTTGCCGGGCTACCCATCTCCCGGATTCGCGGCTACGGCTCGGGACGTTTCAGTTTCAACGTTAAAGGCGGCCGCTGCGAAAACTGCCAGGGCGACGGGCTCATCCGCATTGAGATGCATTTCCTCGCCGACGTCTATGTGGAGTGCGAAGTTTGCGGGGGGAAACGTTATAATCGCGAGACGTTGGAAGTCACATTCAAGGGAAAGAACATCGCCGATATCCTTGCCATGAGCATCGATGAAGCGAGCCGCTTCTTCCGACAGGTGCCGGCGATTTCCGACAAACTCATCGCGCTCGAACAAGTCGGTCTCGGCTACCTGCGCCTTGGACAATCCGGCACCACCCTCTCCGGCGGCGAGGCGCAGCGCGTGAAGCTCGCAACCGAGCTCGCCAAAAAGGCGACCGGACGCACCGTCTATATTCTCGACGAGCCGACCACCGGCCTGCACTTCGCCGACATCGATAAGCTGCTCGAAGTGCTCCTGCGGCTCCGCTCCAGCGGAAACACGATTATCGTCATCGAACACAATCTTGAGGTAATCAAATGCGCCGACTGGATCATCGACCTGGGACCGGAAGGCGGATCTGGAGGAGGGCAAATCGTCGCCGCAGGACCGCCTGAGCTCGTGGCCAAATCCGACATCAGCGAAACAGGTCGCTACCTCCGCCGTTATCTTCCATGAAAATCACTGCCGCCAGCCTCCTTCTCCTCACCTCGATGGTCTACGCTGCGGAGCCGACTCTTTTCCAGCAGGCGCAGACCGCAATTCAGGAAGGCATTCCGCAGGTGGGCATCCAAAAGCTGCAACTCTGCCTGGCGCAACCGCTCTCAACTGAAGAGACCCGCAACGTGCGCTTGGAACTCGCAAAAGCGTATCTCGCGCTCAAGGATTCTGAATCCGCCCGTCAACAGCTCGCCAATTTATCACCTGACGGCGATGTTAGATTTCTCCTTATCCAATCTTATCTAACAGATCGGAACTGGCGGTTAGTGGAGCAACTAACCACCTCCCTGCCGCCCCCAGAATCCCCCTTCTATTGCCGCTTCGTTTTTGCACGTGCAGAGGCCCGACGCGGCCTCGGGCGAGACGCGGAGGCAGACCAGGATTACAAGCTCATCGAGAACGACGCGAAACTGGGAAATGCCGCCCGCCTCCGGAGAGCGGATTTAGCACTCCAGTCGGCAACGCCACCGCCCCTCATTCTCCCCAAGTCCGACGATCCGGCTGTGGCCCGAGCGGCCACGCTGCTGCAGGCGCAGAGCAGTCTGCTTTCCAAGAATTATCCGGAAGCGGAACGCAGCTTCCGCTTGTTGTTCGCTGATCCCGCCCAGCTCACCTCCTCCGATTACGCCGCCGTGTGCCTGGGATTGGCGCGAGCCTTGGGCGAACAATCGCGCCTGGATGAAGCGGGCGACTTGCTGGAGAGCTTCATCGACCAGCGCCCGCGCCATGAGAAGCTGAGCGACATCTTTGCAGAGCTTAACTCCGTCTATCAACGCGAGAAAAACCCCTCCCAAAACCAGCTTCGCCGCTGGAGCCGCGATGCAAAGCATCCCGAACGTCAGGCACTCGCCATCTACTATCAATCGCAGTTCGATTTGCGCGACAAAGGCTCCGACGCCGCGCTCGCTACTCTGTCCGCCTGGCTGGATAAGTTTCCTTCTCATTCCCTCCGCTCCAGCGTCTTGCTTCGTTACGGCGAACAACTCGTCGCAGAAAAAAAAGTGGCCGAAGGAATCCGCCGCCTCACCGAGGGCCTCTCCCTTTCGGCGTCCAAAGAGACGACGGGCGAACTCCACGTGGCGCTCGCCAAGGCCTTCTACGCAACTAACAAATTTGCGCGAGCCGCCGAGCACTTCAAACAGGCTTCGCAATTCCTCACCCGTTCGACGGAGCATCTACTCTATAATGTGGCGCTTTGCTGGTTGCGCGGCTCTGAGTTCCAGAAATTCCTGACCGTCTATCAAGAGTTCAGCCAGCTCTTTCCCGAGAGCGATCTCCGGCGCGATCTCCTTATTGAAGAAGGATTTTTGCAAGCGCGCTCCGAGCAACTGAAAGAGGCACGCGACACGCTTCGCCTCTTTGTCCGCGATTTTCCGGAACACCCCCGACGGGCCGACGCACACATCGCGCTCGCGGAAATCTCCATGGCCGCATCCGGCTCTGAGACAGCGGAACAACTCGCACTGGCAGCGCAGGCGAAACCCGCGCCGGAAGTTCTCGAACGGGCCGCTTACCTGAACTTCTTCCAAAAGAACTCTCAGGAAAAAACCGACCACCAAAAACGAATTGCGGAGGCGGAAGCTTTCCTCAAAGAATACCCGAGCTCCACCTTCGAGGCCGAGGTGCGATTCAAACTAGGAGAAGCCTACTTCGCCGAAAAAGATTACACCTCTGCAGGCGCGCAGTTTGAGCTAATCTCCGACAAATTTCCCGACTCCGCCTTGGTGGAACAAGCCCGCTTTCTCGCTGGTCAATCCGCCGTTCGCACCATGAGCCCCAAAGCGATTGACGGAGCTATTCCTCTTTTCCAGAAAGTCGTCCAGATGAAAGGTACCCTCAAAGACTACGCCCTTTACGAGCTGGCCACGATTAAGAAAAACGCTGCCGCCTATGGCGATGCGATCATTCTCTACAACGATCTACTTGGGCAAAATCCCCCCGCCGATTTGTTAGCATCGACCCTCGCGTCCAAAGCCGAGACGCATTACCTTCAGGGCGATGTCGACCCGAAGAATCTCGACGAGGCGATTGCCACCTTTGATCGACTCATCAATCTGCCCGATGTCTCCCGTTATTGGAAAAACCTCGCTCTCTACAAAAAAGGCAAAGCGCTTCAGTGGCAGGGCAAGAAAGCCGAAATGTTAGCTGCTTACTATGATGCGTTAGCTCTCCCGAGCGAACAGAACGAAACGCCGGAGTATTTTTGGTTCTATCGTGCGGGCTTCGATGCGGCCGAGACTCTGGAAACGGACCAGCAATGGACTGCAGCCATCGCCATTTACCGAAAACTCGCCGACGCCAAAGGGCCACGTTCTGCAGAAGCTGAGGAACGCATCAAGCGCCTGCGCCTCGAGCATTTCATCTGGGAGAAAGAATGATCTCCAGCCCACTGGAGCTCTGTTCCGCCGCCTGGCGGAGAGCGATTCCGACCGGAAAGTTCCAGTGGAACCCGAACAATAGTCGAGTTTCTCAACTTTCCAACGGACTTTTTGGGCATTCCGGGGTAGATATCCGCAATGCAGAAGAAATTATTCACTGAACTTGGGCTTTCGCCAGAGTTGTTAAAGGCGATCGACAAAGTCGGTTACGAGGAGGCGTCACCCATCCAATCCGCAGCTATTCCGGTGCTCATGACGGGTGTTGATGTGGTCGGACAGTCCCAGACCGGCTCTGGTAAAACCGCCGCTTTCGGTATTCCCGCAATCGAAAAAGTCGATGGCGACCTCAAAGCGCCACAGGTTCTCATTCTTTGCCCGACCCGCGAGCTCGCCGTCCAGGTAGCCGAGGAAATTGCTCGTCTCGCAGCTTTCAAGCGCGGTGTGCGCGAACTCCCGATTTACGGCGGTCAATCCTACGAGCGCCAGTTCCGCGGCCTGCAAAACGGCGCGCAAATTATCATCGGCACTCCCGGCCGCGTGATGGATCACCTCGATCGCAAATCGCTCCGGCTCGACCAACTCAAAATGATCATACTCGACGAGGCCGATCGCATGTTGGACATGGGCTTCGTGGACGACATTCGCACCATTTTGAAGCAGGCGCCCGCTGAGCGGCAGACCGTTTTCTTCTCCGCAACGCTTCCGAAGCCGATCCAGGACCTCATTCGCACGTTCACGAAGAACCCGACGAGCGTCAAAATCGAGTCCAAGGAACTCACCGTTCCGCAGATTGATCAGGTCTATTACGAAGTGGATCGCCGGTCGAAACTGGAAGTCCTCTGCCGCATTATCGATCTGCAGGACATCAAGCTAGGCATCATCTTCTGCGCCACAAAAATGATGTGCGACGAGCTTACCGACCACCTGGTTGCCCGCGGTTATTCCGCCGATAAATTGCACGGCGACATCTCCCAAGCCTTCCGCGAGCGGGTGATGAATAAATTCCGCAAACGTCAGATCGAGTTTCTCGTCGCCACCGACGTCGCTGCTCGCGGCCTTGACGTGGACGACATCGAAGTCGTCTTCAACTACGACCTCCCGCACGACGGCGAAGATTACGTTCACCGCATTGGACGCACTGGACGCGCCGGGCGCACCGGCCGGGCCATCACCTTTGTGGCGGGCCGCGAAGTTTACAAACTGCAAAACATCCAGCGCTTCACGAAGAGCCAGATTCGCCGGGAAAAAATCCCGTCCGCGGACGAGGTCGATGTGAAACGCGTCAACGTCTTCTTCGATAGCCTGCGCGAAACGCTCGAAGGCGGTAAATACAAGAAGCACGACGATCTCATCGACCGGCTTCTCGCCCAAGGCCATTGCCCCACCGACATTGCCTCGGCGCTCATTCACCTGCTCAACTCCGATCAGAATAAAGGCAGCGAGCCCATTTTTGAAGATCGCCATCAACGTCCCGATCGTCCGGACCGCGGGAACGATCGCGGTGGCCGCGACGACCGTCAGCAAGGCGGCAACTTCGGCGGCGGACAACGCGAATACCCTCGCTACGAAGCCTCCCGCACCGCACCTCCCAACCGGCGCGAACGTCGTGATGACTCCTTCGGCGACCGGCCTGCAGGCAGCGACAATTTCGAAGATCGCGGACCTTCCAAACGCCGCAAAAACATGGACAACGCCGAGCCGCTTTCCCATGAGCCCGGCATGACCCGTGTGAAGTTCAGCATCGGCCGCAACGACGGCGTGTTCCCCGGTGACTTCGTCGGCGTCATCGCTGGCGCAGCCAAAATCCCCAAGGAAAACATCGGCGCAATCATCCTGCAGGATCACGCCACCTTGATCGATATCGCCGAAAGCCAGCTCACCTCCGTCCTGAAAAAGCTCAACGGCATCGAGTTCAAGGGCAAAAAGCTAAACGTCGTCGTCTCCGGCTAGGCTCCCCAAGCCCGCACGCCACAGCTAGATAGGTGGTCTCCTTGTTGAGGGAGACCGCCTAACGCTTTTTAGGCGTGTGAGATAAATCGGCTCCAGTCGCTGGACTCGGCTGTTGCCTTGAGCACGCGGTTACGCTTGATCAGGAAAGACTTCATGTAGCGCGTTAGGAACAGAACGTTGGCGATCCTTCCGAGGATCCCGAGCGGCGACTCAAAGCTAAACACGTCTCGCATGGTGGTGCCGCCAGCGACAGACTCAAAAAAGTGGTGATGCTCCATACTGCGAAATGCCCCGCGTAGCATGACGTCGGCAAAGTGAGTGGGACGCTCGCACACGGTGATGCGGACCGTCAGCAATTGCCAGACGCCGAAATGCTGCGCACGCCAGGTGACCTCTTCTCCGGCACCGATGAGGCCAGACGTGACGCCCGCCACCGCCCGCTCTCCAGTGCTGGCGGTCGAGTGGGTGTGCAGGTCAATACTCCGAGCTAGGTCGAACACGCGGTCGACAGGTGCAGAGATGAAAGTTGTTAGCTCAATGGTCGGCATCAGCCGTTAGCTTCAGAGTTGCGCAAGATGGCCCGAATCCACATGGAAAGAGCGAAGGGATAGCACATATAGTTAGGACCCCGTTATTTGTGTATGTGCTCCAAAATCGGGGCAGCGAGTAATGCTGATGTGGAAACGGCGGCAAGGCCTAGGAGTACAACCATGTGAAACGAAACAGCGATAAAAGTGACAACAACTCTCCGGTAGCGTGGCCAAGAGCTGACGCACAATTCCAGGATGACGAGTAAAAGTAATCCGGGAACCAAAAGCCACTTGGTGGTGTGAATAAGAAGATGAGAAGTTTCCAATATCCAGACTGCTTTTGATGTAAGAAGATTAGTATCCCGCCATAGTTGTTCGAGCTTGGGAAGAAGGAATATGTCGGCGAAATTCCAGATGACCAATGCAGGGAAAGTTATCGCAAGGCTTTGAGATACGTGGTCCAAGCCGCTTCGGTTCCTGGTAGAGGTGGAGGATGTTGTGTTTGCATATCAGGACGAGCCGACCCATGCCTGCTGAGGCCAACCGGTGGACGTGACAGCTTCGAGGCATTCGATGCAGGTCTTCGTTAACATCATGGAGGAGTATTAGCGTGAACGTGATTACCGCGCCTCGGTTCTCCGCTCTGCCAGTCGCAAGTATAACTTAATCTTCTCCTTCTGTTTCAAAGCAGGAACATAGGAGGGGTCTGCCTCAAGAACTTCGTTGCATTTCTTGAGAGCAAGATCATACCGGCGCGCTTCGAAAAGAACGTCAGATTCCTTCAAAAGGCGAGTGCTGAGAGATTCCCTTTCAGAGGAGTCGTCTGCAACGGCACTGAGACAGCAAAGTAGAGCCAATACTGAGACTAAGGTTTTCATGGAATGCGGAATGAGGCCTAACGTCAGCGCTGCGGCGCCTGATTAGGCATGAGTGGTGTCATCGGCATTCAAGATAGCGGACATAGGCCGGTGTCGCAGCGAGCGCCGGTGCAACACTGCCGCAACAAAGAAGCATCCAGCCCAAAAAGCACTGTTCAGCGCAAGGCCAAGTAATGGATCAAGCTCCCCACGCGTAAGATCTTCAAGCAGTGCGGCGGCCGGAATGATCGGAAAACTAAGGATCACAAAAAGGATCGAGCAAGTGAACTCAAGCGGCGTGCCCGCCGGAATATCATCCAAACGGTTAAAGCCTGCCTCTGAAGTGAGGAGCATTACAAGAAAGGTCAAAAGCAGATGAGCAACACCCAAACTTGCCGCTTGGAAAAGCTTTCCATAAAGACCCGACGCGCGAACGCTCTCATTTTCGGCATTCATTGATCAGCTGCGTTTTGAAGAAAGCCTGACAACATTTACACGAACGATTCGGGTGAAAGTTATGCGGTTCCAGTGGCCCGAAACGCTTAGATTTCCACCACCTGGCTGACTTCGTAAACGCGGTCGGGGGGGAGTTGGAAGAAGTCGGCGGCGTTTTCGGAGTGTTTGCTCAGGAAGACGAACAGATGTTCGCGCCAGAGCGCCATGCCGGGCGTGGCACTGGCGACGATACGCTCTTTACCGACGAAGAAGGTCGCGCGCTCGCGCTGAATGACCAGGCCAGCTTCTTTCGACGCGCGGATGACTTCGTCGATGTGCGGACTTTCCATGAAGCCGAAGCGGGTGATGATGCGGAAAAATCCTTCCGTGCGGTCCGAGACCTGAACGCGTTCCTCGGCCGGAACGTAGGCGCGGCTTTTGTCGGTGAGGATGGTGAGGAAGATGTTCCGGGTGTGGACGACCTGGTTGTGTTTGATGTTCTTGACCAGCGCGTTCGGGGTGCCTTCGGGATTGCTGGCGAGAAACACCGCGGTGCCCTGGCTGCGATGCAGTCTGTTTTCCTCGGAAAGCGTTCCGGCGAGGCTGATGGAGGAGATGAAATCGTCCAGCGGCATGCCAGGCGTGAGACGGCTTTGCAGCAATTCGCGGCCGGCTTTCCATGTGGTCATGACCGTGAAAATGCTCGCGGCGGCGACCAGCGGGAACCAACCGCCGTGGGGAATCTTGAGCGAGTTGGCGGCGAAGAAGATGAGCTCCAGCGAGCCGCAGACGAGACAGAAGGCGGCAGACTTCAGCGGGTGCCATTTCCAAACTTGCTGCGAGGCGAAATAGAACAGGAAGGTCGTGGCGATCATGGTCATGACGACCGCGATGCCGTAGGCGTTGACGAGGTTGGAGCTGGTTTTGAAGCTCACGACGAGCGCCATGCAGCCGATGGCGAGCATGATATTGAGCTTGGGAATGAAGATCTGGCCGTGTTCGTCCTTGGACGTGTGGAGGATTTCCATGCGGGGGATGTAGCCCATTTGAATGCCCTGCATCGTGAGGGAAAACGCGCCGGAAATGAGCGCTTGGGAAGCGATGATGGCAGCCGCGGTGGCGAGGGCGATCATTGGATACAGCAGGACCGGCGGCACCATGAAGAAAAAGGGATTCTCCCGCGCCAGCGGATTGGCGAGAACGAGCGCGCCCTGGCCGAGGTAGTTTAAAACCAGCGACGGAAAGACGAGGCAATTCCAGGCTAGGGCAATGGGTTTGCGCCCGAAATGGCCCATGTCGGCATAGATCGATTCGCCGCCGGTGACGACGAGGAACACGCTGCCCATAATGATGAGCCCCTGCACGCCGTGGTGGGTGAGAAAGTAGAAGCCTTCGATGGGGTTCAAGGCCCAAAGGACGTGCGGGTTTTTGGTTATTTGGATGATGCCCGTGATCGCCAGGGTGCCGAACCAGACGAGCATAATGGGCCCGAAAAATCGCCCAATGGTGCCGGTGCCTTTGGATTGAATCGCAAAGAGCCCGACGAGAATGCCCAGCGTGAGCGGAATGACATACGGCTTAAGACTGTCACTACCGATCAGCAAACCCTCCACCGCCGAGATGACGGAAATCGCCGGGGTGATAATGCCGTCGCCGTAAAGCAACGCCGCGCCGCAAATGCCGACAGCGATGATGATTTTTGTGGCGCGCCCTTTTCGTGGCTTGTCGCGGAGGCCGGTCAAGGACAGGAGCGCCAGGATGCCGCCCTCTCCCTGGTTGTCGGCGCGCATGATGACGCTGAGATATTTGATTCCGACCAGGAGGAGCAGCGTCCAGATGATGAGAGAGAGCACGCCGATGATCTCGCGATCGGTGGTGAGCCCGTGGTGGAGACACTCTTTGAACGCGTAAAGGACGCTGGTGCCGATGTCGCCGTAAACGACCCCCAAGGCAGCGAGTGAGAGGGTCAGGGTTTTACTGCGTTGGTCTTGCATAAGCTGCTCGGGCGCTGGAGGCGCAGGCGCATAGTGGAGGCGGCGCGTGGGGGTTTCAAGTGTTATGCGCGGCCTGGAGCGGTGGCACGTCGGCGCTTGACCGCTCTGCGCTCGTTCCTAAAGATCGGCGGATATGCCTCAGAGTTCCCACGACGCCAGGCAGCACATTCTGCGGACTCTTGCTCAGACGGATCTGGAGGCACTGGAGCAACGGCTCTCGCCTAAACATCATCCCCTGCCCGCTCGGGTGCCGGGTGCCTCGTTGACGACGGCGGAATCCGTCGCTCGCCGTTGGAAAAATCTCGGGCTCTCTGCGGAAACATCGGACGCGCTCTGGGATCCGGCCACCGCTCAGGCGAGCGAAAGTTTTCACGGTCACATCGAGAATCTCATCGGCACGGTGAAAGTGCCGGTCGGCGTCGCCGGCCCGCTGCGGGTGAATGGCGTCCATGCGCAGGGCGATTACTTTGTGCCGCTGGCGACGACAGAAGCGGCGCTCGTGGCCTCGTATCATCGCGGCGCGGTGGTGCTCAGCGAGAGTGGCGGCTGCACGGCTTTGTTGATTTCCGAAGGGATCAGCCGCGCGCCAGGGTTTGCCTTCGCCAACCTCATTGAAGCGGGGCGTTTCGTGGCGTGGGCCGTGGGCGAGGTGGAGAAATTTCGGGAGATCGCCGCCGGCACCACCCGGCATGGGAGCCTTACGGATCTGCGTTTTTCCGTGGAGGGAAATCACGTGTATCTGGTCTTCGAATACCTCACGGGCGACGCGGCTGGACAAAACATGGTGACCATCGCCACGCAGGCGATCTGCGACTACATCAACACCGCCAGTCCGGTGAAGCCGGAATATTCCTTCGTGGAATCGAATCTTTCCGGCGACAAAAAAGCCAGCGCGCAGTCCTTCCAAGCCGTCCGCGGGAAAAAAGTGTCCGCCGAGGTCGTCGTTCCGGCGGCGCTGTTGGAGAAACGCCTGCATACATCGGCCGCGCGGATGACGGATTATTGGCGCATGTCGGCGGTGGGCGGTGTGCTCAGCGGCACAATTGGCGTGCAGGGACATTACGCGAACGGCCTCGCCGCTCTCTACATCGCGTGCGGTCAGGATGCCGCGTGCGTTTCCGAAAGCGCGGTCGGCGTTACCCGGTTTGAAGAGCGTCCCGACGGCGCGCTCTATGCCGCGGTGACGTTGCCTAATCTCATCGTCGGCACCGTAGGCGGAGGCACAAGCCTGCCGAGTCAACGCGCCTGTCTGGAGATCCTTGGGCTTTATGGCACCGGTCACGCCCGCGCGCTCGCCGAGGTGACGGCAGCGCTCTGCCTGGCCGGCGAGATTTCGATTATCGCTGCTCTGAGCTGCCAGGAATTCACCCGCGCCCATCGCAAGCTCGCCCGCGATCACTCATGAACAAATGGTGGATCTACCAGCGCGAACGTTTCCCGGTTTTCGCTCACGGATGCCTCATCGCCGCCTTTAGTTTTTCCGCAGTGGCGTGCTCCACCTTGCTGCGAGGTGGAGACGTTCCGAGCTGGGGTTCGGTCGCTGTGGCGTTCGTGAATTCCTTTCTCGCCTTCCTCCAACTCCGCATCGCCGACGAGTTCAAGGACTTCGAGGAAGACTCCCGCTTTCGGGCCTACCGTCCGGTGCCGCGCAGGCTCGTCACTCTGCGTGAGCTCGGCTGGCTGGGTGCACTCACCGCCGCGATGCAGATCCTCCTAGCGCTCGCCCTCACGCCGCGACTGCTCCCTTATCTGGCGATCACCTGGATCTATCTAGCGTTGATGAGCCGCGAGTTTTTTGTGCGGAAATGGCTTCAGGGGAAACCCGTTACCTACCTACTGTCCCACATGTTGATCATGCCGTTGATCGATTTCTACGCGACCGCCTGCGACTGGCTGCTCCATGGCACTTCCGCTCCCAGTGGGCTCGCCTGGTTTGTCGCGGTGAGCTTCTGCAACGGCGTCGTCATCGAGCTCGGGCGCAAAATCCGCAGCCCGAAGGAAGAGGAGACCGGCGTGAATACTTACACAGCGCTCTGGGGCCGCCCGGCCGCGATCGGCGCTTGGTGGCTGGCGCTCGCTCTCACCCTCGGGTGCGCCTGGATGGCGGCCGTCCGCATCCATTTCGTCACCCCCACTCTGCTGGCGCTCGGGCTCCTGCTCTGCGCCGCTGTTTTCCTCGGATGCCGCTTCCTTTGCCGACCTGAAGGCGCCTGGATGAAGAAATTTGAGACCCTTTCCGGCATTTGGACTTTACTTCTCTATCTATTCTTAGGAGCAATTCCCCTGGGCTGGAGGCTCATTCATTGAAAACCCAACCGCGCTCTCTTTTCCTGCCGCAGACCCTATCGGAGACTGACAGCGATCTGCCCCCGCTCGGCGGCAAGGCCCGCGCTCTCCTCGATCTCTCCCGGCGCGGTTTTACGCAGATTCCCGGCTGGTTCGCCGTTCTGCCCGGAGCCAGTCTCAAGACCCGCCGCGTGGCTCCTCGCGCTTTGGAGGAAATCGAAAAAGCGCTCCAGGCGTTTCCGAAGAAAACCCTCTTCGCGGTGCGCTCCTCCGCGATCGACGAAGATGGCGCGAACCATTCCTTTGCCGGGCAGCTCGATAGTTTTCTAAACGTCCCGCGCCAGAAAGTCATCGACCGGATCGAACGCGTCTGGGCCTCGGGTTTCAGCCCGCGCATGACGGCTTACCGGAAGAAACACGGCCTTGGGAAACCGGCCGAACCTCCCGTGGTCCTCATCCAGCAGATGGTGGAGGCGGAAGTCTCCGGCGTCGCTTTTGGAGCGGATCCCGTGAGCGGTCGCCGTTCGGTGGCGGTCGTTTCCGGCCTTTGGGGAATGGGCACCGCGCTCGTTGGCGGCGAAGCGGATGCGGACACCTGGCTGGTCGATCGAAAAGGCGAAATCCTCGAACGCAGCATTGCGCGGAAGACCGTGGCGCATGCCGCCGCTAGCCCGCGCTCCACCAGCACGGACGGTTTTAAGAAAGTCGCCATCCCGGAGGAAAAAGTGGCCCTTCCCTGCTTGGACGACGCGCAGATTTTCGCGATTGCGGAGTTGGTTCGCGCCACTGGGAAAGCCTTCGGTCGCCCGCAAGACATCGAGTGGGCCTACGCAGGCGGCGAACTTTTTCTCCTCCAATCGCGTCCGATCACGTCGCTCGCCTCGCTGGCCGACCCGGAAGGCGCGCTCCAACTTTGGGATAACAGCAACATCGCCGAGAGCTACAACGGCATCAGCAGCCCGCTGACTTTTTCCTTCGCGAGCCGGGTTTACGAGGAGGTTTATCGCCAGTTCTGCCGCATCCTCAGCGTGCCGGAAGAGCGCATTCTGGAAAATGGCGACACCTTTCGCCGCATGATCGGCTACGTGCGCGGGCGGATATACTACAACCTCGTGAGCTGGTATCGCGTGCTCGCGCTGCTGCCAGGATTTCACCTCAACCGCCCGTTCATGGAGCAAATGATGGGCGTGAAGGAAGGTTTGCCTACCGAGGTGCTCGCCGGCCTCGAGCCGCCGCCGAATCGGCCTATCCGCGACGGCTGGCACGCCACGAAGTCGTTCCTGAGCCTCATCAAGAGTCACTTCCGCCTGAAGCGCGACATTCACGACTTCTACATTCGGCTCGACTCGGCTCTGGCGGCACCCGCGGTTCCCCTCGCAGATCAACGGCCCGACGAACTCGCCGCCCACTATCGGCAGCTTGAGAAGCAGCTCCTCACGCGGTGGGATGCTCCGTTGGTGAACGACTTTTTCGCCATGATCTTCCATGGCGTCCTCCGGAAGCTCACCGCGAAATGGTGCGGAGACGAAGCTGGCACCCTCAGCAACGACCTCATTGCCGCGCAGGGAAACATCATCAGCGCCGAACCGGCCAAACGCCTGCGCGAGCTCGCGAATCTCGCTGCGGCCGATCCCGCTTGGGTGCAGCTTTTGCAAGCTGGCTCCTATGCCGAGATCGAGCGCACGCTGCCGGCGCATGCGGAATTTCACACCGCTTATCAGGCCTACTTGGCGAAATTTGCCGGACGCTGTTTGGAGGAACTAAAGCTCGAAACCGAAACTCTGGACGACGATCCGCTCCAACTCCTCCGCTCTATCGGCCGGCTCGCCGCGGCAGGTGCGAAAACGCTGGAAGTCGTCGAGCCCAAGCCTCAGATCGCCGCGGAAAAACAAGCCGCCGAAGCGTTGCACGAGCATCCGATCCGCCGCGCGGTTTTCGGCTGGGTCTTGCGCAATGCCCGCCAGCGGGTGAGCGACCGGGAGAACCTGCGCTTCGAGCGCACCCGCGTCTTTGGGCGCGTCCGGCAGGTTTTTCAAGAGATCGGCCGACGTCTCTACGCGGAACGCCACTTGGAATCGCCGCGCGACATTTTCTTCCTCGGGATCGACGAAATCCTCGGCTTCATCGACGGCACCGCTCTCACCACCGATCTGCGGTCGCTCGTCGCCGTGCGGCAGGCAGAACAACAAACCTTCCTACAAGCGCCTGCGGACCGTTTCGAAACGCGGGGTCTCGTCAACAGCGGCCACACGTTTACCTCTAGCATCGCCGCGCCTGCTCTGCCCACAGGCGACATTATTAAAGGGATCGGCTGCTCTCCCGGCATTGTGCGCGGTCCCGCCCGGGTGATTCTCGATCCGCACCATGCCACCATCGAACCGGGAGAAATCCTCATCGCGCCGCGCACCGATCCGGGTTGGATTCTCCTCTTTCCCGCAGCGGCCGGGCTGTTAGTCGAATACGGTAGCCTTCTCTCGCATTCCGCCATCGTCTCGCGCGAACTCGGTTTGCCAGCCATCGTGTCCATCACCGGGCTGACCTCCTGGGTGCAAACCGGCGATTGGCTGGAGATGGACGGCTCGAAGGGCACCGTTCGGAAAATCAGCGCTCCATGAGCGAGGTCGCGACTCGCGCCGATTTCACCCAGATCCGTTACGCCCAAGTGTGGGAGGACCCGGAGGTTCTCCTCGCCGCGCTCCAGGTGCAGCCCGGCGACCATTGCGTTTCCATTGCTTCAGCAGGTGACAACGCCCTCGCCCTCCTCACGGGAAATCCGGATCGCGTTTTTGCTCTGGATCTCAACCCCTCGCAGATCGCCTGCCTGGAACTCCGCTGCGCCGCTCTGCAAGAGCTCGCACATGGAGAATTTCTCGAGCTGCTTGGCTCCCGCCGCTCCACCCAGCGCGCGGACTTTTATCGCCGCTGTCGCCCGCTCCTAGCGACGCCAGCGCGCGAGTTCTGGGACGCACGCTCCCCGCTGATCGATGCAGGCATCGCTACAGGTGGGCGTTTCGAAAACTACTTCGCCACTTTCCGCGAGAGCGTCCTGCCGTGGGTGCATTCGCGGAAAACCATCAAAGCTCTCCTGCAGCCTCGTAGCCGCGAAGAGCGCCTCGAGTTTTACGAGACCCGCTGGAACACCCTCCGCTGGCGCACGCTGTTTCGGCTCTTTTTTTCGCGCTTCGTCATGGGAAAGCTGGGGCGCTCTGCGGCGCAGTTTCGCTATGTGGAAGGCAGCGTCGGCGACCGCATCTTAGCGCGTGCCCGCCACGCTCTGGTCGAGCTGGATCCTTCGCAAAATCCGTGGCTGCACTGGATCTTGTTAGGAGAACACCGCGACGCGCTGCCCGTGGCGTGGCAGGAAAAGAACTTCGCCGCTATTCGCGAGAATCTCCCTCGTCTCGAGTGGCGCTGCCAGTCAGTGGAGGATTTCCTTGAGGAAAACAGCGCCGTGCGTTTCTCGAAGTTCAACCTCAGCGACATCTTCGAATACATGTCGGAGGAAAATTACCGCATTCTCCTCGAGAAGGTCGTTGCTAGTTCCAAGTGCGGCGCACGCCTGGCCTATTGGAACATGCTCGTCCCCCGCAGCCGCCCTGATTCCCTTGCTGCGAAGCTCCACCCCCTCACTGCGCTTGAGGACCAACTCCACAACCAAGACCGCGCCTTTTTCTACTCACGCTTCGTCGTCGAGGAGGTCACATGACGCCGCCCGCGGTTCCGCCGCAGTCTCACTATTGCCTCCCATCTGTCCGGTGGCGGTCCATCGGAGCTTACCGGACAACTCCTCAAGCAGTTACCCTCCCGGCGAGACGAGGGCGCTCCCAAGACTGCCCCGTCTAACGAGCCACACCCTTGACTCCCTGTCATAGATGAACCCCTTCGCTGCCATCGCGATAGTCCTCGCCTGTCTCGCGACTCTGATCGGCGCCGTCGCTCTCCTCAACCGCCACCAGCGCTGGCAACCAGAACTCTCCCGCAAATCTATCCACGTCGGCATGGGAATCATCTGCCTGTCTTTCCCACAGCTCTTCTCCGAGACATGGCCGGTCCTCATCCTCGCCACATTGGCAGTATCGACGCTCCTAGCCATCCGCTTCCTTCCACCCCTTCGAAGCCGATTCGGACACATCCTCGGCGGCGTCCATCGCTCCTCCTGGGGCGAAATCTATTTCCCAATCGCCGTTGCGATC
>DASVRZ010000096.1:0-2165 GCA_036388355.1 Chthoniobacterales bacterium | reverse complement strand
AGGAAAGGCGTTCTGACCCGCACTAAACCGTCCGAGCACCTGCCAAAGCTGCACCACAAACACGAGCGTGACGACACTCGCTCCGGCGTAGGCAATATAGTTAGGTTTGCGCCGCTTTTCCGCCCGGAGATCCAGCAGCATGATGATGAAGAGGAACAAAACCATGACTGCGCCGGCGTAAACCAGCACCTGGATCACGGCGATGAAGTAAGCATCCAGGCCAACAAACAATGCAGCCAAACCTAAAAAGGAGAGAACCAGGCTCAGTGCGCTGGCGACGGGGTTGCGGTTGGCGACCACCGCAACGGCGAAGACCAGCGTCATGATGGCGAACAGCCAGAAGAGGAACGGAGACATCAGTGCTTGCTCTGAGTTGATAATGAGCTGGAAACTTCCAGGCTCACTTTTTGGGATTCCACTTGTGGATCAGTCCAGTGAAGACGCCGCCGAGTTCGTAGAGCTTCGCTTTGTTGTGCACCATCTCACTGCGAGTCACGCCCGTGAGCGCGTAATCCTTCCGGAGGAAAATCGCTTGTTCCGGACAAACCTCCTCGCACATGCCGCAGTAAATGCAGCGGAGCATGTCGATATCGAATTCCTGGGGACGTTTTTCAACTTTGGCGAACTTCGATTCCGCGGGGATTTCCTCGGGTTTGATCCGGATGGCGCGAGGCGGACAGATGAACTCGCAAAGCTGGCAGGCGACGCAGCGTTCGCGGCCATGTTCATCGGTCACCAGCGTGGGCGCGCCACGATAATGGTCCGGCATGTTCGCGTCCCATTTTTCTTCCGGATACTGCATCACCACATGCGTCTGGCCGGTGAGCATCCGGCGGAAATGTTTCCAGGTGATCGCCATGCCCGCGACGATCGACGGAAGATAGATCTTCTCCTTCCAAGTTAGATTTGGGCGAGGGACGACGTAAGCCATGCGCGGGAGTAAGGCCGAGTTACTTGGTAAATGCGAGGATGCCAGCGGTGAGGAAGATATTCACCAGCGCGATCTCAAAGAGATACAGCCAGCCGAGTTTCATCAGCTGATCGTAGCGGAAGCGCGGCAGGGTCCAGCGGATCCAGATGAAGACGAGCAAAAGCAGCGCGACCTTGGCAAAGAAGACCGTGATATTCACGATGCCCCAGATCACGCCGGCGAGCGGAATGGCGCGCAGAAATCCGAGTCCGCCGGTGACCACGTTTTCCACATTGTAGGGGATGAGCGGCAGATGCCAGCCGCCGAAGAAGAGCACGACAATCAGCGCGGACCCGGCAATCATCGCGGTATATTCACCGAGGAAAAAGAGCGCGAACTTCATCGAGGAATACTCGGTGTGGTAGCCGGCGACGAGTTCGGTCTCGGACTCGGGAAGATCGAACGGCAGCCGGTTCGTCTCCGCGAACATCGAGATCGTGAACGTGATGAATGCGAGGATTAGCGGAATCCAGAGCAGGAGCTCCCGGCCGCTGAACGCGCCATCCGTGAAAGGCGCGAGGAGCCAGCCTTGGTTCACCTGATACTTCACGATGTTCCCGAGATTTGTGGAACCAACGACCAGCAGAACCGGCACGGCGCTGAGGCCCATGGCCAGCTCGTAGCTGATCATCTGCGAAGTGCTGCGGATGCCACCGAGGAACGGGTACTTCGAGTTGGACGACCAGCCAGCGAGGACAATCCCGTAAACGCCAACGCTGGAGATCGCTAACATGAAGAGCAGGCCGACATTGATGTCGGCGACGACCATTTTGACGCCCAGGATTTCACTCCCAAAAGGAACGGCCGCGAGCGTGACGATCGCCGGCATCATCGCCAAAGTCGGCGCGAGCCAGAAGTACAGCTTGTTGACGTGCGCGGGGACGAAATCTTCCTTGAGGAGAAACTTGACGGCGTCCGCGACCGGCTGGCCGAGTCCGCCGAGCCACGGGGAGAAATCCTTTTTAAACCCGAGCAACGTCAGCGGAAATCCGGTGCGATTTGGCCCCAACCGATCTTGGATCAGAGCGCTCACCCGCCGTTCCGCATAGACCGTGTAACTAACCATCGGCAGCACCACGAGGAAGATCAGGAAGATGGTCTTCCCCAGCGAGGTGAGGATCAAAAACCACGGAAGCTGAGTGAGGAAATCCATGTTACTTCAGCGAAAGAGAACGCGCAGGAGTGAGGCCGAGGG
>DASVRZ010000095.1:0-1757 GCA_036388355.1 Chthoniobacterales bacterium | reverse complement strand
CCCGAGATAACTGTGGCCGAGCCAATACGCCATGTTGTGAGCGCATTCACGCCCGGCGCGTGAGTAGTTGGAGGTCTCGTATTGGATGTAGCCGGCGTTCTCCAACATCTCGATGCTGCCCTCGTAGAGATCGGCGTCGGCGTTCTCGTCCTGCTGCAATTCTCCACTTTGGAAGCGGCGAAAAAAATCGGTGTCCTCCTCGTAGGTGAGGCAGTAGGCGGAAATGTGCTCCGGGCTGAGAACGATGGTGCGCTCAAGATTGGAAAACCAGACTTCCTGGCTTTGTCCGGGAGTGCCGAAGATGAGGTCGAGATTGATGTTCTCGAAACCAGCCTCGCGGAGGATTTCGTAGGAACGAAGCGCTTGTTCGCCAGAGTGAACGCGGCCGAGCGTTTTTAAGGTCGCTTCGTCCCAAGCTTGCACGCCCATGCTCACGCGATTGACGCCGAGTTCGCGCAGCCGCGTGGCTTTTTCGAGGGAGACGGTGGCGGGATTCATCTCCAGCGTCCATTCCCGGAGCTGGGTGAGGTCCAGCCGCTCGCGCAAGCCGCCCAGCAAATAGCTGAGTTGCGGCGTGCTCAGAGCGGTGGGTGTTCCGCCGCCGAAGAAGATTGTTTCGGGCTGAAGCTGGTGAACTTTTTGCGCCGCATCCAGTTCGGCAAGGACGGCGTCCAGGAAGCGTTGGGTTTTGTTTCGATCGGAAGCTTCTTTGTAGAAGGAACAATACGGGCACACCTTCGGGCAAAAAGGAATGTGCACGTATAGGTGCCGAATCATCGCACCGGATAGAAGGGATTATTGGCGGATTCGAGAGCGACCGTGGTGAGGGGGCCGTGGCCGGGGCAGAGGACTGTCTCCGGGGAAAGCGTGAGGATTTTCTCGCGATTGTTCGTGAGGGCATGTTCCCATACGGTGGCTGCGCCGCCCATGGAGCCAGCGAACATCGCGTCACCGACGATGGCAATGGGCTTTTCCAAACCGCTGACCACAAACGTCGTCCCGCCGGGGGAATGTCCGTCGGTGAGACGAGATTCCACGGTGAGGGAGCCGCAGGAAAAAGTCTGGCCGGGCTCCAGCGCCGCAGCGCCTTCGACGGGTTCCTGCGCAGGTGTGAAAACGGGCGCGCCGGTTTTTCCGACCACACGATCCAGGTCGAAGACGTGATCCACGTGGGTGTGGGTCAGCAAGACATAACGAACCGTCAGCCCTTCGGCGACGATGGTGTGGAGCACCTCGGTGGCGTCGCCGCCGGTATCAAAAACGATGGCGTCGCGCGTCGCCGGATCCCAAACGAGGTAAGAGTTTACGGTGAAATCTTCCCACGGGGTATTGAAAGCAGCGAGGCCGGTTGGCGCTTCCACGTCGGGCTGGTATTCACCTTGCGCGAGCTG
Source organism: Chthoniobacterales bacterium (assembly GCA_036388355.1). GTDB lineage: Bacteria > Verrucomicrobiota > Verrucomicrobiia > Chthoniobacterales > DASVRZ01 > DASVRZ01. The sequence goes on along the minus strand of DASVRZ010000095.1, from coordinate 366 downwards.
GACCAGCGCTTCTCCGTTGAGACCCAGCACCGCGGCCACGCCTCGCAAGGCTTCGGGATCGACAGTTCCTTCTTTCAGTTCCTTCAGCGCGGAAAGCTCAATGCCGCTTTGTTCAGCCAGAGTGCTGTCGGCCAGGCCGAGGCCGCGTTGAGCCTTGGCAATGACATCCGTATAACCATCTTCCAGTGGGATTTTCATGCGCCTTAATTAGCTGGCGCTGATCCTTTACGCAAGCCGCCCCTGCGACTTCACGCAGCCACTTTTTGCAAAGCGGCTTCCAGGTCGTGCAACCGATACGGCTTCGGCAGAACGCCGTTGAAGCCATATTCAGCCGGATTGCTCATGACCGGGCCGTTGGAATATCCG
>DASVRZ010000094.1:0-4225 GCA_036388355.1 Chthoniobacterales bacterium | reverse complement strand
CAGAGAGCGTGATGGCGTTGCCGTGAAGATTGAAGATGAAGCCGGTGAGGCAGGGAGTGGCGATAGAACCCAGACCGCAACTGGCGGCGATGACCAGCCCTGCAGGAGCGTGGGCGGCTTCCAACTCTTTGTAGATGATCTTGTCCCGAATGGTCGCCCAGCCGACTTCGCGGTGGAGAACCACTGAAACGTCATAGCGGTCAAACAGCCCAAGTTCTGCCGCGATGATGAGCGGGGCAGAATCGACCAGAGGGACGAAGCCCAGGCGGATGAATGTTGGTGAGTGCGGCATGTGTTTGGGTTCGCCGCACCCCATAGCCGCCGCTGTGCCACGGCGGCGGATTCACCTCATAAAGGCCTTGCATCTTCTGCATACCTTCCATTAAAAAGATTCATCCATGAGCCAACTGATTGATAGCAAGCAACTTCGGGCGTTTGCGAGTCTCGCCAAGACGGGGAGCTTCACCCAAACCGCACGGGAACTTGAGGTGACGCAATCGGCGATCAGCCACGCGATCAAGGCTCTGGAAGAAGATCTACACTGTCGCCTTTTAGACAGGGTGGGTAAAACGGTTGTTCTTAACCAGGCGGGTGAGCAATTTTTGGCACGAGCGGAAAAGATCCTGAAAGAAATGGCAGAGGCCCGCAGCGACTTGGGGAAACTCGGAAAATGGGGCACTAGCCGCCTGCGCATCGGAGCGAGCACCACCGCCTGCCAATATATAATCCCGACAGTGCTACGGGAGTTTAAGGAGAGCTTCCCGCATTGCTCCATCACGATCCAAGTGGGCGACACGCCGGAAAACATCGAAGCGCTGCGGATGCATCAGATCGATCTCGCGGTGAATCTGGAACCGCGTCGGAATGAGTTGTTGGAGTTTCGCGAGCTCTTCATGGATGAGCTCAAGTTCCTCGTCAGCCCCATGCATCCCTGGGCGTTGAGCGGCAAGGCGGACCGTTCGCAGATTGCGGTGCAGAATTACATTTTTTACAGCAAGAAGAGTTACACCTTCGAGATCATCGAGTGGTTTTTCCGCGAGGAAGGCATTTCACTGCACAGCCTTCTGGAGCTCGGAAATATGGAGGCCATCAAGGAGCTCGTGAAGCTGGGTCTCGGCATTAGCGTGCTCGCGCCTTGGACGGCGACGAAGGAACTGGCGGAGCAGTCGCTCATTGCGGTGCCGCTTGGGAAACGCAAGCTGAAGCGGCGCTGGGGCATTCTCCACGGACGCGAGCGCCGGCTGAGTCTGGCGGAGGAGACGTTTATCGGCCTCTGCGAAACGGTCTGCCAGTCGTTCGAGGAAATCTGAGAACCCGGAGGTTCCCGGCTCCGGTGGCCGGCGTTATTTTCCAATAACGTTTTTGCGGCGACACGCTACATTCCTCCCCGCCGCCCATGGGACTCATCGCTCCAGACACCATCGAACAGATCGCCGCCGCGAATGACATCGTCGAGGTGATCGGCTCGTATTTTCCGGTGAAACGGGCCGGCGCCGTGTGGAAGGCGCTTTGCCCGTTTCATAACGAGAAAACGCCCTCGTTTCACATCAATCCGGCGCGGCAATCGTATCACTGCTTCGGGTGCGGGGCAGGCGGGAGCGTCTTTCGCTTCGTGATGGCTTACGAAAATCTGGATTTTGTGAGTTCTGTCAAACGGCTGGCGGACCGGGCGGGGATTCCAATTGTGGAGGCGCAAATGAGCCCGGAGGACGACGCCCGGCTGCGCATGCGCAAGCGCCTGCTCGAGTTGCACAAGGAAGCGGCGGAGTGGTTTCACAAGAATTTGTTGCGAACCCCCGCGGCCGCAAAAGCGCGGGATTACCTCAAAAAACGCGGCCTGACGAGCCAGGTGGCGGTGAACTGGACCCTCGGCTACGCGCCCAATTCCTGGGATGCGTTTAGCCATTTTGCCGAATCGCGGGGATTTCGCCCGGAGGAAATCGCCAAAAGCGGGCTGGTGAGCACGCGGGAAGAGAGCGGTGATTACTATGACCGCTTTCGCGATCGGCTGATGTTTCCGATTCGGAATGACTATGGCGAGGTGATCGCTTTCTCCGGCCGCGTGCTGGATAGCTCCGATACCGCCAAATACATAAACTCGCCCGAGACGATGCTCTTTACGAAGGGAAACGTGCTCTTCGGGCTGCACGCGAGCAAACGCGACCTCATCAACGCCAAAACGGCAATCGTCTGCGAGGGGCAAATTGATCTTATTAGTGCTTTTGAGGCGGGCGCGCGCAACGTCGTCGCGCCGCAGGGCACTGCGTTCACGGAGCGGCAGGCTTCCATGTTGAAGCGCTTCGTCGAAGGCGTGGTGCTTTGTTTTGATTCCGATGCGGCTGGCGAAAAAGCGGCCGAACGGTCGCTCGCGGCGTTGCTAGATCAGGGGTTGCTCGTGCGAGTAGCCACCATGCCGACAGGGGAGGATCCCGATTCACTAATCCGCACGCAGGGAGCGGATGCCTTTCGAGAGATCATCGAAAAAGCCCCGACGTTCTTCGATTTCCAGATTTCCAAGCTCCAGGGGAACGCCGACGTCGCTGCACGGCAGCAGTTTGCGCGGAAGATGGCGGAGTTTATCGCGCTGGTCCGGGATCCAGTGATTCGCGAAGATGCGATCAGCAAAACCGTCTCGCGCATCGGCATTCTCCGGGCCGACTTTGAAAAATCGATTCCACGCGTGCGCTCGACGTCCTCGACTCCCGAAGAGAAGCCGACGGAGGAGGGGCTGCAGTTTGAGCCGCCAAGCCATGCGATGCGAATGCTTTGCCTGTTTGTTCTGCGCAGCTTTCGGCTCCGCGAACGGATTCGCTCCCAGCCCTGGTTGACGATCGTGGAGGGACAGACCGGAGCTGATTTCCTCGAAAAAATCCTCCTCTCACCCGTGGATGCGGAAAAGCCCGCTTCCGTGAGTTCGTTTTTAGCGTCGCTCGATTCGTCAGAGGAAGCTTACGCGGCCGCCCTGCTGAACGAGCGTCTTCCCAAGGAAATAGATGAACCCGCACTGCAGTTCTGGACCGATTTTTGTGCCACGCAGATCAACCGTCAGCTGAAACGCGTGCAGCAATCGCTCATCGCAGCCCTGGCGACCGGACAGGACATCTCGGACTGGCAAAAACAACAGAAAGAAATCCTTGACCTGAAAAACGTCCTCACTGATATTCCGCAGCCCTCGCGCCCAAATGAGGATCCGTTCTAGTGAGGAGCGGATAGTTTGTCAATCATCCAGAGCTGGTTATGCCGAATACAAAACCGAAGTTAAGTCCCTCGTCCCCATCTGCTAAAGCCAAAAAACCAAGCTCCGGAAAAAATCTTTTAAAAACTTCGAAAGACTCGCGCGATCTCGACATTCCACCTGAACAAGCTCCGCTCGATGAGCTGGTTGCGAATGTTTCCAGCAAATCCAAATCAAAGGCAAAAAAGTCTCCTGCACCATCTGTAGACTCCGAATTGACGGGCGAAGTCACCCCTGTCGAAGCCTCACAGCTCGCCGCACCAGCGTCCATTCCGCCTCAAGCCAAAGCGGAAAAAGATTCTCCAAAAGCTGCTGATAAAAAAGCCAAGGTTGTGGCTGAGAAGCCAGCCAAAGCCGCGAAAGCTCCCAAGGCAGAAAAGCCTGCCAAGAAAGAGGAGCCCAAGCCGGTGGTTGAGGTAAAACGTGCTCCTTTCATTGAGCACAACCCGGAGACGCACGAGAAGATTCGCGAACTCATCAAGCTCGCCAAAGAGCAGGGCTACCTCACCTACGAAGATTTAAACGAAGCTCTTCCCGACGCTGTGACGGATCCGGACGAGATGGAAGTCATTCTGTCCCGGCTGCGGTTGCTCGAGATTGACTTGATCGATGCCTCTGAAGTTGACCGTTATAAAGACGGCAAGAAGGACAGCGACGACGACAAGGACGATAAAGACGACAACAATCAGGAAGAGGAGAAGGCCGACAACCGCCTCGACATCCTGGACGATCCAGTCCGCATGTATCTCAAGCAAATGGGCCAGGTTCCCTTGCTGACCCGTGAGCAGGAAGTGGAAATTTCCAAGCGCATCGAAGATGCCGAGGTGATGGTGCAAAAGCACATCAACCGCTTTGGTTTCACCGCCCGCGCCCACCTAGATCTAGCCCAAAAACTCCTGGAAGGCCGCGAGCGTTTTGACCGGGTCATCCTCGATAAGAAAATCGAGAGCCGCGAGCGTTACATGAAGCTGCTCCCGAAGCTGATTCATC
>DASVRZ010000093.1:0-18386 GCA_036388355.1 Chthoniobacterales bacterium | reverse complement strand
CCTGGCAGATGCCGCATCACGGGAAGAAGCATGAGAACCCCTTTTGCCACGAACTAGCCAGCCACAGCCCTTCTTGCGCGGCGTGTCTCACCGCCCAGGAGAAACTGGCCGCAGGCGCTCAGCACGAAGCCTGCACCGTCGTCTGCGAGAATGGAATGTCCGACTCGTCCGTGCCAGTCAAACTCGGCGATCAGCTCATTGGCTTTCTTCAAACCGGCCAGGTATTTTGCAAAAAACCCACCGCGAAACAATTCGCTAAAGTCGGCAAGCAGCTCACCCTGTGGGGCATCGTTCCCGATGCCAAGATTGAAAAGGCGTATTTCGCCACGCCCGTAATGTCGCAGAAACATTACGACTCGATGATTCAGCTCCTAACCATCTTCGCGGAGCATCTCTCGATCATTAGCAATCAGGTCGCTGTCCAGCGCTCCAACGCCGAGCCGCCGATGATTACCCAGGCGAAGAACTTCATCAAAGGCCATCAGACGGAGGATCTGTCGCTCTCGCAAGTGGCGACAGCGGTGAACACGAGCACTTTTTACTTTTGCAAGATGTTCAAGAAAGCCACCGGGCTAAATTTCACGGAATACCTTTCGCGCGTCCGCATCCACAAGGCGAAAAACCTGTTGTTAAATCCTAACCTGCGCATCAGTGAGATCGCGTTTGAAGTCGGCTTTCAGTCGCTCACGCATTTCAACCGCGTCTTCAAAAAGGTCACAGGCGAATCACCATCCGAATACCGGGATCAGCTCAAGCCCTCTTAAAACAGCAGAGCAAGATCCGGTTGGTAATCAGCAACCGGGGTGGATCGAACGGCTGCGATCCATGGGAAAGTCACAGCATGAAAACGATCCCTGACTTTCCGCCGAATCAGAACGCCGCCCCGAACACCCGAAACAGCAACCTGCTAAGCTGGGTCGAGCAACTGCAGAAACTTTGCCAGCCCGATGAGGTCTATTGGTGCGACGGCTCCCAAGAAGAGTACGACCGGCTCTGCGAGCAAATGGTCCAAAGCGGCACCTTCACCCGCTTAAATCCCGAGAAACGCCCCAACAGTTTCCTCGCCCTTTCCGACCCAACCGATGTGGCCCGGGTGGAAGATCGCACCTACATCTGCTCGAAGCGTGAACGCGACGCCGGTCCCACTAACAATTGGATGGCGCCCGCAGAGATGCGCAAAACCTTGAATGGCCTTTTCGCAGGCTGCATGCGAGGCCGGACCATGTATGTGGTGCCCTTCAGCATGGGGCCGCTCGGCTCCGAGATCGCGCAGATCGGCGTGGAGATTTCCGATTCTCCTTATGTTGCCGTGAACATGCGGATCATGACCCGCATGGGCAGCGCCGTTCTCGATGTGCTTGGCGACGAGGGCGAATTCGTCCCTTGCGTGCACACCGTGGGCGCACCGCTCGCCGAGGGGCAGGCCGACGTTTCCTGGCCTTGCAACCGCGAGACTAAATACATCGTGCATTTCCCCGAGAGCCGCGAGATCTGGTCCTACGGCAGCGGCTACGGCGGCAATGCATTGTTAGGAAAGAAATGTTTCGCCCTGCGCATCGCGTCCTGCATGGCTCGTGATGAAGGCTGGATGGCTGAGCACATGCTCATCGTCGGCGTCGAATCACCCGAAGGTGAAAAGACCTACGCAGCGGCTGCTTTCCCAAGTGCCTGTGGCAAAACTAACTTCGCCATGTTAATCCCGCCACCGGAACTCACCGGCTGGAAAGTGACCACCATCGGCGACGACATCGCCTGGATCAAACCAGGCGCAGACGGTCGGCTCTACGCCATCAATCCCGAAGCCGGCTACTTCGGAGTCGCTCCAGGCACCTCGCTCAAGTCGAATGCGAACGCTCTCGAATCCTGCAGCAAAGACAGCATCTTCACTAACGTTGCGCTCACCGAAGACGGCGACGTCTGGTGGGAAGGGCTGACTGATGAACCACCCGCCAAGCTCACCGACTGGACTGGCAAGCCCTGGACTCCCGGCTGCGGACGCCCCGCCGCTCATGCCAACGCCCGCTTCACCGCGCCGATGGCTAACAACCCGGTTCTCGACGAGAAAGCCGACGATCCTAACGGTGTCCCGATCAGCGCCTTCATCTTCGGAGGCCGCCGCGCCACCACGATGCCGCTGGTTTTCCAAGCCTTCAACTGGATGCACGGAGTTTACCTCGGTGCGACCATGGGCTCGGAAATGACCGCCGCCGCCGCGGGTGCTCTCGGCCAGGTGCGCCGCGATCCATTCGCCATGCTGCCCTTCGCCGGATACAACATGGGTGAGTATTTCGCCCATTGGCTGGAGATGCGCAAAGGCCTCACTCGCCCGCCGAAAATCTTCCACGTCAACTGGTTCCGCAAAGACGAGAGCGGCAAATGGCTCTGGCCGGGATTCGGCGAAAACATGCGTGTGCTGAAATGGATCATCAACCGCTGCCACGGCAGGGTTTATGCCGAGGAAACCCCACTCGGCTGGATGCCGAACGCGGCCGACATCGACATCACTGGCATGAAGGATTACGACGCGGAGACGCTCGAGAAAGCCCTGGCCATCGATGTGCAAGGTTGGAAGCGCGAAGTGATGTTGCAAGATGAACTCTTCTTCGATCTGCACGCCGATCTGCCGAAGGAACTCATGTTCCAACGCGAGCTCCTCATCTCGCGGTTGTAGTCGACAGCTAACATCTCCCGGGAAGGGCTCGCGCTGCATCCGTAGCGCGGGCCTTTCTGTTTTCCATGAATCTCGCCGACCTCCGCACCAACTATACTCGGGAACGACTGCGCCGCGCCAACCTGCATGCGGACCCGATTGCGCAGTTTCAACTCTGGCTGGAGCAAGCCATCACGGCCGGCTGTGTCGAACCGACGGCGATGAGTCTGGCCACCGCGTCCTCCGACGGACTTCCGCTCCTTCGCACTGTCCTGCTGAAGGGTTGCAGCCGACGCGGGTTCATTTTTTTTACCAATCTGGAGAGTCGCAAAGCCCGCCACATCGCGCAAAACGCTCACGTTTCGCTGCTCTTTCCGTGGCTGGCGTTGGAGAGGCAGGTGATCATGACAGGAACGGCCACGCAGCTAACCCAAATGGAAGTTCTCGAATACTTCGTCACTCGGCCACGCGAGAGCCAGCTCGCTGCGTGGAGCTCCCGCCAGAGCGTGGCCATCACCTCGCGGCGTTGCTCGAGACGGCTTGGGAGCACATGAAGGAAAAATTCGCCGACGGCAAAATCCCGCTACCACCCTTCTGGGGTGGATATTCTGTGATGCCGCAGACCATCGAGTTCTGGCAAGGCGGCCCGCATCGGCTGCATGATCGCTTTGAGTATGTCCGCCAACCTACTGGCACGTGGGAAATTGCGCGTTTAGCGCCGTAACCCGCCTCCGCAAGACGAGCAACATCAGGGCGGAATAGAACAACCCCCGCCTAGTCACTCGCGCCGCTTCTCACTAATCTTCACCCATACATTCTATGACTTGGCTAATTGAACTCACCACGGGCAACTCCATCGCACACGCCGTCATCGTCCTGGCAGTGGCCGCCGTTCTCGGGCTGGCGCTGGGCAGCATCAAAATCAAAGGGATCGGCCTGGGCATTGCCGGGGTGCTGTTTTCGGGGCTGATCCTTGGCCACTTCGGGATCCGGATCGATCCGAAGATCATTGAGTTTGCCCGCGAGTTCGGCCTCATCCTGTTCGTTTACACCATCGGCATGCAGGTCGGGCCCGGTTTCTTTGCCTCTCTTCAAAAACAGGGTCTGCCGATGAATACCATGGCGGCCTCCATCGTTTTCCTAGGCGCAGCCATCACCGTCGCGATTTCGAAATTAGGCGGAGTTCCCATGACGGCGGCCGTCGGTTTGTTCTCCGGGGCAACCACGAACACGCCCTCGCTCGGCGCGGCGCAAGAGGCGATCCGAAGCGTGCCCAACCTCGCTCCCGACGCGGCCGCCCTGCCTGGCCTGGGCTACGCCGTCGCCTATCCATTCGGCATCATCGGGATCATTCTCACGATGCTTCTGCTCCGCTTCGTCTTTAAGATCGACCTTAAAAAAGAAACGGCAGACCTGCTCAATGTCAGTGGCAAACCCTCCAAGCTCACCCATCTCAACATTCTGGTTACTAACCATAATCTCGACGGAAAACGGGTGCGAGAAATCCCGGTTTTCGACCTTCTCGGAGTGGTGATCTCACGCATCAAACACGGCGAAACCGTCACGCTGGCGGGAGCTAACGACCTCATCCACCACGGAGATACTCTCCTGGCGATCGGACCCGCCGAAAAGTTGGAAGAGTTGCGCGTCATCGTCGGGGAAATTAGCTCGCTCGACCTGCGGGCTTTGGGGGCGCATCTGGTGAACCGGCGCGTCGTTGTCACGAAAAAGGACATCCTGGGACGTTCGGTCGGGGAACTCAATTTCCTTGAGGCTAATAGCGTCACCGTCACTCGCCTTACTCGCGCCGAAGTAGAGTTAAGTGCGACTCACAATCAACGGCTGCAATTTGGCGACATGCTCGTTTTGGTCGGTCAGGAGGAAGACATCGCCAAGGCCTCGAAGCGCCTGGGGAATTCGGTGAAACAACTCAACCACACAGAGTTGATCTCGATTTTCCTCGGGATTGCCCTGGGCATTCTCGTCGGCAGCATCCCCGTGGTCTTCCCCGGCATCCCCGCCCCCGTCCGCTTGGGATTGGCCGGCGGCCCACTGATCGTCGCCATCGTTCTGGCGCGAATCGGACGCATCGGGCGTCTTCTCTGGTATATGCCAATCAACGCCAATTTCGCCATTCGCGAGCTAGGCATCGTCCTCTTCCTCGCCTGCGTCGGGCTCCACTCCGGCGAGCGTTTTGTGGAAACGCTGGTGCACGGCGACGGATTAAAGTGGATGGCCTATGCGGGGCTCATCACGGTGGTCCCTCTCCTCATCGTCGGCTTGTTTGCACGGCTCTTCATGAAGACCAACTACGTCAGCATCTGCGGTCTTTTAGCAGGGAGCATGACCGACCCACCCGCGCTAGCCTTCGCCAACACCATCAGCGGCTCCGATGCACCGTCCGTCTCCTACGCCACGGTCTATCCCCTCACCATGCTACTCCGAGTCATCTGCGCCCAACTCCTCATCCTGCTCTTCCTCTAACGGAGCAGCCGCAACCGCGCGGATCGGCGATATCAAACTGCCACGGCCTTGCAGCACCCGGGCAACTCTCGGATGGGGCCGATGCTGCGCTAACAGTAGGCGTCACGGCGCCGAAGGCATCGCCGTAGCGTTTGGCTCAGGCTGGACGTGAATCACGGCAAAGATAGGGCCAGTAGTTGTGTAGAATGGCCAGAATTGCCGAGACGGCGCAGATAGTCGCGAATAAGAATGCGAAATACAGGAAGAAGGGGTCGTCTCCGCGCTGAGCGATTGATGACAAGAGCATTAAAAAAGAACCGCACGATAGCAGTGACCATACTACCACGCAGACTAGGGATGCTGTCGCCCGGTGAGCAAAAACGGCTAACGCTTCAACCGCAAAAAGTGGCAATGGGAAAATCATCATCATCAATGCCAGCAGTAGAGAAAATGGGGTATCGAACTCATGGAGGTGCAGCAGAAGAAAGGCGACACCGCTCAAATAGAGCATGAAGAGAATGATTACTATGATCTGCAAATGGCGGGCAACCCGCAAGAAGGTGCTATCGATTCTGTCCTTTAAGCTGCGATTCATAGATAACGTGAGAAGCGCCTAGCGACCTCAAGTTAAGCCATGCGGGTTGGAGCGGCTCCTGCGCAGTAGCGTTCGGAGGTTAGGCGTCCGGTCATAGCCACGAGAAGCTACGGGTGAATTGGTTAATCTCGGCTGACGCGCGATCTGCGTGAGAGGCTGGGTAAGTGAAACGATACTTAACGAACTTGTCGCCGTGCAGCGCGAGAACCAGCTCGGAACCAAGCTGCTGCCTAGTGCGCGCGAAGATGCCGGCGTAGGAAAAGGAAGCTACTCGGGCGCTGATGCGTCGTGGAGTGACTGTGATGGTGCGCTGCCCGATTGCGGATGCGCCGGAATGGCTTGCCAAAATCTCCGCGCGACGCGAGGCGAACTCTGTCTCTAGAGAGCGCCCACCTGCGGGATATACATAAACAGTGGCGGCGATAAGGACACCGGAGTTATATCCGACAGAAACGTCTTGGCCGGTGGTGTCATACTGGGTGGCGTCGACACGGGCAAATGCTCCAACGTGAGGAGGAAATGAAAAGCCCGATGCGCGGTGAATGAGTTGGTCCGGTGTAGATCCAGCTACGAACGCGGTTGGTCCGGTTTGACACGCTGCGAGAAGCAGGGAGGCCGCGATAACGAGGGTCTTAGTAATGGGGTTCATAGAATGAATGTCAGAATGGCCAACGCCGGCAAGCGGAAGCAAGTCAGCAAGTGTTCTGGGAAGGAGCCGGTTTATTTGGGATGTTTAGCGGCACGTGCGCCTGGCCCAAAGGCTGTAAGCCTCGCAAGCTAACGCTCGCCTATTCTAGATCACTGCTCCGGCGAGTCTACTGAGACGAGCGTGGACACATAAAACACAACCGGGAATGAGATAATCAGCAACCATGAAATGGAAGGTCGGGAATCGCAGTAATCGTCAGCCTGGCAGCTGGAGAAGAGTTTCCGTGTTGGGGCGCATGATCAAGTGAGTTTCTAAACACACGCAGTCGACCCTCTTCACGAATCTCGTTGAGCAATTTGCCTCATGGTGCGGCCGGTGCTTTGAGGCATCCTGGTCTTCGTCCTGCTGGTCGACTATTCCAACCCGATCCCGAATTCTGATTGAAGGCTCTTCGCGTTTACCGTATCTCGTCATGCGCCGTCTGGAGTGCCAGGCTCTGAGATGGCCAACCCTTATCCAATGGAAAAAATCGCCGTTCAAGAAACCACCCGTCCCGTTCCGCAGCCCTGCACCCTTGTGATTTTTGGCGCGACTGGCGACCTCACGCATCGGAAACTGATCCCCGCCATCTACAATCTGGCGGCGGACGGCGACCTCCCGGAAGGCACCCGCGTGGTGGCTTTTGCCCGGCGCGAGAAGACGGATGAGGGTTTTCGCGTGGAACTCGAGGAGGCGGCGCGCAAGTTTTCGCGTCAGAAGATCGATGATGCGCTGTGGGCGAAATTTGCCGCGACGATTACTTATCACCGTAGCGAATTCAGCGATGTGGAAGGTTACAAATCCCTCGCCATTGCGTTGGACAAGATCGACACCGATAGCTCAACGAAGGGCAATCGCCTTTTTTATTTGGCCGCAGGGCCGGATCAGTTCGAAGAGATTCTGGTAAACCTCAAAGCCGCTGGCTTGAACAAAGCTCCCGAAGGGGCTTGGGCGCGCGTGGTGGTGGAGAAACCTTTCGGCACCGATTACGAGTCTGCGCATCATCTGAACGAAGTCGTCGCTGGCTCGTTCCGCGAGCGCGACACCTTCCGGATCGACCATTATCTCGGCAAAGAAACCGCGCAAAACATCATGGTGCTGCGTTTTGCCAACTCCATTTGGGAAGCGCTGTGGAATCACCGTTACATCGATCACGTGCAGATTACAGCCTCGGAGCCGCTGGGCGTGGAAGGTCGCGGTGGTTACTATGAAGGTGCCGGCGCTCTCCGCGACATGGTGCAAAACCACCTTCTCCAACTTCTGTGCCTCGTGGCCATGGAGCCACCGGTTGATCTCCATGCAGACTCGATTCGCGACGAAAAGGTGAAGGTTATCCGGTCGCTGCGTCCGCTTATCGGCACGAAAGAAGTCGGAGAAAACGTGGTCCGCGGACAGTATTCGGCCGGTTCGCTTAACGGCGCTCGCGTTAAAGCTTATCGCGACGAAGAGCGCGTCGATCCGGAATCCAACACCGAGACTTACGCGGCGCTCCGGCTTCACGTGGATAACTGGCGTTGGGCCGATGTGCCATTTTACGTGCGAGTGGGCAAGCGTCTGCCGAAGGGCGGAACGGAGATCGCGATTCAATTTCAACAAGCGCCGCCGGTGCTCTTTAACAAAGCGACCGACGGTTTCGACCGTAATGAGCTGGTCATTCGCATTCAGCCCGACGAAGGCATTTCCCTCCGGATGGGCTCGAAAAAACCCGGCGCAGCGGTGCAGATCGAGCGCGTGAAGATGGATTTCAAATACGGGACGACTTTCAACAAGGCGACGCCGGAAGCTTACGAGCGTCTGCTTCTCGATGCGATGGCCGGCGATGCGACGTTGTTTGCGCGTCGCGACGAAGTGGAGTTTGCGTGGAAATTCATCGACGAAATCGAGAAGGCCTGGCAGATCAACGACGACAACGTTCCGCTTTGCTATTACGCCTCCGGAAGCTGGGGCCCGAAGGAAGCCGACGATCTCATTCAGCAGGACGACCGCTGCTGGCGAAAGTTCTGAGGGTCGACTTCGTCTCCCCTGAGGCCCGTCTCCTGGCAGCACGCTTGCGTTAACGGAAAGCCGACTCCGCCGGGAGCGCACGCGTCTCGCGTGCACTTCCCGGCGTCTTGCCGAGCAGAAAGCGGCTCCGTATCCCGCTGACAGTGTCGTTTACCAACATTGCATCGCGCTTCAGCCACCAGGCGGGACGCCTGCTGGAGCACGCGAGACGCGTGCGCTCCCGAAAGCACGTGGCGTCTCCGCAACTTTGATGAAATCATCCTAGGCCCGTGGAGCACTTGGGGGCTGACGCCGCCTTTGCAGCAGACGGACGAATCTCGGTCGTCGCACGATCCACCTGCGACACAGGGCATTCACCGGCTCTGTTGAGCCTCGTTCAATCGACGATCTCAGCCTTGGTGCCGATCTTCGTCTTTTCGTAAAAGATCCGAGCGATCTCGGCTGGAAGGCGCACGCACCCATGCGAAGCAGGATAGCCTGGCAACACACCCACGTGCAGGCCCACTCCGTCGTGGCTGAGCCGCAGAAAATACGTCATCGGCGAACCCACGAAATGCGTGCCGCTCGGAGCCGAATCAATCCGCGTGCTCACCCCGCTCCGCACCACACGGCCTTTGCGATCCACGAAAGATCCGTAAAGATTCGAACGGTGATCTTTGTCTTTCTGCAACACCTTATATTTCCCTTTCGGGGTCATGCGCGACTTTTTCCCCGAGGAAATCGGCGTATCCACCGCGATCTCGTCGCCGAGCATCAGGTAAGCGCGTTGCTTCGAGAGCGACACAAGAATGGACGAGGATTCTGGCGTCATCTGCTCAAGAACGCGCGGGCTGACCCTCGGCGGCTCTTGTCGTCCAATCAGCTCTCGGGCGGGGCGTTGTTTGGTGGTTAGTTTCTGAACGACGGGAACGCCCGGCGCCTCTTGCGCGAAACTGGTAGCGCTGAATCCTGCCGTCGCACCGAGAAAACCCATCCAACCCAGACACCCACGCAGTAGGTTATTAAGTGGAGAATGGCGGCGCATCATGGATTCAGGAATTGACAGGCAAATGGGTGGACCCACCCTATAAGGGACTGGCATGACGGCTTCAATCAGTAATTTGCTCGTGCCGTTCAGTGCCTACAAAACGAGGCTCTTGATGGTCCTCCTGGCTGGCTGGCTCGCGAGCGAAAAGCTGGTTTCCGCGCAGTCGTCCTCCGGCACAAAGAAGAAAGCGAACCCCACCGGCACGATCGTTCCGACCGCTCTCGCCGAGACCGCAACTGCGGAAGTGAAGCCTGGCGGCGAGGTGGTGGTTCATCTTCGCGGGATCTCCCGCAGCGGCGGCCAGATGGAATTTCGTCTCCAGCAAAAACCCGCTCATGGGATGATTATGAGCTCGAAACAAGTCGCCGCAGACCGCCTCGAAGTGGTTTACCGCCACTCCGGCGATCCCAGCGACAAGGATTCCTTCGTCTTCGCCGTTCGCGCTGGAGGCAGCGGGCCGTTTTCTCCCGGAGAAGCCAAGATCACGGTCAAACGCGACACCGCTGTCGCCCAAGGTTCGCCGAGCCCGGCGGCCCCGCCGGCGCGGTTGATGGTGCCGGAGCTGCTCAATTTTCCCGCCACCCTCACCGGACAATCCGCCGAACAGAGCTTCGTTGCCTTCAACGAAGGCGACAAGGCCCTGAGCGGCAAGATCACGCTTCCGGCAGCATGGCGGCTCAAAGAGGCATCGTCCTACCGCTTGAGCCCGCGGGAGAAACGAAAGTTCACTGTCATATTCTCCCCGCAAACCGCTGGTCCGATTGAAGGTTCGCTCGTCATGGAAGGGACGCCTGCCACGCGAATCTCTTTGCACGGCGAAGGCCTGGGCACATTTCTGGCCAGCCCTCCGAAGCTGAAGCTCACCGCGTCGCCCGACGGCAAACGCATCGGAACGATCTCGCTCCAGAACAACACCTCCGGCGAAATAACTATCGCGATCCTATCCGAATTTTCCCTGCCCAAAGCAGTGACTCTTCGCTTCGGCGAAACCCGCGAACTGACCATCGAAGACTCGGGCACCCAGCGGCTCAACTCACAAGTGACGTTCCAGAGCGGCGTCTTTACCATGAAGGTGGAAGTGACCGCTGGCGAACCCACCACCGGCGTGATCAGTCCATGAGGCGCGCCTCTGCTCCGGGTTGCTATTTGGGCGCATCCGCAGGAGCATCTTTCCCTATGAAAAACTGGCTCCTTCTCCTTGCTCTCAGCGTTTCCACCCTGCTCGCCGCCGAGCCGCTCAACGTCAAAGTAGGCGATCTCGCCTTTACCTCACCCGCCGAATGGGTCGATGTGCCGGTCAACTCACCGATGCGGAAAGCCACGTGGCGCACCAGTGCCGGCGCCGATGCCGCGGAGATCTCCTTTTTCACCTTCGGCAAGGACCAGGGCGGCACCGTGAACGAGAACATCCAGCGCTGGTATGGCCAATTCTCGGAAAGCGCCGCCAAAGGCGAAAGCGCCACCGTGGTCGTGAACAACCGCACCATCACCTTCGCCCGCAGCGAAGGCACCTTCAGCAGCGGCATGCCCGGAGGACCCACGACTCCCCTGCCGGACTACGCGCTCCTCGGAGCCATCATCGAAACCGAAGGAGGTCTCGTCTTTATCAAGATGACCGGCCCCAAAGCCACCGTGCAAAAGATGGAAAAGCCATTCACCGACGTGGTCACAAATGCTGCGAAAAGCTAACCAGATCAAGCTGATCGCCGTCGATTCCGAAACGATGAGGAGCGTCGGCTACGATGCAAAGGAGCAGCTACTGCAGATCGAGTTCGTTAGCGGAAAGTTGTATCAATATAGCAACGTTCCTGCCGCCGTTTATCAGCGGTTGCTCGGCGCAGAATCAAAAGGGGGCTTTTTCAATGCAGCCATCAAGGACAGCTACCCGTTTGAGAAACTTGGAAACCGCTAGGTCACCCTGTGAGCTACATACTTATATTGATCCTGCTGCTGCGGCTATCAAGCCGCCGCTGCGGAGTTTCGATTCCAATCCGCAGCAGCCGGGACGACTACCGAGTTGGGTCATTCCGTTTTTGACGAGGAGGGTAAAGAGACTGCTATCAAGATTACTAAAGATTCCAACTCTGAGGCAGGCGAGATCTTGGGCGACCTTGTTGATATCCAGGTTTTTGGCACCATAGGCGTCAAAACCATGAAGGTGCGCTGTGGGAGCAGGGCATTATTCTCATAGGAGATTTTGTATCTGAGGTTAAATCGACAAAAAGAACTCAGATTGCTCCGGAAGATTATCGGGACTTTAGGATGACGGGAATAAAAGTGCTGTTTCCCATCTCCCGCTTTGAAGTGGCTAAAGGTGGCAATATCATCGACGGCCCTATGATCATTGAGACCCATTTTAGCTTCCGTTCCCTTCTTCCTGAGGGAGTTGTTCTGAACGGAAACCAAATCGATCTGGAGAAATACGCCGCCCTATTACAGCCCTCCCGCAAGCCACCCGAGCGTCACGCCTACCCGAAAGGTCATCCTACCCCCGCAGCAGCGCCGTGATTGAGATCTTTTCATGAGGCAACCAGCCGCAGGTCTATGAAAGCGAAAGCGACACTTATTCTGTGCGTGCTCATGGGCATTGCTCCCGTTGCATTCATGAGTTGGTATGGTTGGGATTCCTCCCATAACCGCGGCTTCCAGTTCGGGTATTTCGGCGACTTCAATCGAATTCGGCACGCGCTGACTGGTACGCCCGGAGTGTCCATCACGCGAGACTGGGTAAACAATGATGTGAGGCTAGAGGAATTTGCGTTCCACATCACCACCAGTGGCGGGGAGTCCTTGCATCTCGCCTTTGAGGAGGCAGACCCACTCCGGAACGCTTCGGGAGAGCAGCTAAGCGCCGCACTCATTGCAAGAATTCAGCAGAAGACACGGCCCCTGAGCCCAACACAGTGAAGGGTACAGTAAGAGCGCCAGTCGTGAATCCAGAATGAATAGCCATATCAACGTTGCCCTCTTTGCCCTCTTTGCCCTCCTTGCTAGGATTGCGATCGGCTTTATCGCAGGCATTCCCGTTGGGATGCGGACGGCTCTGAAAGCTGTGCGGAAACCACCGTCAACCGTAACGGCAGTGCTCTGCTGGGTGTGCGCGGTCCTTACGTTTGTTGGGGCCGTCGGGACGAGCATTAACTCGACTTTGTTTCTGCTGGAAAGCCAGCCAGCGACGGCAAATGTCATTGCAGTCCACGAGAATAAGGACTTTCTGAGGGAAACGTCTCCCGCTTTCCCGTTTATCGCTTTGAAGATGGTAGCGGCAATGAGCACCAGAGCACTTCGTCCTACACGGGGAGCCGAGAGTTCGCCGTCGGAGATGTGGTTCCATTACGTTACCTGCCGAAGTCGCCCGATCAGTCGCGCATCGACTACTTTCGAGCTATTGGCTTTTGCCTATTCTTCTCGGCGTTGCCTCCGCCGTTACCGCGGCCATTGGCGCTGCTCTTCACTCGACCTACAAACGGCAGAAAAGCTCTTCCCTTGGAGCCGCCGCTGATCCGGCTCAGTGAACTCTACGGCAAAAGAAACATCAGGAATTTTCCGTAGCTGCGGAGCGATGCTCCTCAGAGCGACAGGAAGTTTTTCAGGAGTTGTTTGCCTTCGAGTGTGAAGATCGATTCGGGGTGGAATTGCACGCCGTGGATGGGGAATTCTTCGTGGCGCAGGACCATGATTTCGCCTTTGGCCTGCTCAGTGGTGATCTCCAAGACGTCCGGCGAAAGTCCCGGCATTTACCTGCTGCGGCTGATGGAGGGAATGGAGCCGCTTCCGTGATTCACGTCTGCCTCTTGCCATCAGACTCCGCCGCAGACAGCGGAAAAAGTTCGGCTGTCGCTGCCGCAGGAGGGTGCTGCCGTGCGGATGATGGGAAGTAGCGGTCGCGTATCGCCAGAAAGGGGGTTTCAATAAGACGGGCCATGAGAATTCCAAAGCCGATGGAGCCAACTCCAAATATCAATAAGCGGCTGAATGGATCGACGGTCGTGGGCAGCCGAGCCACACCGAAAAGCAGCAGGGTCATGTGCCACAGGTAGATGGAGTAGGAAAAAGAACCGATCCGAACTAAGGTCGTCGGCCCGGATTTCCACGTCAGGCTGACGATGAGGAGACTCCCGGCGGCGAGCGTGATGGCTGTGAGTCCAAACGTGGTCAGCATCGGCGCAGCACCCAGCTTGAAGTAAAAAGCCGGCGCGGCCAGGGCGATAGCTCCGATGAGCAGGAAGGGACGCCAGCGTAACGTAAACGCGCGCAAGCTATTGGCATGAAAGTGAAAGCACCACGCAAGGAACACTCCGAAGAAGAGCGAATCCAGCCGCAGGTGCGTCGCGAATAGGTGTGTCTTATAGGTGAAGGAGAGTGTCTCCGCCGTGAAAATGCGCCCAGTGAGGCACAGGACCATCACGAGCCCACAGGCTAACGGGATCCGGGCAAAGGGTGCACCCTTGCAGTTGCGCAAGAGCAACAAGGCAAAAGGCAGCAGCAAATAGAAGTGCTCCTCGACAGCGAGGGACCAAGTGTGCGGAAAAAGTGCAGATCCGTAGTTCTGCACGAAGAGTGCCTCTGAAAGCAGCACGTCTGCTCTGGGAAGCGGCAGACCCAGAGATCCAGCCACTAGCAGGGTGACGGCAAACATCACGTAAAACGCCGGGTAGATCTTGAAAGCCCGGCGTGTAAGGAAGCGCCCTATGCACAGCTCGCCCGAACTTTGATATTCGCGAAACAGGAGCCCCGCGACTAGAAATCCGCTTAGAACAAAGAACAGATCCACGCCGATCCATCCCCCCTGCTTCAGCACGATAAGGAAGGTGACGACCCAATCCGGTGCTGCGCCCGCGGGCACTGCTGGAGCATGCCGTCCAAGGACCAGCAAGATGGCAATGGCTCGAAGAGCGTCGATCACATCGAGACGTGTCCCGGCATTTGTTTCTGAAGACATTTGGTTGTGTGCCGCTGTCTGTTGCATGCCGAACTCCACCAACCAACACGAATTCTGGTCCGCAGACGGATTGAGCGTTCAGCTTCTCAGTCAGTGCAGCCGACTTTCGAGGAGACCTGCATTTGCCTGCTACAGATCAAATTGAAAGGAAGTTTTTTAGGAGTTGTTTGCCTTCGAGGGTGAGGATGGACTCGGGGTGGAATTGCACGCCGTGGATGGGGAATTCTTTGTGGCGCAGGCCCATAATCTCGCCTTCGGCGGTTTCGGCGGTGATCTCCAGGACGTCGGGGAAGCTGCTGCGCTCGACTAACAACGAATGGTAGCGCGTGGCTTCGAAGGGCATGGGCAATCCGGTAAAGACGCCCTGGCCGTTGTGCAGGATGGGCGAGGTTTTGCCGTGCATGAGGCGTCCGGCGCGGATGACGTTGCCGCCATAGACGTCGCCGATGCTTTGATGTCCGAGGCAGACGCCTAACAAGGGAATGGTGGGGCCGAACTTTTCGATGACGGCGCAGCTGATCCCCGCCTCGCGGGGCGTGCAGGGGCCGGGGGAAATGACGATCCGCTCGGGAGCGAGGGCGGTGATTTCGTCGAGGGTGATCTCGTCGTTGCGGCGGATCTGCATTTCTGCGCCGAGTTCGCCAAAATACTGCACCAGATTATAGGTGAACGAATCGTAGTTATCGATGACCAGGATCATGTTAGCTTTTGGTTAGTTGCTGCGCGCGGGAGAAGGCTTTCATGAGGCCCATCGCTTTATTGACAGTCTCCTGGTATTCGCCTTCGGGTGTGGAATCGGCGACGACTCCGCCGCCCGCTTGCACGTAGGCTTTGCCATCTTTTAGAACGGCGGTGCGCAGGGCAATGCAGGAGTCGAGCGCGCCGTCGAAGCCAAAATAGCCGACGGCGCCCGAGTAGATGCCGCGCTTGTTTTTCTCCACCTGGTTGATGATCTGCATCGCGCGGACCTTGGGCGAGCCAGAGACGGTGCCCGCCGGGAAGGTGGCGCGCATGACCTCGTAGCTGGAGCGATCTCCGCGCAGGGTGCCGACGACGTTGGAAACGATATGCATGACGTGGCTGTAGCGTTCGATGGTCATGAAATCGGTGACCCGCACGCTGCCGTATTCTGCGATGCGTCCTACGTCGTTTCTCGCTAGATCGACTAACATCAGGTGCTCGGCGCGTTCCTTTCGATCCGCGAGGAGTTCCGCGGCGTTCGCGTCGTCTTCGGTGGCGTTCTCGCCGCGGCGTCGAGTGCCGGCGATGGGGCGGATTTCCACGGTGTCGCCGGTCAACCGCACGTGCACTTCGGGCGAGCTACCCACGAGGGCGAAGGTCGGCGAAAAGCGGAAGCAGAACAGATACGGCGAAGGATTGACGGAACGCAGTGAGCGGTAGAAATCGAGCGGCTCCCCAGCGAAGGGAATCTCGAAACGTTGCGACGGCACGATCTGGAAAATATCGCCCGCGTGGATGTATTCCTGCACTTGGGAAACGGTGGCGAGATATTCCTCGCGGGTGGTGTTGCAGGTGGGCGTGACGGGATCGGTGGGCTGGAGCGTATTTAGCGGCTCGAACGCGACGGGCTGGCGGAGTTTTTCGATTATAGCCGCGATGCGCGCACCCGCGGCGTCGTAAGCAGTGCGAGGATCGGTTCCTTCGGGCAGATAGGCGTTGGCGATGATCTGCAATTTGCGACGCCGATGATCGAAAGCGAGCAGTGTGTCCGTGATGAGGAATTTCGTTTCGGGCAGGCCGAGATCGTCTTTGGGAGCAGGGCCGACGCTGGGTTCGAAGAAACGCACGGCGTCGAAGGTGAGAAAGCCCACGGCTCCGCCGGTGAACGCAGGCAACGCCGGTTCGCGCACGGGACGGTAGCGCGCCATGAGTTTCTCGAGTTCGGCGAGCGGGTCCGAGTTGGTGGTGATGACTCTTTCCGCGCCGTTCTCCACGATGCGGACTTCTAGATCGCGGCTTTCGAAGACGACGGCCGGATTGCTCCCGAGGAAGGAGTAGCGCCCGACGTGGTCGTTGGTTTCGGCCGACTCGAGGAGGAAGGTGTTTTCGCCCGTGTCGATTTTTTGGAATGCAGAGACGGGCGTCTCGAAATCGGTGACGAGTTCCGTATAGACCGGGATGAGGTTTCCCTGCTGAGTCTTGGCGAGGAAATCTTCGTAGCTGGGCAGAAGAGGGAGCGCGCTCATGGGTGGTATACGGCGTCTGGATCGAAGGCTTTCGTCTCGTGGACAGGCAGCGAATTTCCCGAGGGATCGAGTTCCTGGAAGAAACAACTGACATGTCCCGTGTGGCAGGCGGCGACGTTTTGGCGGACCTCGAACAACAAGGTGTCGCGGTCGCAATCGGCAAACCACCGAACGACTTCCTGCGTGTGCCCGCTGCTTTCCCCTTTGAACCACGACTTCTGTCGCGACCGGCTCCAGTAATGCATTTTGCCCGTGGCGAGCGTGTCGGCGACGGCTTTTTCGTTCATCCAAGCCATCATGAGCACGCGTCCTGTGGGAGTCGGAGTGTCGCTGGCTTCCTGGACAATGGCAGGAATGAGGCCGTCGGAATTGTATTTGAGGTTCATGGAATGCGGGAAAAGGACGTGAAGAAGGAGAAAGATCAGCCCCAGACGTGAGGCGGAATGCAGAGAAGGTCCGGATCGAAGGGATCGGACTCGATTACCAATGCCACCAATGGATTGCAGGTAAACTCACAGACCCGAATATGAGCCTGCTTTCTCCCGCGAGGCAAATAGAAAGTTACGGCGTGCTCCCCATAGAGGAGCACGCCGTTTGCAGTGAGCATGGCGGGCAAATCAGATCCGGCGAGCCTGGCTCAGCTTGAAGGTGTGACGGCTCAATGCACCGCGCCGAGCCATCCATCGCCGCAAGGGCCGCCGCCGGTAGGGGCCTCCACGTTCGAGACGACGCTGCCGTCCATCGCTAGAACCGGATGATAAAAACCAGCGACCTGCTCGGAGGCTTCATCAATGTAGTGGCCGATGAAAGTTCTGCGGCTCGTGTGTTTGCTCCTGTTCGGGCCGGAGCCGTGGATGAGGTGGCCTCCGAAGAACATGGTTGAGCCCTTCGGCACCTCCACGGGGATGGGTTTCATCTCGCGAGGGAATGGTTTGATGTGCGTATCGCCGTATTCAAACCATGTCTCCTCTTTGGCCGTTTCCGGGCAGAAGATGCCCTTCTTATTGGAGCCAGGCACCACGTAAAGGCAGCCGTTTTCCACCTCGGCGGCGTCGATGGCCGTCCAGGCAGCGATGCAGGTGGCGGGAGCGGCTAACAAATAGAAATTATCCTGGTGCATCCCCTGCCCTCGGGCACCGGGAGGTTTGAAATAATACATCGACTGCGCGGCCAGCGGCGGCTTGCCCAGGAGAACTTCAAGAACACTCGCGACGTTCTGGTTCAGGAGCCACGTCTCGGCTTTTTTGCTATACCGATGTGGATGCATCGCGCGGAGCTGGGTTTTCGCAGGATCGATCTCGTCGTAGCCGCGTCCGCCGTCGTAAACCTTTCCGCCCACGTTTTTGTATTCTTCGAAAAAGGCCTCGATCTCGCGCAGCTCGTCAGGATCAAACAAACCATCGACGACGCAATATCCGTCTTCGCGAAATTGTTCTTCTTGCTCTTTGGAAATGAAGGGGGCGACTGCTGTGTTCATCTTTCCAAATTCGACCGAAGTCCCGTCTTACGGAATAGGTTGCTTTGCCATTTTCCTATAATATTTTCCTGTCGTGCCGCACCGGAAGATCACTGGCAATCCCGTCTATTCAGATATTTTTGGCGATGAATTCCACACCGGGAGGAATTACCTCAACCTCCGGCCGAACGGCAGCGGCGACTGGCTCTTGATCTATACGGATGGCGGCCGTGGAAAGATTGTGATCGGAAAGGAAGAGCGCTCCGCAAGCAAGGGCGACATTGTGCTATACGGCCCGAACGGAGCTCAGGACTATTCGACCCATCCCGAGGCAGACCGCTGGAGCACTCTCTG
>DASVRZ010000092.1:0-21470 GCA_036388355.1 Chthoniobacterales bacterium | reverse complement strand
TGACGGCGTCGGGGTTTTTCTTCGGGTCGCTGTCGTAGATGCCATCGACCTTGGTGGCCTTGAGAATGACTTCTGCTTTGATCTCGCTGGCGCGGAGGGCAGCGGTGGTGTCGGTGGAGAAGAAGGGGTTTCCGGTGCCGGCGCCGAAGATGACGATGTGGCCATCTTCGAGCTGGCGAATGGCACGGCGCAGAATGTACGGCTCGGCGACGTTTTTCATCTCGATAGCGGTGTGGACCCGGGTGGGAACGCCGAGTTGCTCGAGGCTGCTCTGGAGAGCGAGGCTGTTGATGACGGTGGCGAGCATGCCCATGAAATCGGCGGTGGTGCGGTCCATGCCGCGATGGCTGGCGCTGAGTCCGCGCCAAATGTTGCCGCCGCCGATGACGACGGCGATTTCGACGCCGAGTTCGCGAACGGCTTTGATCTGCGTGGCGATGGCTGTGACGATCTGCGGGGAAATGTTATCGCCGCTGCCCGTTTCCCGCAGAGCCTCTCCACTGACTTTGAGAACGATGCGTTTGTATATCGAGGAAGTCGGAAGCGTCATAAGTTGCCGAGAGTGAACTCGAAAGCAGCCGAGAGCTACAAGCAAGAAAAGGCGCGGAACGGAGTTCGCCGCTGGTGGAGCGGCGGAGAGGCGTTAGGAAAGCACGGTGCCTGGAGGGAGCGGGTTGCCGCGGAGGAAATCGGCGGCCTTCATGCGTCCGCGGCCTTCTAGCTGGACGTCTTCGAGGACCAAAGCGTTCTCACCAGTGGCGACGACCAGCCGTTGTGACTCCGTTGGGAGGATGTGACCGGGAGAGCCGGTCTGCGGAAGAATGGATGCAGAGTGGATTTTCAGCTTTTTGCCGCTGGGCAGAATGGTGAAGGCGCCGGGCCACGGGTGCATGGCGCGGATGTGGCGCTCGAGGAAGTTGGCGGGGTGGTTCCAGTCGAGCCGTCCCGAATCGCGATCGAGTTTTCCAGAAGCGGTGACCAAAGCGGGATCCTGCGGCGTCCTAGGGGCGCGGTTCTCGGCGAAAAGCGGCAGGCCTTCTGCCAGAACTTCCGGGGCGAGATCCGCGAGACGATCATGAAGAATGCCTGCAGTGTCTGTCGGAGAAATGGGCGTTTCGTGGCTGATGACGATGTCTCCGGTGTCCAGCCCGACATCCATGTGCATGAGCGTGATGCCGGTGCTGGCGTCGCCCGCGAGGATTGCAGCCTGAATCGGCGACGCGCCCCGATGCCGCGGAAGGAGCGACGCGTGGAGGTTGAGGCAGGCCACCTTCGGCAGGTCCAGGAGCGTCTTGGGCAGGATCTGCCCGTAGGCCATGACGATTATGAAATCCGGCGCAAGCTCCGCCAATGACTGGAGCACTTCTGGCGCACGCACCTTCGCGGGCTGCAAGACCGGAATCTCCCGCTCCAGAGCTGCCTGCTTGATCGCTGAAGCGGTGAGTACCTGATGGCGCCCGACGGGTTTGTCTGGCTGAGTGACTACCGCCAGCACCTCATGCTCAGGCGAATCCAAAAGCCAGCGCAGCGATGGCAACGCGATGTCGCCCGAACCCATGAAAACGATGCGCATGAAAGCAGCGGCTGGGAGGCCGGTGTTTAGATCTTCGGGATGGCGATGTTCTCGCTGTGGATGATGTGCAGGATGTCGTAGAGCACCTTTGCCGGCGACTGGTTCGCATCGAGTTTTCGCACAAGTTCCGGCCCGTAATGTTCCAGAAGCGGGCGGCTTTCCGCCACATATGTGTCGAGGCGTTTCTTGATGACTTCGTCGCTGGCGTCATCGAGGCGATTGTCTTTTAACGCGCGTTTGCGGAGGCGCTTGGAGAGCTCCTCGTAGTTGCCGATTGACAAATGAAACACGCGCACGACTTCGATCATGTCTTCCATGATGATCGCCTGCTCGACGTTGCGCGGGATGCCATCCAGAACGAGGAAATCGATGTCTGGCTTAAACGTGTGTGCGCTAACGGCGTCTTTGATCCGCGCTTCCCAGAGCTTCACCGTCACCTCGGCCGGAACCAACTGACCTTTGCTGGAATACTCCAGAAACCGCTGACCGAGCGGCGTGCGGGTATCTATAGAGCGAAAGACGTCTCCGCAAGCGCAGTGAAAAAAACGCGGAATGGAGCCCAGAGTGTGTCCTTGCGTGCCTTTGCCGCTGCCGGGGGCTCCGAAGATGAGAAAAGTTTTGTAGCGCATGTGTAGAGGGGGGAGGCGACGTTATGCCAAAAGATCTGTTCTTCCAACAAACAAAAAGCCCCGCCAACTGCTCGGCGGGGCTTTTCGAGAATGATGGAGTTTCGTTTAGAACGAGAAACCGATCTTGCCGCCGCCGAAGACTTCGTGGTCGTTGGCGAGGCCTTCATTGGTCAACGCGTCGAGAGCAACGGAAACCGCTGCATAACCGGAGATGGTGACGTTTGGCGTGACCTTGTAAGGAACGTTGATGCCAGCCTGGACGTGGTTCCAGTCGCTAGTCGTGCTGTTGTATTCGAAGTCGTAGGAAACCAACACATATGGATCGATGCTGAGTTTATCCGCAATGACTGGGATCGAGCTCGCCAGCTTGAACTCGAGATAGCCGCCCTCAAACAAATCCATGTCGTAGTAGAACGTGAGCGATGGAGTGACGAACGGGATCGCGCTGCTGGAGATACCGACGTTCACCTCATGCGTGTCTTTGTTCGCGTCCGCACCGGCGGCATCTGGGAATAAATAGTAAATGTAGCCTGCGCTCAAAGTGACAGGGCCGAAGGTATGCGCGTAGTTAATATAGAGATCCAGCTCGGTGTAGGCAGCGTCCTGGGAACCGCGACCGCCAAAGCCATTGGGAGATTCGTTGATGGAAGCGCCATACCAGCCGCCGACGGTGAAGCCGTATTTCGCGTAGTTGATGTCGGCGCTGACGAGCGAGCCGCCTTCAGTAGCACCCGAACCAGGCCCGCCGCCGAGGATGTTCACGCCGCGGAAGATGTATTGGCTGTCGTACGCCAGAGTTACGTTGAGACCGAAAGGTTCAGTGCTCTGTTCTTCGATCCTGGGCACTTCTTGGGAGGGGGCTTCAACACCAGCAATGGCCGAGGCAGAAAGGCCGAATGCACTAAGCACACCGGCGAATGCGAGGCCTTTCGAGGCAGTATTCAATTTCATAGATTTCCTAGGGTTTGGACGATCGGGGTTTGGGTGGTGAGATCTCGAAAAAGGAAATTCCTGAGGCGAGAAGTCGGAAGCTTGGCTCCGTGCCCTTTGGGGTCAAGAGCAAATCATCCGTCCGATGGCGGAGGGCTCATTCGTTCGGGCAACGCTGCTGCCCGTCTAGCGAAGTCGGTAACGACCGTGCTCATCGGCACCTTCGGATTAAACCAGCAGGCCTCAGAATTTCTTCGTGACCGACACGAAAACAAAACGGCCTTCCGATGAGTAGATATATCCAGGGTAGCCATTGGCATTTCCGCCGAAGCCATACGCTAGAGGAGGCTTCTCGTCGGTCACGTTGCGCACGCCTAGGCTCAGAGTCGTATCGGCATACCATGGCTTGGCGATCTTGGTCGTGACCGCACTGGAAGTTCCGTCCTTGCTGTAGCCCGAGATGTTCTGACGAATCTCGGCCTCGGCATTTTTTCCGAAGGTGTAGGAAACGAGAAGGTCGAGCGTGGTCAGGGAGTTCACTTCAAACGGAACCCCGTTCGGATCCAGATCCTCGAAGCCATCGGTGAAATTCACCGTCGCAGTGGCCGAGAAGGATTTGTAGTCGTAGATGAGGGCGCCGACGCCCTTCCATTTCAAATAACCGTCGTCCCCGAAGCCGGTGCTATCTCGGCCGGACACTTCTCTCAACGGCAATGATCCGTCCGCCAATGTGGACTGGAAGGAGTCCAGATACGTCGCGTTCAGCACGAGGGTGAAGTTGCCGTATTTCTCCGTCGGAACGGCATATTCCAAACCGAAGTCCCAGCCTTTGACGACGTAACGTTCCGCGTTGGAATACTGAACATAAACGGTATCGATGTCGGCTGGATCGTTATTAGTAGGATCGTCATCGGAATAGGTGGAGCCGGGGAAAACCGCGACGTTATCGCTCGGCAGGGATGCGCCAGCGACGAAACGGTTATAGGCATTCTGCGCACCTGCGCCGACGACTCCGGAGCGCTCGATCTGGAAATAATCCGCTGTGACCGTCAGGCCGGGAATGAACCTCGGCGTGTAAGTGAAGCCAGCGGTGAATGTTTCGGAGTCTTCCGGTTCCAGGTCGGGATTTCCCAGCACCCGCACGTTCACCTCTGCAGCGGACAGATTGGAGTTCGTGTCGTTAATGGAGCTGAAGGTGAAAACGCCCGGACTAGAGAGTTGATAGAGGCTCGGCTGTTTGTAGCCTTTGCCGTAGGTGCCGCGCATGGTGAGATCGTCCACCGGCTGCCAGCGGAGTGAGGTGCTCGGAACCAAAACGTTCGCCGAGGTATCGAGCACTTCTTCGTAGCGGAAAGAGCCGGAAACCTCGAGCGACTTGATGCCGGGAAGACTGTTGCCTTCGCCAACGATCGGCACGCGAACCTCGGAATAGAACGAAGCGGTCTCCCGGTCGGCATTCGTCGCGACGAGGGTGTTGCTGACGATGCGTCCGGAGAGATTCCGCGGATCGGGATTTTGCGCGATCTCTTCCCGCCGATACTGAGCGCCCAACGCCACACCCAAGCCGCCGCCAGGCAGCTCGAGGAGCTCAGGTTTATAGACATTTAGATCCAGCGTCCAAAGTTCCGAGGAACTCCGGTCCTTAGTGATTGCGCGGGCGTAGGCAATCGTCGCCGGGTCGTTGCCTGCACCGCCGACGCCGCCAAACGGATTGTAAGGAGTGGCCACCACGCCGCTGTTCGCATCCACGGCTTGATTGAAGCGGAGAGCGTCCACCTGTCGGGCAGTGGAAAGCGTTTTGATCTTGCTGTAGTTCGCGCTGAAATCGTAGCCCCAGTCGCCCGGCAGATTGCGTCCTTTGATCCCGGTTTGGAAAATGAAGGCGTCCGTCTCGTCCTCGTAAACACGGTTGCCAAACTCTGCGAGGCGGAAACGACTGCCCCCGCTGATGTCCTCATTGAAGGGGTTGTTCGGGTTGAATGCACCCTCGCCTGCCAGGCGACCGACAGTGCCATCAGCGTTGATCACCGTGCCGGGACCAGCTTGGAAAACGGTCGGATCAACGGTTGTGCCCGCAGTCACCTGCGACACCGCGCCGGTCTGGCCATCGACAATATTGAGGATCGGATTTGCGGTCCGCGCCGGAATGATCAGACTCACTCCTTCGGGGTTCGCGAAGTTTCCTGTGGCTCCTGGGGCGTTTTCATTCCGGGTGTAGGAAGAGCTGTATCCGAGGGTCCCGTAGAGGGTGGCGGTGTCTTTTACCAGGTCGTGTTCGAAGTTAAACGTGCCGCCGTATTGTTCGCGTTCGGGAAAGGCGCCGGCGGTTTTGTTGAAGTTGTAGAGAGAGGTCCGGTCGGTGCCGTAGGTGTAGGCTCCCGCTGGCGCGGTGCCGGTGGACGCGTTCGGAGCAACGGCAAATCCGTTGAGCGGGTTGCCGCTTTCATCCACCCCGAAAGGATTCGATCCCGTGGCTTCGACAGCCGCGGCGGCGGAGATGTTAAAGTTTCCAGGCAGGGCGTTGGTGCTCAGGAAAGGAGGGACGCGGGAGTATTCACGGTCGCGAGCAAAGATGGAATTGCGATGGTAGTAATTAAGAACGCCTGTGACGCGTGTTGTGTCGGTGGCTGTTCCGAAGACGATCGACGAGTTGAACTCCGAGGAATCGGTATCCGTGGTGTTTCCGTAGCCGGTGGTGACTTCCACGCCTTCGTAGTCTTTGCGGAGGCGAATATTCACCACGCCAGCGACAGCATCCGCGCCGTAGATCGTGGACGCTCCGTCTTTTAGGATCTCGACCGACTCTACCGCAGCAGCGGGAATGGTGTTCAGATCGACGAACGCCACATTACCATTCTGTCCGACGGGATAATTAGCGACGCGTTTTCCATTGATCAAGACCAGCGTCGCGTCTGGCCCCAGGCCGCGCAACGACACCGCACTGGCTCCAGGCGTGAACCCCGTGGCATTGTTCGAATACGCCACGCCCCCGGCGTTGGCCAATGGCAGCGTCTTCAGGATCTCGGCGGCTGTCTTATAGGTAGAACGCTCGATCTCCGCGCGGGTGATCGTCTGCACCCGCCGAGGTCCGACCTCTTGAGCGGTCGGGATGTTAGAGCCCGTCACGATCAGCGTATCCAGCGTGGTTTCGGAGCCGGTCTCCGGCGCCGCTGGAACCTGCCCCTTCGCCTCCTGGATCGAGATGGCGGCTGCAAGAGCCAGGGCCAATCCGGCCACAGCGTGTGATTTGTAGGTTTTGAACATCATTATCCGAAGGTTAGGTGAAGCGCTGTGGGTTGGAGTTGAAGGACTTCCTCGAAGCCGATCACGGGCTGCGGCGCGATTTTTCGTTGATTTAGGGAGAACGCTAATTTTTCGTCAAAGAAAATAGTCCCCTCCCGTGCAAAACCACTTTCTTAGCATCAACTCTCCTCCATTTTACCAGCTCTCCCTCTAAAACCGTACTCGCCAAACCCTCCGACGATGCTTAATTCTTCGCTCGACACGCCCTTTCATTTCCACTCCCAACCTACCCATGAAAAAACAACCGCTTCCCGAAACCATTTACCTCATTGCCAACGGCGATCTCCGCGCATCCGCCAACCAAAAATGCGAGCCCGCGCAGATGGCCATGGAAGCGCAGATCGTTGCCGCGATCGAGAAGGAAGGCCACGCCGTCCTCCGCGCTCACGGATTCAATCCTGAAAAAGGTCACGGCTTCATCGACAGCCAGAAATACGGCATGGAAGTCTTCCGCCATATCCCTCGCGAGGCTCCGCTGATCGTTGCCGAAGCCGTCTGGCAATATTCCCACCAGATCTTGCACGGCCTGCTCACGCACAAAGGCCCGATCCTCACTCTCGCCAACTGGAGCGGCACCTGGCCCGGCCTCGTCGGCATGCTCAATCTAAACGGCTCGCTCACCAAAGCTGGTGTGAAATACAGCACGCTCTGGAGCGAAAATTTCGACGACGAATTCTTCACCCACGGTCTGCGTCAGTGGCTGAAAAAAGGCATCATCAAGCACCACACCGATCACGTCACGTCCTTCCACAAAGCGTCCATCCCGGAAGGCGCCAAAAAGATCGGCAAGAAGTTTGCCGAAAAATTGCAGCATCAGAAAGCCATCATGGGCGTGTTCGACGAGGGCTGCATGGGCATGTATAACGCCATCATTCCCGACGAGCTCCTGCACAAGACCGGCGTCTTCAAGGAGCGCCTCAGCCAGTCGGGGTTGTATGCGAAGATGCTCACCGTTACCGACGAAGAAGCTCGCGCCGTCTATCAGTGGTATTGGGACCACGGCATGAAGTTCAACCTCGGCCAGGACGAAGAACTCGAGCTCACCGAGCATCAAGTGCTGCAGCAGTGCAAAATGTATATCGCTGCCGTGCGCATCGCCGATGAGTTTGGCTGCGACACCATCGGCATCCAATACCAGCAAGGCCTCAAGGATCTCGCTCCCGCCTCCGACCTAGTCGAAGGCACGCTCAATAACTGCGAACGTCCGCCCGTCTATCGCGAAGGCACCGACATAGAACTTTACGCTGGCGAAGCCCTTCCTCACTTCAATGAAGTGGACGAATGCGCCGGTCTCGACGGCCTCATCACTTACAAGTTGTGGCGCGAACTCGGCTTCGCACCGGAGAACACCTTGCACGACATTCGCTGGGGCCGCCAATACACCGGACCTGGTAAGAAAGATCTCAACGCCTATGTCTGGGTCTTCCTCATTTCCGGCGCAGCGCCTCCCGCACATTTCATCGGCGGCTGGAGCGGCACCACGAGCGAACGCCAGCCGGCCATGTATTTCCGCCTCGGCGGCGGCACCGTTAAAGGCATCAGTAAACCCGGCTGGGTCGTCTGGAGCCGCGTTTTCGTGGCCGACGGCAAATTGAAGTATGACACTGGCCTCGCCGAGGTCGTCGAACTGCCAGCTGACGAAACTCAGGATCGGTGGAACCTCACCACCTCGCAGTGGCCAATCATGCACGCGGTGCTGAAAGGTATTACCCGCGACCAAATGATGGCCCGCCACCAGTCCAACCACATCCAGGTGGTTTACGCTCCCGACAAAAAAGGCGCGATCAAAGGCCTCCACGCCAAAGCCGCTGCCATGGACGAACTCGGCCTCGAAGTGGCGCTTTGCGGCGACATCTAAATCGCGAAACCGATGACGAAATCTGAAGTCAAAGACGCGGTGTTGGGTCTCTCCCACGCCGTCGGACTGCCAGCGCATGCTCTCGCTATTTTGGGCGAAGGCAACACCTCGGGAAAAATCAGCGACGACTCCTTCTGGGTCAAAGCGAGTGGCACCAACCTCGCCACTCTTGGTGATGCAGGCCTCGTCGAATGCGCAACCAAACGCATCCTCCGCCTCTTCGGAGAAACGGAGTTCACCGACGAGGACATCGAGGAACACCTCCTGGACAGCCGCGTCGATCACACCGCGAAAAAGCCGAGCGTCGAATGCGTTTTCCACGGCTATCTGCTCACGCTTCCCGGCATCCGCTACGTCGCGCACACGCACCCGATCACCGTTAATCAGATCCTCTGCTCGCCGCACTCCGAGCGCTTCGCCACGTCCCGGCTCTTTCCCGATGAGATCGTCTGCTGCGGCAGTGAGTCGGTCCTCGTGCCGTACACCGATCCCGGTCTGGTTTTGGCCCGCAACATCCGCGATCGCACCGACGCGTTTCTGCAAAAACACGGTCTGCCGCCGCGCGTGATTCTTCTGCAAAACCACGGCGCGATCACGCTGGGTCCGACTCCACAAGCTGCGGAAGCCGCCATGCTCATGCTGGAAAAATCCGCCAAAATCTTCGTAGGTGCAGCCGCTCTCGGCGGACCTGTTTTCCTCACCCCGGAAAACGTCCATCGCATCGCCAACCGCATCGACGAACACTACCGGCAGAAGCAGCTCAATCTCTGAGCCGACCTCCAGCACACCCGATGCGAATCCCCCTCGCCGCCTCCCTGTTCATGGCCTTCACCACCTTTCTTTCCGCAGCGGAACACCGCGTGTATTTAGGTTGTGAAGGCCGCGAGAAAACTCCGGCTGGGATTTTCCTCTCCATTTTTGACAGCGAAACGGGAGCCCTCCAGCCGCCTCAGCGGGTGGCGACAGCAGGAAATCCGAGCTTCCTTGCAATCGATGCAGGAAACAAGTTTCTCTACTCTGTTAGCGAAGCTGGCGACGGAAGTGTCGTCGCCTGGAGCATCGCCTCCGATGGCACCCTCACGGAACTGAATCAGCAGCCCGCCGGCGGCCGTGGACCCTGCCATCTCTCGCTCTCCCCTTCCAGCAAGACGTTGCTCGTCGCCAATTACACCGGCGGCAGCCTCGCCTCATTTCCCGTCCAGCCCGACGGCACGATTGGAGAGCGTGCTTCCTTCTTTCAGCTCACCGGCACCGGGCCAGACGCCAGTCGCCAGGAAGCTCCTCACGCCCACGGGATCTACACCGACCCGACCGGCAAATGGGTGTACGTGCCTGACTTGGGAACGGACAAAGTATGGATCTACCGCCTCGATGAAGAGACGAGCGCGCTCACTCCAAACGAACCCGCGTTTGCGGTGCTCCCGCCGGGAAGTGGTCCGCGCCACCTGGCTTTCGATCTGACGGGACGGCATGCTTACGTGAATGGCGAAATGGGTCTCAACATCACCGCCTTCACCTTGAATCCGCAAACCGGCGCCCTCAATTCCGCCTCAACAGCGCCCGTTTTCCCAAAAGAACTCACGCTCCCGAAAAATGCGGATACGGCCGAAGTCGTGGTGCATCCGACGAACCGCTTTCTCTACGTCTCCACCCGCGCCTACAATAGCCTCTCCAGCTTCACCATTGCGGCGGACGGCTCACTCACTTTCCTGGAAAACCTTCCGCTCACCGTCAAAGGCCCGCGACATTTTTCGATTTCACCAAACGGTCGTTGGATGATTGTGCCGGGCCAGAGAAGCCACACCGTAGAGGTTCTTCAGGCTGATCCAGAAACGGGAAAGCTGAAACCCACCGGCACGAGCGTCGAGCTTCCGGGTCCCGTCTGCGCAATCTTTGCTCCTGCAAAGTAGCGCTCAGTTCACTGCGGCACTGACATCCTGCAGCGGCACGTCTTCTACCTCGGCGATCTTCTCGATTTCCGCCCGGATCTGCGTCATGTCACGAGCGCGGAAACTCTGCGCATACATTGCGTAAAGCGCTGCTAACATACCCCGTAGTTCTCCTCCCGGCAGGATGGATTCTGCCTCCCTCCCGACCTGTCGTATCATCAACCACAGCGGCAGCGGACACGCTCCACCCGCCGCAGCGATCTCCCGGTAGGAACGGAAATCCGGCTGGTAATAGCTAACCCGCGCTGGATCCACGCGGCGAAATCCTGCTGCGGCGTATGCGAGCAAACTTCCAGAAATTACCGGCTCCATCTCCGCCACCAGCGTGATCCCTGCAGGACTTCCTATGCCGATTTCGCGACACACCTCCCGCGCATCCCCAACTGGAAAGGCCCGCATCCAGCGAGCCAGTCCGCTCCTCCTGCATTCGGGCGCAACAAACACATGCGACAGATGCACCCACACGCGTGGGGCGGGTTCCCTCCGCACAATCACCGTGTGATCCCTCGCCGCAATCAGCACGCCATCTTTTTCTATACCCAGCATTCGATAGCTCATGTGGCGTCCCATCCGCTGTTCCTCTAATCTCCACTCCAGCCGCTGCATCAAAACTTCGCGTTCCTCCATTTCTCCACGCGAACCAAACTGCGCCCGAAGCATTGAGTCCAATCGCTCGAAATCGGGATCCTCCCTGACTCGCACCTCGATCACTTGGAATCCGG
Source organism: Chthoniobacterales bacterium (assembly GCA_036388355.1). GTDB lineage: Bacteria > Verrucomicrobiota > Verrucomicrobiia > Chthoniobacterales > DASVRZ01 > DASVRZ01. Next base: position 10,506 of record DASVRZ010000092.1, on the reverse strand, counting down.
CGCTCTCCAGCTCGTGCGAGCGCTGATCGCCCGGCGCGAGATCTTGTTTCGGAAACGCGCGTGCAACGATCATGCCTTGACGGGCATGCTACTAGCCGCTTGACTCCCCTGCAACCAGTCACCCAGGAGGGTTCCCATGTCCGAGATTCCAGAGTTACCGCCGACGCCTCAGATTCCCCTGACTTCACCTGGCGAGCCACCGATGACCGAGAGCGGATTGCCGCCGAACGTCGCTGCGGGCATCGCAGAGTTTTTCTCCCTTTTAGGCGGTCTCGTTTTCTATTTCGTGGAAAAGAAGCAGCCGTTCATTCGCTTTCACGCGCTTCAATCCGCCTACCTCGGAGCCTTCGGCGTTCTGGTGAGCTTCGCGTTGTCGACTCTAGGCCCGGTCCTCGCCTTCATCCCCGTGATTGGGTTGGTCATCGGCGTGGTCCTTTTGATCCTGCTGCCGATTTTTAGCATCGCCTTCGTGGTGGTCTGGCTCATCGCGGTCATCCAGGCTTTCAACGGCAAGGAATGGGAAATTCCCTGGCTCGGAAGATTGGCTCGCCGCCACCTCGCGGAAGGTTTGTTCTTCTACATGAAGAGCCCTGCCGCTTAAGCGGCGTATGGCTTTTTATCGCAATGAATCCACCGCGGCAGCAGCGCTGCCAATGATTCCGGCGTCGTTCCCCAAGCTGGCCGGAACGAGCGTGAGAGTTTGGTGAAAAACGCCCAAGGTGCGTCCTGTAATCGCTCGGCGGATTGAACCAAAAACCAGTTCACCCGCCTTGGCTACTCCGCCGCCGATGACGATCGCGTCCGGATTGAGCAGCCACACGATATCGCTGAGAACGATGCCGATCTCGGTGCCGATCTCATTCCAAAGTGCCGTGGCGCGAGCATCGCCGGCGTGGGCTAGCTCGGTAAGAACCGCTGGAGTGGCTTCAGGAACTTCATCGCCAAAGATGGCGTTCATGCGCTCGATAATCTCGCGGTTGCCGACAATCTTTTCGATAGCGCCGGTGTTTCCGTAAATCGCGGCCGGCCCTTTTGGATCGTAGTGCATGTGGCCGATCTCACCGGCGCCCAGGTTGGCTCCGCGATAAAGCTGCCCGTTCAGAATCAGCCCGCCGCCAACCCCGGTGCCGAGCGTGATGCAGATGACGTTCATTTTGCCTTGGGCGGCTCCGTATTTCCACTCGCCGTAAGCCATGGCGTTGGCATCGTTTTCAATGATCGTGGGAAGGCCGCACGCATCGGCGATGATCTGGCGGAGAGGCACTTCGTGCCAGCCCGGGACGTTGGAGAGCTCATGGACGATGCCGTTGATGCTGTCCACGATGCCAGGAAGACCCAGCCCGATGGCGGCAATCGCCGGGTGCGTTTGGCGGAGAGCGAGAATGTTGTCTACGATCGCCTGAGTGATGGCATTGGCGCCGTTCAGCTCCTGAGTTTCTATCGGAGGGCCGTATGCGATGATTTCTCCACCATTAGTCACGCCAAACTTGATGGAGGTGCCGCCGAAATCGATGCCAAGTGAGATCATAATTTTCTTAAGAAAGTGGGTTCCGAAGCGCGATGATGCGCAGGCCTTCGAGAGTGATGTCGGGATTGACGATTTTCAAGGCTGGAAGATGCGCGGCAATGAGTGCGGCGTAACCCCCGGTGGCAATGATGTGGAGTTTCTTCACCGACAGTTCAGCGCGGATTTGCTCCAGGATCTCTTTAACCAAGCCGCGGTATCCGTGAATCGCGCCTGCGAGCATGGCGTCGCGCGTGGTGCGTCCGATGGCGGAGACTGGTTCCAGCAAGTTGATGCGCGGGAGAAGGGCGGTGCGGTCGTAGAGGTAGTCGGTCATCACCTCCAAACCGGGCGCGATGACGCCGCCGATGTAATTTTTCTCCGCCGAAATGATGTCGAAGGTTACGGCGGTACCGAAGTCCACCACCACAGACGGAGCTCCATAGATCGCAGCGGCGGCGACAGCATTTGCAAGGCGATCGGCGCCGATGCTGGCGGGGCGCGGGTAATCGATCCCGATGCCGAGCTCGATTTTGTGAGAGAGCTGCAGGATAGGTTGAGGAAAAGCGGCAGCGATGACAGCATTCTTCGCGGGAACCACAGAACACAGGATCACGCGGGAGAACTTCCAGGAGCCGACGAGCTTCCGGAGGGATTCTTCTGTTAGCGCCGGAGTGGCGATCTTCTTCCGCCGCAAAAGCTGGGTCTCATCCGCCAGCGCGAGCTTGGTGAAGGAATTGCTGATATCGATGAGAAGCAGTCTCGCGGGCATGATCGGACGCGAAGTATCGGCCGGTCGGGAGGGAAGTTTCACGCTTTAATTTAGATACGGAATGCGAGCCGATGTGGTGCTGGCCGCACCGAGAAGAGTTTTTTGCTCGCAGGCAACTCACGCGCTACATTATCAACACCCCACCCATGCCCGAGCTTAACACCTTAGAAGAAGAACTGGTCGTCCTCATTCGGGAGCGACTGCTCGAGACCCCCCCGGAATTTTCCGCCACGAGCAATCTCTATGATGCTGGCCTCGACTCGATGGCGATCATGCAGCTTCTCCTTCTGATCGAAGAGAAATATGGCGTGATGCTGCCCGACTCCGATCTCTCGAAGGAAAATTTCAGTTCGCCGCATTTCCTGGCGGTGTTGCTTCAGAAGCGCCTCGCGGAAGCCTAAGGAAAGATGGCACCCGCGGCTGAACCCAACCGCATTCCGGTCAAGATCGCCGACTGTTTTCTGCTGTCGCTGGACGACTTCATGCGGAAGACGGGCCAGGGCGCGCATTTCAGCCAATCCGTTGTTGAGCTTTCCTCCTGCCCGGATCTGCAACGCGTCCGCTCGGCACTCAAGCGCTTCTCCGAAAAGCATCCCCTGCTCTTTGCAGAGCTGAAACGGGATTGGAAAACATGGCTCCCTTACTGGAAGGTTTTGCCGGAAAATAAACGTCCTCCACTTCCGTTTGGGATTTGGCGCGAATCCGACTCTGAAGGCCTGCTGGGATTGAAGGTTCCAGAGATTCCAGATGCGCTTTCGTTTCTGGAAAATCAGACGAGTCAGCCGCTGACGCAGGATGGGCGGCCTTGCAATGCGCGGCTGGACATTGTCGAAAAGCGCGACGGCAAGTATCTCGTTGCATTCACCTGGTCACACCGCGTCATTGATGGAAAAGGCGCGGAACTCTTGCTAGCTGACTTCGCCCTCCTCTGCGATGGCGTGGATGAAACCTACGAATCGAAGGAAACTATCCGTCCCACCACTACGCTGCGCGAGAAACAGCAACGCGCGCGGCCTTTGCTGGTGCGCTTTGACGAACTAGCTGCGCTCGGGGTGCATTCTCTCGGTGGCCCTCAACCGCAACCAGGTGCCTGCCGCTTTCACGTCTCTACGCTCAGCGAAGAAGAGTCCGCCAGGATCCGCGACAACGCTCAACGGCTCGCCGGACCACTTTTTTCCCTTCCGTATTATCTCGCCTGTGCCAGCCGTGCGCATGCCGCGGTTTTCAAGAAGCGCGGGCAATTACCGAACTGCTACGTCTCCGGAGTTCCCATCCAAACTCGCAAACGCGGCGCGCGCGGGCCGCTGTTTCATAATCAGGTGAGCGTTTTTTTCTTCTCGTGCCTGCGGGAAGACATCGGCTCCATGGAGTCAGCGACGACGGCACTGAAAAAGCAGTTTGCCGACATGACCCGCGAGAAGCTGGACGAAGCATTCACCACGTTGCTCGAGATCATGATGCGTATGCCGTCGTGGATTTTCATGAAGATCGTTCGCTGGCAATTCAAAGGTGAGATCAACTCTTTCTTCTATTCGCACACCGGAGTCTTCGCGCCGGAAATGCTCACCTTCGCAGGAGCAGAAATCGATAACGCATGGCACCTCCCGTGTCTCGGTCGTCCTCCTGGAACAGGCGTTTTCTTCAACGAGCGAAACAACAAAATTACCGTGACCATTTCCTGGCGCGAAGGATGTCTCACCGCAGACGAACGTGAATTGATGTCGGCGCAGATTCTCTCAGATCTGCTCGGCGCATCCCAACCGGAACCGCTCCATGCAGTGTGACGTCCTGGTCGCCGGTGGCGGCAGCGCTGGATTGGCCGCTGCCATTGCATCCGCACGGGCTGGAGCCAAGACGCTCCTCATCGAGCATCACGGCTCAGTTGGCGGAATGGCGACGGCTTCGCTGATCCACTCAATCTGCGGTCTATATCAACTTTCTCGCAACGCCGAAACGGTGTGGGCTAATCCCGGTTTCCCAAAAGAGTTCGCACTCCGCCTCATGAAAATGCAGGGAACGGCCGCTCCGGTGCGGATGGGGCGAGTCGATGTCTTGCTAACCAATCCAGCCGCTTTTGCGCTGCTCGCAGACGAGCTCATTCGCGAAACCGCTAACTTGGAAGTGCGGCTACACAGCACGATCATTGGGACCGGCGCGGATTTGACGGAACTCGAAATCCACAGCCGCGGAAAGACAGAGCGTGTGCAGCCACAAGCCGTAATTGATGCCACGGGAGACGGCTCTGTCGCGGCTCTTGCAGGAGCAGCCTTCGAACAGGAAGCCTCTGCGAGGCTCCAGCGTCCGGCCTTCATCTTTGGCCTGCTGGGAATCGCTGAAGCGGCCTTTTCGGATGAAGCCCGCCTGCGCATGTCGCGTCAGATTACCCGCGCTGTGCAATCCGGACAGGTTCCTTCCACAGCTTTGGGAAACACCCTTCGGCCGACCGGACGAGAAGGCGAGGCTTACGTGAGCATCGACCTGCCGGGATCTGCAGATTACGATCCACTCGATGCCGCCTGCCTCACTCAACTCGAAGTGGAAGGCCGCGCCACAGCGGTGGCTTTAGCGGCATTTTTGAAGAATGATGTTCCCGGTTTTGAGCGCAGTTCGATTTCGGTTCTTCCCACTCGAGTAGGCATTCGCGAGAGCCGCAGAATTATTGGGCAGTATCGTTTGGAGACCGCCGATGTGGAGAATGGCGCCACCTTCCCGGATGCCGTCGCGCTCGCGACCTGGCCAATGGAACTCCGCGAAAAAGCCATTGGCCCACGTCTCCGCTATCCTGTCGCAGATCGTCCGTGCGAGATCCCGCTGCGCTCATTGCGCGCACGCAACCACGCCAACCTCTTCATGGCCGGACGCTGTATCTCTTCGAGCCACGAAGCTCAAGCATCCATCCGCGTGATTGGCACTTGCTTGGCGACTGGTGAAGCAGCAGGAAAAGCGGCAGCTCAGTTTGTGAAATGAACATCGTCGAACACATCTTCCAGAACATGAATCCCGCGGCAGTAGCCGTGATCGAAGGAGATCGGGAGGTGACCTTTGGAGAACTCGCGCAACTCGTCGAAGCGGCGTCTGTCTCCATCAGCGCGGTTTCAGCTGAACGAGTTGGACTCGATTGTCCCAATGGCCTGAGCCACATTGTCCTAGCGCTGGCAATTGTTAGAACGGGGAAATGTCTCGTGCCGCTGGCCAGCGAGTTGGTCGAACGCGAGCGTGAAGAAGTGATCCGCAGAACAGGTGTCGGCGCAATTGTGCAAGCCGATGGGAGTGTCCGCGAGGTGGCGGTTCAAGACCGGCTGGGATTTGATGAAGCGGCATTGAAGGCGCTGAATCCCGCATTCATCCGCTTCAGCTCCGGGACGACTGGGGAGAGCAAAGGCATCGTTCTTTCTCATGAAAGCCTCTTGGAAAGAATCACTGCAGCGAATCAAGGTCTGGGGATTTCTTCGTCTGATCGGATCGTATGGATCCTTCCGATGGCGCATCATTTTGCCGTCTCGATCATTCTCTATCTCTGGCGCGGTGCTACCACTATTGTTGTCCCATCGCATCTTGCGGAAGACATTCTGGCGGCAGCCCGGGAGCATCGCGGAACTGTGCTTTACGGCGCACCGTTTCATCATGCGGGACTCGCCGCGGAGCCTTCCGGTCGTTCCTGGCCTGATCTGCGACTGGCCGTTTCCACTGCAGCTGCATTGCCGGTTGCGACAGCCGAAGCCTTCCGCGCCCGGTTTGGAATTTCTCTTTCCCAAGGGTTGGGAATCATCGAAGTGGGACTTCCGTTCCTGAACATTGTGTCGCGGGAGAAGAAGCCGGGTTCCATCGGTCGCCCTCTCCCGGACTACTCGGCGGAAATCCACGACGGACAACTTTTCCTGCGCGGTCCCGGAATGTTAGACGCTTATCTCAACCCGTGGCGGACGCGCGGAGAGCTTCTGGAAGATGGGTGGTTCCGCACGGGTGACCTCGCACGCGTCGATGCAGACGGAGACTATTTCCTGGAAGGTCGAGTGCATTCGGTAATCAACGTTGCAGGAATGAAATGTTTCCCCGAGGAAGTTGAAGCGGTTCTCAGCACCCACCCCGATGTCCAGAGAGTGCGCGTGATCGGACGACCACATCCAAAAGTCGGAGCCGTGCCGGTGGCGGAAATCATTCCTGTGTCTGCGGATCGGTTGCCGACAATGATGTCATTGGCGTCACTCTGCCGCACCTCGCTGGCGCGTTACAAAGTTCCTGTGGAGTTTCGCTTTGTGGAAAGTCTTCCACTAACGGCGAGTGGAAAGATTAAGCGTGAGGCCGTTGGCCAAATTCTTTGATGAAGGAAATCATCGAACGTATCTCAAGCCGTTACACCGGCAGGTTCCAGCGGGAGTATGTTAAAGGCAAGCTTCGCAGCGATCCGGCTTATCAAGCCGCTTGGGAGCAACTCCAGGACTCCTCGCTGCCTCTCCTCGACGTGGGCTGCGGCATCGGACTGCTTTCATTTTATCTCCGCGAACGCGGCTATCTCTGTCCGGTCCTCGGCGTCGATTTCGACGCGAAGAAAATCGCTTCTGCTCAAGCGGTCGCTGCGCCGCATTACGCAGATCTCCAGTTCCGCGCAGAGGATGTGATCGCGCAGAATGACTTCTCCGGCGACGTGGTCATTATCGATGTTCTGCATTACCTCGCGCAGGAAAAGCAGCAGGCGTTGCTTCATCATGTGGCGGGCCAGGTCGCTCCTGGCGGGAAATGCTTGATCAGAACCGTGCTGCGTGATGAGAGCTGGCGCTTCTGGGTGACGGCCTTGGAAGAGAAATTTTTGCGAGCCTCCAGATGGATGAAATCGGGCGCGGTTCATTATCCAGCGCTGGAAGAAATCAGGTCTGCGTTTCCAGAAGTGAAGTTCAAGTGCGAGGTGCGGCCGCTTTGGGGCAACACACCATTCAACAGCTACTTCTTTGTTTTCCAGTCGATCGGCTGAACCTCCGGCTGGGATTTAATCCGGCCCATCATCGCGGCTTGGAGACACACCACCCATGATTCTCCTAGCTTGTTGGGGTGTCTCCCGGTAGCTGTTGTCTCCCCATGCGAAAAAAGCTCCTCGTCATCTTCCAAGTTCTGGTGAGCGTGGGGTTGCTGGTTTGGTTGTTTCGGCGCGAGGATTTGCAGGGGTCGTTGCGAGAAGTGGTTCTGGCTGCACGGCCGGAGTGGTTGGTGGCGGGCTTTCTGATCGCGGGCTTCGGAAACTTTTTGGGGATCTATCGCTGGGGAATTTTCGTGAAGATGCTGGGCCTGAAACTCACGAATCGAGACGTTCTCCGGGTTGGGTTGATCGGCTTGTTTTTTAATAACTTTCTCATCGGAGCCATCGGTGGCGACGCGGTGAAGGTGGTCTGGCTTGCCGCTCGCGGAGAGAGAAAAGCCATGGCGCTCATGTCGGTCGGCATGGATCGCATGAGTGGCATTCCGGCGCTCGTGTTCTGCTCGCTGCTCTTTATGACTCCGCGTCTTGAGTGGTTACGGCAAAGTCCTTTGGTGGCGGGTCTCACCAAAGCCATCTTTATCTATCTCCTCGTGATCGCAGCGTTATTTTTGTTGTCGCTGGTCCTAGCCCGGATTGGCCTGACCAAATATATTCCCGAGCGTGGACCGGGTCGGGCTCAGATGACGGAACTCGAGAATGCCTACCGTCAGTTTCTGGAGCATCCACGGCCTTCGCTGAAAGCTGGCGGCGTTTCTGTTTTCATGTTCGTGACATACTTTCTGACGTTCTACTGCGCGGCCCGGGCTTTCGAAGTGCAGGTGCCGCTGGGCGACTTCATGGCGGTGATGCCGACGGTGGATATGGTCTCTGCTCTGCCGGTAAGCGTGGGCGGTTTTGGCGTGCGCGAACACTTGTTCACCGTGCTCTTGGGCGATCTTTGTCAGGTGCAGGCGGCGCAAGCAGTGGCGGTTTCGCTGACCGGTGCGCTGCTCACGATGGTGTGGGGATTGGGTGGTTTGATCGTGCTGCCGGCTTATCGTTCGGCGAGAAGCGCCACGACGGAAGTCGCTCCTTGAGCCATCGGCACCGCTGCCTATACTCTGCGGATGCTACCATTGGTCCAACGTCCACGCCGGTTGCGGGAAAACGCGGTGCTGCGCGAGATGCTGCGGGAAACGCGCCTCTCGGCCAATCAGTTCGTCCAACCGCTTTTCATTTCCGAAAACGTCACGGAGCGCAAACCGATCGGGAGCATGCCGGGAATTTTCCAGCTTCCTTTGAGCGAAGTGGAACGAGAGGCGGAGGCGCTGGCTCGCGCGGGTGTTAGCAGTGTGCTGCTCTTTGGAATTCCGGCGGAGAAGGATGTCGCTGCTTCCGGCGCGTTTGCAGCGGAAGGCGTGGTGCAGCAAGCGGTGCGGCTCATCAAGAAGAGTGTGCCCGAGATGTTTGTGATCACTGATGTGTGCCTCTGCGAATACATGTCGCACGGGCACTGCGGGGTGGTGCACGAGAACCATGGTCACTTCACGGTGATGAATGATCAATCAGTCGAGATCTTGCGCCGAGTGGCGGTGTCTCATGCGGAATCCGGCGCGGATTTGATTGCTCCGAGCGACATGATGGATGGGCGGATTGGAGCGATTCGGCAGGCGCTGGATGGAGCTGGTTTCGATCAATTGCCAATCATGAGCTATGCAGCCAAATTTTGCTCCGCTATGTATGGGCCATTTCGCGAAGCGGCCGAAAGTGCGCCGCAGTTTGGCAATCGCCGCAGCTACCAGATGGATCCGGCGAATGCTTTAGAAGCTCTCCATGAGACAGAGCTCGATCTTGCGGAAGGAGCCGACATCGTCATGGTTAAGCCGGGGCTGCCTTACCTGGATATTCTCTGGAGAGTGAAGGAGAAGTTCCAGCGTCCAACGGCTGTTTATAATGTGAGCGGAGAATACGCCATGGTCAAAGCGGCTGTCGCAAATGGCTGGCTGGATGAAAAGCGTGTGGTGCTTGAAACCATGACCGCATTCCGGCGGGCCGGCGCGGATTTAATTATCACCTACTGGGCGGCACAGATTCCGAAGTGGCTGGCGGAAGAGAAATAATCGCCGCAACTTCAGAAGCTGGTGCGAGTTTCTAAGTGCAGTCACCCATACGAAATATGAAACTCCAGACCCTCTTTTTCACCACCTGCATCGCCATCAGTCCCATGCTCCTGCCGGGATTGGGGCATGCTCAAGAAGCGCCTCCACCAGCGACGGCCACGCCTGGTGCACCGCCGAAATTCGGACCAGAGGCTAAAGCAGAGAAGAAGGCCCAACGACTGGATCGGAAAGAGCGGATGGCGAAGCTTCGGGAGGAATTGTCTTTGACTCCTGAGCAGGAGTCAAAAATCCGCGAGGTGCGGAAAGCGCGCCGTGAAAAGATGCGTTTAGCCCGATCCGCAAATCAAGGAGCGAAGCCTTCGCCGGAAGAACGCAGGACGCGTCGGTTGGCAGCTCGGGCCGAAATGAAGGCCGCCATGAAAACCATTCTCACACCTGAGCAGCAGACGAAATGGACGGCCATGAAGAAGGACCAAAGAGCTCGCAACCGCTCAGAGCGACGCAGCCTTCGCACTTCGTAAAGCGGAGATCAAAAAAAAGCCGCACTCGTCAGAGTGCGGCTTTTTTGTTGAGGGTTAACGGGCTGATGTGAAAGCCAAGCGCGTCTTAGCTTTCCTCGACGGTGTCTTCAGCCGGGGTTGCTTCTGCGTCACTCTGCTGGCGCTTGCCCTCGCGACGTTGCTCCCGCTTCTGCTGCCGGGCTTCTTTGGACACAGCGTTGCGAGCATTAGGAGGAGCGGGATTGGCGCCTTCCTCCGCAGCTGGCGTTACGGCTGCTGTCTCAGGTGCAGCTTGCGCCTGCCGGGCTGCGGCTGCTGCTTCCTGACGGGCGAGCTTAGCCTGCTGCGCTTCTTGTTTCCGCAGATTTGCTGCCTGGCCTTCAGCCTGCGCTGCTCTTTGGCTCGCTGCTTCCTCAGCGCGTTTTGATTGATTGGCTTGTTGAGCTTGCTTCGCCTGCTCGTTCCGCTGGGCTGCGGCTTCCTGCTGGGCTTCCGCCGCACGTTGAGCCGCTACCTGTTGAGCTTGTTGCTGCTGCGTTGCCCTTACTTGGGCGGCTTCTTCCGCTCGTTGCGATTGCGCTGCCTGCCTGGCTTGTTTCGCTTGTTCGTTCCGCTGGGCTGCGGCTTCCTGCTGAGCTTCCGCCGCACGTTGAGCTGCT
>DASVRZ010000091.1:0-6596 GCA_036388355.1 Chthoniobacterales bacterium | reverse complement strand
AACTTGGACGCCGCGGAGTTCGTCAAGTCGGTGACCGAACGCTACGACGTGGTCATTATGGACTTTCCCGATCCAAACTGCGTCGATCTCGCAAAACTCTACGGCCGCCCGTTCTACGATCACTTGGAAAACATGACTGAGCCCGGCGCGGTCATCGTCCAGCAATCCGGCTCCACCGTCCAAGCACGCGAGGCGTTTCTCTGCATCGGCCGGACGATCCAGGCCGCCGGATTCGACGCCGTCCCCTACCACGACAACGTTCCCTCCTTCGGCGAGTGGGGTTGGTGGATCGCCGTGGCCGGAAGACCCGCAGCGGAAACTCGCTCACTGCTGGCCGGATTGTCAGAAATCCAGGTGCCCACCCGCTACCTAACCCACGAGCTGGTGGCCGCGTCGTTGGTGTTTGGAAAGTCTGAGCTGATGTCGCCGCATCAAGATTTTACTTCACTAACCTCGCCACGGGTTTATCACTACTATCTCGAAGGCTGGAACACCGAAGGAAACCCATGAACAACCTCGCTAAAATCGGAGTCGCCATGTTTGCGCTCGTCATCGCGTTTTCGATGATGACGCAATGCGGCCGCAAAAGTGAACCGCAAGGCTCCTGGTCACCCAAGAGCTCGCAGGTAGCCACCGCCCAGCCGGTTGAGGTGACCCTGAGAGAATTTTCCAAAGGGCTCGATCTCGATGCCGTGACCCTGCTGGCGAAAAAAGCCAAAGACGCGGCGGATTTCGAGGTTCTCCTCAACAGCCAGGCCGAGGCGGTCAACAACATCGATCTCAACCAGGATTCGAAGGTCGATTACATCAAAGTCAGCGAATACGGCAGCGGCGACCAGCGGGGTTTCTCGCTTACCACTGAATTGGCACCGGGCGAAGTTCAGGAAATCGCCACGATCACCTTCAAGCGCGAAGCTAACGGCGGCGCCACCGTCCAATCCACCGGCAATCCCTCTCTCTACGGCCCCGGCCATCACTCCAGTTTCGGCCTCACCGACGCGCTGCTGCTGGGATGGCTATTTTCAAACCGGCCTTCCTACTCCTCGCCCTACGGCTACGGAAATTATCCGCCTTCCTACGGTGGCGGGTGGAATCGCCAGGATGACAACCGCTACCGCGGCAGCATGAGTTCCCGCACGGCCGGCTCCAGCTTTGGCCGGCAGCCAATGGTCGGCCAACCCGTCTCGCCTAATGCTGAAAAGGTTGCTGCCCGGGCGCGGACCCTCGCCAACCCCACCCGCTCCCAACGATCGTTCGTCAACTCGCCCCCGAGCAGCGCCAGCGCGAGCAATCCCCCTCCCCGTTCCGGCGGATTCGGGCGGTCCACCAGCTCGGGACCATCCCGCAGCGGCGGCTCTTTCGGTGGCGGTAAATAACACTCCAACTCCTGAATTTTTCCCGTGCAAGAACACCTTCAAGTCTGGCTCGACACCGCTCCCGTGGTGAGGATTTTTTCCTCCACGGGAATCCTCTACTTCGCAGTTGGACTCCTCCTGGTCCTGCTCGCGAAACCGATTAAAGGACTCACCACCCGCTACAACCTCAGCGAAGAGCTGACGAAACACGATAACAAGGCCGTCGGCGTTGCCACCGCGGGCTACATCTTCGGCGTCCTGACGATCATCCGCGGCGTGATGATTTCGGGCGGAAATCCCTACGCCACCATCTGGCGGGATCTGCTCTCCGTCGCCACCTGGACGGTCATTTCACTCTCGTTGTTGCTCGCTTCCGCGTGGATTAACCGCAAGTTCCTGCTCAACCGCTTCGAGGTGCACCAGGAATTGATTCGCGACCGCAACGTCGGCACGGGCGCGGTTCTGGCCGGCACCTACATCGGGACCGCCTTTATTGTCTCCGCTTCCATCAGTGGCTCGACGGGCGGCGGTTACGTCATCGAGATTCTCGACACTTTGGTTTACTTCGTCGTCGGCCAGCTTGGGTTCATCGGCTTGGGCGCGATCTATCAATACACCTGCGGTTACAACGTGCATGACGAAATCGAGCGCGACAACGAGGGCGCCGGCATTGCCTTCGGGGCCACACTGATCGCGCTGGCGATCCTCATTTCCGGCCAAATCCGCCGCGACGATTCGCTAGTCGCCCTCGCTGTTTGGATTCCAATCTCGCTGCTGGTCCTGCTCGGCAGCCGCTGGCTCGTGGACTTAATCATCCTGCCAAACGCCCGCATCGACGAAGAGATCGCCCGCGACCGCAACTGGGGCGTGGCAATCATCGAGGGAGCCGCCGCCATCGGAATCGCCCTACTGCTTGACGCTTCCTACTCCTAAACACCATGGCTGAAGAAATCGACGAACCATGGACGGCATCCGCAGAGCAGAAAATGCGGTTTGCAGGGATTTTCCTCTTGGAGTTCATGATCAACCGCCCGCGGGTTTTCCAAGTCTGGCTGGAGCGCGACGATGCGGATTTGGAGCCGATCCTGGAGTGGCTGCTCGTCCAGGAATGGGTCGCCATCCGCGAGGCGAAAGAATACATCCCGACCGAGGAAGGCCGGAGTGTCATCAAGCGCTTCATGGAACGCTACGCGCGCTTCGTCTATTTCTTCGACGTTTTCTCCGCAGTGGATTTGGGATCGGGTGAGTTCGCCTTCGCGAAATATTTCGAACTCCTCGACGAGAAAGAGTGGCTCGCCTACTTGCACGAGGAGCGCTTTGAAGACCTGCGGATCGCGATTGCGGAGCATCTTGGGATCGATGCGGTGGAGATTGTTTTCATGAGCTTCATCCGCGAGGACCGGTTTGGCCACAACGCGTCGGGCTGGCAGTTCGATCTCCTGCTCGGCAGCGTGTGGGATCAAATTCTCGGGGTCTGCAACAACGCCACCGACGTGAGCGAACTCGGCTACCAGGATGGCGACCGCTGGATCGACGGCGAAGTTGTCGCTGAAGACATCCTGCAACAAGGCGGCGCGCTCTTGGGCAAACTGCTGGCCCGCGCCGAGCGCGAGCTGAAAGGCTCCAGCCCCACCCAGGGCGGCGGATCCGAGTCCGACCGCGTTGTCGCGCCGGTGGAGTTTCCGCCCGCTTCCGATTTCAATTTTGCCAACTACATTGAGCCCACAAACCGCGACAAGTTTTGGGAGGAAAACTGGGATAAATGATCAGGGTCCTGTTTCGCCAATGGGCTTCCCGCCGCCACAAACCAGTGATTCGGGCGGGAACAGCGTTGGGGATCACTCTTCTGCTCAACATCATCTTCGGCAGCGCGTTCTATCTCGCCGAGTTCAGAGCGCAGCCGGGGCTGGATTTCTGGGATTCTACGTGGTGGGCGATGGTGACGATGACCACGGTCGGCTACGGAGATCTCTATCCCAAAACGTTTGTTGGTCGTTTTTTCGTTGGCTATCCATGCTTGTTCGTGGGCATCGGCCTGCTAGGATACACGCTCGGCGTGATCGCGGAGGCGATGATCGAACGAACCAGAACCAAAGAAAAGGGCACCGCTTCCATGGGCTATGAAAATCATCTAGTGATCTGCCAATGCCCGTCTGTTTCGCGAGTCATTCAGCTCGTCGAACAATTTCGTGCGGCTCATTCCGACCCGCTCCGCCCCGCCGTGGTGGTGACTGCGCGCCTGGACGAACTCCCGGTGGAGTTAAGGGAGAAATCCATCGATTTTGTGAAGGGGCTGCCGACTTCCGAGGAGGTTCTCCTCCGCGCGGGTGTGGCAGACGCAGACGGGGTGATTGTTCTGGCGAGCGATCCCAACAACGCCGCATCCGACGCCGAAAGCTTCACCACAGGGACCCTCGTAAGACTCATTGAAGAATCCCGATCCCGCCCCCTTCAGTTAGTCATCGAACTAGCCGACCGCAAAAACCTGCGGATGATGGAACGCGCAGGCGCGGACGGCATCGTGCCAGCAGAAGGGATCACTGACATGTTACTCATGCAGGAGATGATCAACCCTGGCCTGAACCAAGTCTTCGAAAACCTGGCGATCTATAAGCAAGGCTGCGAGTTCTACATTGTTCCTCAACGGTTCGCTGGCCGGCAACTGCAAGAGATTCAAATTGCAGCGCTCCAGCACCCCGCTAATCTCCAGGTAGTCGGGGCGTTTCGGAAAGGGGTGGCCGTGATGTCCACCGAGAAATCCCTGCTTTTGGAAGAGGGAGACCGACTCATCCTCCTCGCTGATCGTCGGGCTGACTACGATGCTTTCGAACTTTCCCACCTCAACTCAGTCTCACCTAAAACCGCATGAACAAAGTCCTAATTAAACTGCAGCGCGAAGACGAACTCGCGCGTTTCCTCGAATCCAATGGCTTCGCCGTCGATGAGCTCGCCAACGACGTTTTTCGCGTGCAGCGCGGCGAAGAGCTTCCGACGTTCCTCAAGGTGGACGACAAGCAAATCTACTTCGAGGTCGATCTCGGCAACATCGAGCCGATCATCAGCCAGGATCTGCTGCTCACCCTCCTTTCTCTCAACACCGAAATCCTGCCGGTGAGCGTCGGCCTCGACACCAGCAACCCGGACGACCGCCGCCTGGTCCTCGTCGAAAGTCGCGAAACCTACGACCTGTCCGATCAGGAGCTGCTCGCCGTTTTTGATGCGCTCGAGCTCGCGGTCGATCGCGTCACCGAACTCCTCAGCCCCGCTTTTAACGCCTAAACTTCTTTAACCCATGAGCATTTTTGCACGCATATTCAAAATCGGCCAGGCTTCCGCCAACAAAGCAGTCGAACGCTTCGAGAAACCCGAGCTGATGCTCGAGCAGGCCATTGCAGACAAGGAAAAGCAGATCCGCGAGGTGAAGCAGGCCGTCCAGCAGGTCATCGCCACGGAGCGCCAGACCAAGGCGCAGCTAGAAAAGGAAAAGGCCGAGAAATTCCAGTGGGAGCAGAAGGCGGAGGCAGCCATGCGCGCCGGCCGTGAGGACCTCGCGGTGAAGGCACTGGAGCGAGCCAGCGAACACGAAACCCGGGCAACATCGTTGGAGCCGAGTTGGCAGGGTCAGCAGACCTCGGTCGCTGAGCTGAAGCAGGAAGTCATCGCCATGGAGGCCGAAGTGGCCGAATACCGCCGCAACAAGGACTTCATCATTGCGCAAAGCAAAGCGTCGCAGGTGAAAAAGGACATCTACGAAGCCAAGGCGAAGATCACCAACAAACGCAGCCCCGACGATCTTATGGCCCGCATGAAAGCCAAGGCCGAGCGCCAGGGCTATGAAGCCGACGCCGCCAAGGAAATGGCCGAGAACACCGGCGCGTCCTCTCTCGAAAACGAGTTCAAGTCGCTCTCCTCGGCTGCAGGAAACCCCAACGTCCAGGCCAAGCTCGACGCCCTTAAATCCAAGCTCGGAACCACGACTCCCGCCTGAGCCGTCTCGCGATTTCCGAGATGCATCCGACCACACCGTGCGCAAAGCCAGCGGGGAGGCATGTCCTTGCCGAATTAACTGGCTGCGCGCATGACGTGCTGGATGACGCCGCGGCGCTGGAAGTGTGTTTCCGGGACTGCGCGGAAAAGGGCGGGGCCACTTTGGTCTCGTCCCACTTCCACCGGTTCTCGCCCCAAGGCGTGAGCGGTGTCGTGGTCATCGCGGAAAGCCATCTCACCATCCACACCTGGCCGGAGCATGGCTATGCAGCGGTCGATGTGTTCACCTGCGGACGTCCCGAGATCGCGGAGGCGATCATGGCGCTGGTCATCGCCTCATTGGGGGCCGAGACGGTGCACCGGACGTCGTTTGCACGCGGACCGGATGCCGTGCCAGCCGAGCTGGTGTTTTAGAAACCTCTAATTCCTGCTATGTCAGAACTCCTCGCGAACCGGGCCTGCCGCCAGGTCCCGGCTGTCAAAAAAACCCTCATTTCCGAGCACGGCTGTGAAGCGCTTGAACTCGATTACGAACTCAAGCTCATCCTATTTCTCACCGCCCGGATAGACGGCGAGACCAACTACGCAGAAAAGCAATACGCCACCGCAGTCGGCCAGCATCTCGATTGGTCTGCTGCGCACGACCGCCTGCTGGAAGGCCGAGTGCTCGCCCAACCGAGCTACGATCTGGCCGCCCTGAAATTCGGAAAAGCACATCCCACGTGGGGTGAGCAATTGTTCCGAGTCGCCGCCGGGATTGTTCTCGCCGATGGCTCCGTCCACTACGACGAGCGCCTTTTCCTCGGAAATCTCGCCTACCAGCTCCTGAGTGGCGACATGGGCCGCATGGAGAAAATCCTCGCTTGGCTGGAATCCGGTGAGGAAGAACCCGTCGAGCCGCCGCCAGCTCCGGCTGCTCCCAAAGAAGATCTGGAAACCTGCCTCGCCGAACTCGCCAGCCTGTCCGGCATGGCCAGCGTTAAGCAAGAGGTCGAGAGCCTCGTCCGCTTTCTGGAAATCAACAAAGCGCGTGAAACCCACGACCTTAAGGGTGCGGCGATGTCGCTCCACATGGTTTTTTCCGGCAACCCCGGTACTGGAAAGACCACGGTCGCGCGCATTGTTTCCCGGATCTACTCCGCGCTCGGGGTCCTCAAAAAAGGACACCTCGTCGAGACGGATCGCCTCGGGCTGGTCGGTCAATACGTCGGCCACACCGCCAAAAAAACCGACGATCTGGTGCAGCAAGCGCTC
>DASVRZ010000090.1:0-16257 GCA_036388355.1 Chthoniobacterales bacterium | reverse complement strand
GAAGGAAGCTCCCGAAGCCACTGCCACAAAATCTGTGACTTTCAAATCGGACGTATTCCCGCACCGCGCATATCCATCTGCAACGGGTCTGCCTTTAGCGTCGAGAATTTCAAAGCGACACTCCGGAGATCGCATGGGCGGGGTCTCTGATCCATCCAGGGACTTGACGAGGACGACTTCCTTCGCGGTTTTGTTGATGATGCGGCAGGTAATTTCAGGATGCTCCAAAAGAGCATAGCTAGTTCGTTCTGAGGAGATAACGCATTGAAACTCTGGTTCTGCCGCGCGGGCGGCAAAAGTGAAGGCGGCGAGGAGAACCGCGATGAGGATGTTCTTCATGGTGTCAGGATCGCGCGGCAAGACAGACTACCCCGATCCAGACAATAATCTCTAATCTTTAAAGAAGGCGGTCGATGTCATTAGCGCACGTGGAGCATGCGGCCGCCGCTTCTAGTGGAGAGCACCCGTAGGAATGTTCCTGGGTTTCAAATACTCAGCACGCCATTACACGTTTGTAGAACCCGTTTCGCCGGTTTCGGAATCCTGGAAAACAATGGCATCGTAGCCGCCGGCTTGGAGCGCGTCGCAAATGGCTTCGTGATGGATCACGTCTGGCCGGAATGAAACCCAAATACCGCGTTCGATGATCCGCACGCCTTCCACGCCGCGGAGTTTCTTGAGAATCTTGCCAGCGTTGGCTTCGTCTTCCGGAGTGTTCAGGTTAGGAACGGCGAGATCGAGTTCTTCGAATTCGTTGTGTGAAGGGTTGGTGGAGTTCATCTTACTTTTGAATCGTCCCCAACCCAGAGACCGGCCTTGCTCTTGTCAGCCGAAAAGCGCCCTCTGTTGCCAGTGTCGTTCGGGAGGTTTCTCTGGAAGACTTTCCAGATTACCGGTCAGCCGCTTGGCGTTACGCGAGAACGCTGCGGGCGAGTCGTTCGGAAACAGTTTCCGCAACAACGCCAGATGCCTTCGACTTCAGGTGATCGGCCAGGCGGAAAGCCAATGCGACCAACGTTAACGTCGGGTTGGCGCAGCCGCCGGTTGGGAAGACTGAACTGCCGGCCACGAAGAGATTCTCGGTACCATGCAACTGGCAGTTGGCATCGACCACTCCCTGCTTCGGATCCTCATGCATGCGCGTGGCTCCCATAAAATGGTGGGTGCTGAAAAACGACCGCGGGCAATCCGGGTGACCTTCTGCGACGGGGACAAACTTCCCTACGCCGGCAGTCGCAAATTCGCTTTGGAAGATTTCTTGCGTGCGGCGGATGCTCCGTAGATCGGCCTCCGTCCAGCGCCAGACGATCTTCATCTTCTTTTGGCCCAGCGCATCCACTTCATCGCCGAGCATTACGCGGTTGGCCGGATCGGGCGCTAGCTCAACGAGAGCGCGCACGCCAAATTCGCCGAAGCGGCCCGCTTTGTTTTCAAGATTCGACCACCCGCAGTAGCACTCAGAAAAATACCCCTCGAGCAAACGCTGGCGAAAACTTGGTGCTGCTTCCATCGGCTGCCCGGACGTAACGCAACCGCGATTTCCGACACGTTGACGCGAAAGAAATTGCGGACCTTTGATCAGCAGTTCCTTCACGATCAAGGGCACGTTGGAGCGGATGTTTCGGAAACGCGGCACGAGTATGGAGTAGAGGTTGAGGAGCTTTTCTCGCCGCATCACTTCGGGCCGCAAGTGCAGTTTCCCCATTACGGGCTGGCCATTAATCACCTGCTGATCGTAAAACGCGGCCTGCTCGAAAAACTCCGCTGAACTGGGGGTCAATGTCCCCAGCGTGATCGACGGATGATCCATGAAACAGCGACCGACCATGTCGTTCTGGTTGCCCAATCCGCCGGGTTGCGCCGCCTGGTTGAGTAGAAGGATGCGCGGGTTTTCCAATCCACCTGCAGCCAGGACAAAGTAAGTGGCTTTGACGCACAACTTGCGGCCTGTCTCGTCAGCCGCGTGCGCGGAAACGATTTGGTTCGTCAAAGAATCGCGCTCCAGGCTCAGGAGGTTCGTGCGCAGCAGAACGCGGACGTTTTCCGAGCGCAACAGATCATCGGCGGCGTCTTTTAGGAAATGCTTGGGCAGCCCAAACTGGGATACGGAACTCTCCAGGGCCGGGGTCTCCAGCGGCTTGCGGCGCGTGTCCCCTCCCCGCCAGCCGGACGAGGAGTAATCAAAACGGCCAATGCCAAAAGCCTTCTGCGCGCGCTCGTAAAAGGGCTCGAGCTCCTTCCTGGAAAACGGCCAGCCGCTGTGTGGCATCCAGTCGCGTTTTTCAAAATCGACCGCATCCAGCGGCACGCAGCGGATGAACTTTTCCGCCTGTCCCCGCGGCTCGTGATTCCACAAATTGGCCGATCCTCCGAGTTGGCGGCGGCGGCCTTCCTCCAGAACGTTCTCAGGGTAACCTTGGGGAGAATCGACGGTGCCGCGGTTTAGTTCGGAACCGGCTGCCGTTGGCTTCTTCTCGCCCGATTCCAGAATGATCACGCGAAGACCGGCGCGGGATAACTCCTTGGCGATCGTTGTGCCGGCGGGACCACTGCCGACGATGCAGACATCGGCTTCTAACAAGCCGCTTTCCGCGAGAGTTCCGGCATCACTTAGCATGTGGTGGTGCGGGAAGATTCGTCAGAAGCTAGCTGTTTGTCTAGCTGGCAATTGGCGAAAAGGCGAAATGTCATTATCCCTCATGTAGCAGGAAAAGGACCAGCCCTCGGTGGAAGGAGAACGTAGGGAGAGATTTTCTCGTTTTTGTCGAGGCCGACGTGGAAGCGCCCGGCTGTTTTCTCAACGGCGCCTGTAGTTGAGGAGGCTTTTCCTACGCATTTGATTGTGTTTGAATGTGCCGAGATGACTGCTGTGAACCCTGCGCGGATGATTGCTGAGCTGCAGGAACTACGTTCCCTCACCAGCGACATGAACGGGGCGCAGCGCGTGGCGTTTACTCCGGTGTGGGCAAAGGCGAGGGAGTTCCTGAGAGGCAAGCTGGCGGGGCTTCCGGTCGAGATCCATGAAGATGCTGCGGGGAACACGTGGTTTACGTTGCGAGGTCGGTCAGAGAAGGCGCTGCTGATCGGCGGCCACATGGATTCTGTGCCGAACGGCGGGTGGCTGGACGGGTGTCTGAACGTTTTCGCCGGGGTGGAGATTTTGCGCCGGCTGCACGCGCAGTATGGCGAAGAGTTGCCGGTGACGGTTCGGCTGGTGGATTGGGCGGATGAGGAGGGCGCCCGTTTCGGCAAAAGTCTTTTTGGCTCCTCCGCCTGCTCGGGCTCGCTGGACATGGACGAGGCACGGACGCTGCGAGACGCCGCAGGTATGGCTCTCCCGGAAGCTCTGGCGGCTTACGGCATCGAGTTTGAGCGGGTGAAGGAATCCAGCGTAGAACTGCGGAATGCGGCAGCGTATCTGGAGCTTCACATCGAGCAGGGCCCCGTGCTTCTCGACCTCCATCTGCCGCTCGGGGCGGTGGTGGGAACCTTCGGCGTGGAGCGGCATGCGGTCACGTTCTACGGACAGGCCGCGCACTCCGGCAGCACACCGATGAACCGGCGGCGGGACGCTTTTCTAGCAGCGGCGAAGATGAGCCCGAAAATCTACGCTATTGCAGGGCATCATGACGGCGTTTGCACAATTGGAAGTTGCACCACGCAGCCGGGAATCGTGACCAGTGTGGTGGAAACCTGCCGGATTACTCTGGATCAGAGGCATCTCAATGGTGAGGCGCTCACAGCAATGTTGGCCGAGGCGCAGGCAGCCAGTGAGCGCTTTGGGGCAGAGGGAAATGTCACCGTCACTTGGGAACGTCTCTGGCAGATCGCACCGATGCCGTTCCATCCCGCTTTAATCGAGCTCTGCGATTTAGCGATTGCCGAGACCGCAGGCTCGACCCACCGAATGCCGAGCGGACCGCTGCACGATGCGGCGGAAGTGGCGCGCACTGGATTGCCGACAGTGATGATGTTTGTGCAGAGCCTGCATGGGATCAGTCACAACAAGATCGAAGATACGAACGAAGAGCATCTCGCTCAGGCTGTAGTCGCTTTCGACAAACTGGCCGATAAGACGATCAGCTGGATTCGGGAGTATTCTAAGTGATCTCGCTTAGTGGTTCGTCTGTCAGTCTGACTTACCGAATGAGATAAGGCATGAAGGTGCCGAGAAATATTTCCCAAATGGATATAAGCAACGCCACCCTCGCTGGCCGAAGGGGCGGGTAGCTTGCTCTTGTGGTAGTCACTTGCCTAATATTCTCAGCTCCGGTGGACCGCATCGCTCCGCAGCCGGCATAGCGAGCCCTCAGCACTCGGATGCAGCGCATCGTTAGGCGGTACTGCCATGCGCGAAATAAAGCCATACAAAGAAACAGATAAACGGGCGTAGTCCGATAACCGTGGTGAAAGATGCGCTTAGAAAGATTTGGTGCCCTTGGCGCCTGTAGAAACCCCACCAGCCGTAGATGCGGCGGTGCGAACGCCAGGATGTAGAGCCCCTGTCGTAATACTCGCAGCCCACTTTGCCGGACGTGACGATGGCAACAATGAAGCGACCGATGAAGTGGATGACCACTTCAACAACGAACTCGAGAATTGGCTCAAGGATCGCGCGGGCAATATCCGATAGCGGTATGATGGCTCCGTTACGGGAGCGGGTTGCGACGCTTCAACTCTAGATCAACGGGATTGGCTCATCGCGAGGCTTCGACGAGCAACGCGTGGGTCCCGCGCCCGAGATTACTTCTTTGTTTTATCCACCTGCTTCGCCGCGGACGCTGCGCTCTTTTTCTGGTTGGAAGTGTTGCTCTTCGCCTGCTTTTGCGCGTTTTGTTTCTGGTTTGCTTTCGGTGATTTGTCGCCCATGCGCAAAGGCTACGACCAAATGCCGCGGCTACAACCGTTTTGTTGGTCGCCGAAACTACAGCGCTCAGATTATCCAGCGTCGCGATAGGCGGGGCTACTTAATCAGGCCAAAATGTTGTCCGAACGGCCAGTAAACCAACAGGCCTCGACCGACGGCATTTTTCTCTGGCACCGCACCCCAATAACGGCTGTCGCTGCTGGCGTAACTATTGTCGCCGAGAGCCAGATAGCCATCTTTGGGCACTTCGAACGTGTCGCTGGGCCGTTGCAGAAGAATCTGTCCGCTCCCGTAACCTTGATAGCCGTTCTTGGCCGACATCACTCGCTTGAGCGGCCATTCGCTCGCGAGCTGCCCGCCGATATAGAGGTTTGGCGATTCGATCCGCACGGTGTCGCCAGGGACGCCTGCCAGACGTTTAATGTAAAACTGCGTGAGGCCGCCACTACGCGGATCGTTCATGATGCCGGCGATTTTGTCCGTGGTGAAAACGAAGACATCGCCCCGCTGCGGCTTGCGGAAGTGATAAGTCATTTTATCGACAAACACTTGATCGCCCGTCTGCACCACTCCGTGAACGATTGGCTCGCCCGCTTTGAACTCCTTGCCTGCGGCGACGCCGAAATCGTTGATCAAATTCTGCGGCGGGCACTTCACGTTATAGGTTCGGCCACTCTCCATCACCACCAGCGTGGAGGTGGAAAACCACAAAAACGGCACCGCCTGCAGTTGCACCACGGTGTCATCCCGCTCCGACACGACATGGACATAGCTGCGTCCGTTCCAAATGATCTCCCAGCCGCGTTGCGGGAGCGACGGCAGCGGACCCTCTATGCTTTTGCCGATGACGCCGTTGAGGGTCGGCTGCATCGAGCCGGTTGGGATCTTGAACGGCTGGACGAAATAAGCGCGCACCCCCAGTGCAATGACGATGGCGACGAGGAAGGTCTCACAGTTTTCCCGAACTCCAGGGAACGATGGCGTTGGCACAACCTTTCCGACTTCCTTATCGAGCTCCGCCGTGAGGCGCTCCACCGCCGCCTTGTCGCGTTGCCGGGCTGCGTGTTGCAACTCGCCGTTCTTCGCGGTCAGCCGCGCGTAATCCTCTGCCTTCAGCAAATCGCGCTTCGTGTGCAGCAGCCGCGTGACGTTTTTGACGATCTCGAGAGCTTGTTTGACGTAGCGAGGAGCGAAAAGCATGGGCGCGTAGCATCGGCTGGAGAACGACGGCGCGCCAAGCCTTTTCTAGCCTGCGGAGGAGCCGTTTAGATGCCGCAACAGTGCAGGCTCGCGTCACTCGCCGCTGCGTCCGGATCGTCGGGATCTTGCAAGACTTCCCGCACTTTCTTCCCGAGGACAGACATCGTGTAAGGCTTCTGCAGGAAAAAGACTCCGGCGTCTAAAAGATCGGTGCGCTCGATGGCTTCGTAACTGTAGCCGGAATTGAAGAGCACCCGCGTGGTTGGCGACAGTTCGCGGATGCGCGCCGCCAGTTCCCGGCCGCCCATCATGGGCATGACCACGTCCGTGACGAGCAAGTGCAGCGGTCGCGCGCCGAGCTCCTGGAAACGCTGCAAGGCCTCCACGCCATTCTCCGCCTCGATGACCTGATACCCGAGCGACGCGAGGGCGAGATGCGCCAGTTCGCGGACCATCGGCTCGTCTTCCACGAGGAGAATCGTCTCGCTGCCGCGGGTTGGCCCATCGCTCGGGTGGCTGCTATAGGGCTCCTCCGCCATCTCCTGCGTCTGCGGGAGGTAAACTTTGAAAGTCGATCCATGTCCGATCTCGCTGTAAACGGCAATATGCCCGCCGCTCTGCTTGATGATCCCGTGGCAGGTGGATAAACCCAACCCCGTCCCGGTTCCGACTTCCTTCGTGGTAAAAAACGGCTCAAAGATGCGCGCGGCGATGTCAGGAGGAATGCCCATCCCTGTGTCGCTCACGGCAAACATCACGTAACGCCCCTCCGTCACTTCGGGAAAAAGCCTCGCGTAGTCATGATCCAGAATGGCATTCGAAGTTTCGATCCGGAGTCTGCCGCCGCTCGGCATCGCGTCGCGAGCGTTGACCACTAAGTTGAGAAGCACCTGCTGGATCTGGCCGGGGTCGGCTTTCACGCGAGCGAGGTTCGGCTCCGTGTCTGTGCAAATCTCGATGTTTTCGCCGACGAGCCGTTTCAACATCCCGTGCATGTCGTTAACCACTGTGTTGAGCTGGATCACCCGAGGCTGAAGTGTCTGTTTCCGGCTGAAGGCGAGAAGTTGCTGGGTTAACCCCGAGGCGCGCTCCCCCGCATTTTTGATCTCGTTGACGTAATTGGTGGCCGTCGGGGGCAGCGTTACCTGGTCGAGCAGCATCTCGCTGTAGCCGAGAATGGCCGTGAGGATGTTGTTGAAATCGTGCGCCACGCCGCCTGCGAGCTGGCCGATGGCCTGCACTTTCTGCGCCTGGAGATAACGTTCTTCGAGTTGCCGTTGCTCGGTCACGTCCTCGACAGAACCCTCCACATGCAGAACCTCCCCGGCTTCGTCGTGTTTGGCCTTGGCACTCTCCCGAACGAAAACCGACGAGCCCTCTCGGTGACGCCACATGGCATCGCGGCGGAGGATTTCCCCGTTCTCCTCCATCTCGCGAAGCAGTTCCTTTCGGGTAACGGTCGATTCCTCGTCCCAGAGATCTTTTTGCGCAGCGAGCAATTCCTCCTGGCTGCTGTAGCCGAGCATGTTGAGGAGCGTGGAGTTGACCATCGTCAACGTGCCATCGGCGGTCGCCTGATAGAGCCCCACTGGCGAGTTCTGAAAGAGCGCGCGAAACCGCTCCTCGCTCACCGCCAGCTCAGCGGTCCGCTGGCTGACGGCCTCTTCCATTTTCTCATTCACGTTCTCCAACAGCACCTGCCGCTCAGCGACCAGCCGCATTTCCTTCAGGCTCAAGCGAATCGCATAAGCCAAGAACGCTACCTCGAAGGAAACCCAGAACGCGTGCTCGACGGAACGCCAGGCGGTGGCATTGAGCACACCGTAAACCGACTCTGGCCAGATGTAGCCGCGCACCAAGTGATCCAGATACACAACGACCGTCGCGCTCAGAAGCACCCGGAGATCCCGGTAGGAAGCGAGAAATGCCAGCGATCCGAAAATGTGAAAATGCGTCTCGATGCGGCCGCCGGTCAGGTGAATAAGCAGCGCCGACATCAACATCTGCGCGATGGCCAGAAGATGACGGGTAAACGCTTCCCCGGATTGCTTCAACCCCAGCCAGATCGGATACACCACGATGGACCCGCCCAATGCGAGGGCGCTCCACACGTGCATGTGCACCTCCGACAACGATCCCGACCACGTTCGCGGCGAGATCGTTAGAGCGAGGATCACCGCCGCAATCCACTCGGCCAGCAAGAGGAAGGCAAAGACTCGATCCGTGCGGCTTTGCAAACGGTGCAGCGCCGCGGAGAAATGGAGCTCCACCGAGTTCTGGCGAGGCTCGCGGCCTGTCGCCAGGCTGCCACCTGTCATAAACTCTCCCACTCAAGCCCGCTGGCCATCGCTAGTAAAGAACACCCGAAGACGGGGGTGTTTTTCTTCGCCGCCACTCGGTGGAGAATCCCTGCAACGAGCGCCGATTCGCCAGCGTTCGCTCCCACACGGCCACGGGCGCCGGTAATCCCGCCAGCAAACACCTGCTCACCGCGGCCGTTGAATAATAGCGTCTGACCGGAAGTTTCGGCGCCAAACTGTTTCGACACCGCACCCTCGACATCGCTGCGGACCGTCACTCCGGGAATCTGCGTTGCTTGTTTCCAGAGCGAAGCTTGCTGCCATTCAGGACCGGCGTCGTGCGGCTGATAGAAAAAAACCGTCACCCGCACCTGGTCCTTGCAGCGTCTCACCACCTGCTCGAGTTCCGTGATCGTCGCCCGCGTGCAGGGGCAGCGCGGATGAGCAAACACCAGAAGATTCGCGGACTTAGGATCCAGCGACAACGGCGCGCCCGCAGGCCATTGGTTGGATGCAGCGGTCTGGCGTCCGGGCTGCAATTCATAGCGCATCATCAAACCCATTCCCGACGCCACCACCAAAGCCCAACACAGGAGACAAATCACACGTTTCGCGCGCGAAGATGGCACGGCGCAGCGCGCCTCAGTCGAGTCGGAACAAGGAATCATGTTTGGGGGGCGTATGTTGAAGAAGCACACCCCGTGCCGCCAGCAAATGTAGCCATCTCCGCCATCCGGCTTCGCGTCCCGTTCCAAGAGGCGCTCAGCCCACGTGAGGAAATGTCACGGACGCACAATCCTGTTCATCGTTAACGTCTGCAAAGGGAACGAGTTGCGCTCGATTCAGAGACTCGCGGGCCCATTTAATCAATGGCGCCGTCATCCGAAACCATCTTCGGAGCGGCCGCCAAACTTTCAGCCGTCACCTTACTTCGCCGAAACCTTTACATAGAGCTCCGGAGGCGCGACTTCGAAATATTTGAAGAGGGCCGGGCAGAGCCAACCCTCCATGCTACGCTCCGGCCACGAATACCAATTGCCACTATGCTCCTGACGAGTTTTGACAAAACGCGCCGAATAGCCCGGAAAGGCCTCGGACGAAAAGACCAGTTTGAAACCCGCACGAGCGTCCGGAAGATCCTCCGTGAGCACATCAATGATCATATCCGCGCCCGCCACAAATGGCTCCTGGCGCAACCCAACACTAGGATCATCAAAGACCCACATGTTCTGAAACTTATAGGGAGCAATGGCAAAAAGTGAGTTCATCATTTTCCTTTCTCAGTGGCTATGGCCGACATTTTCGAAGACCCACCCCGACTTGGCTGCGAAGCTGGCGGGACAGCGTGCGTTCATCTATTGAGAACTGAAACCTAGCTGCTACATCCGTCAACCGAACAACCGTCATTTTCAGAAGAAGGTTCGGTGTAGCAAGACTTTCGCCCGATCATACCAACACCTTTCGGAAATAGGTTGCCGACTCTTCGTATCCAAGCGCTTGGTAGAAGGGCGCTGCACGCCGAGTGGCTAACGCGACAAGCTTGCATTCGTGTGCTCTTGCCCCACGCGGCAAACGCATCCATGAGCTGCCTACCAGCGCCTCTCTGGCGAAAGGCCTCGCCAACCATGATCTCTTCCACCCACGCAACCCTCCCACCAGCGAAGAACGTGAGATGGTGAAATCCAAGGACGTAGCCAATCACTACCCCTTCCACCTCTGCAACTAGAAGACACGCCGCAGGATCGTCTTGCAGCATTCTGAACGAGGAATGAAAGACCGCCTCCTCTACCATGAAAGAGGAAGCAAAGTCTGTCGCTAGCCGGAACAGGAATTCTTTATCCTCCAAACGCGCGGCGCGGATGAGCACGTTTCGAAGAGCAGTCATGGAGGAAGAATGGCGCTAGAAGGGCAAACAATCCCTGCAGCCGCAGAGCAAAGGACTAGCCCGCCAATGTTAGCTTAGCGAAAAGGGGAGCTGAGATCATGGCCACAGGCGTATCGCACGGCTGGCAAGAACTACCGCTCTCGCGTAACAGACCGGCCGAATCACGCAGCCCGCAGGCCGCTGCCGACGAGCAGATAGCCGCCGTCCATGGCGCCACGCCGGCGGAAGGCCAGAATGTTCGAGCAGAGATAGTCAGCTTGAGCCGCAGCCGAGGCTTGTGCCCGGTTGAGTCCCAGCTCGACGTAAGTCTCGATTAAGCTCTCAAACTGCAACGCCTCCACCTCGGGAGGCAGTTGCAAGTAAGTGATGATTTTGTCTGTGTTCATAAGATTAAGTTTTCGAAAAGTGTTCGGGTAAAACAAAAAACCCACTGCCGTTTAGGGCAGTGGGTTTTCTGAAAAATGATTGTTAGTTGATTAACTCAGAAAGCACCACGGCCCATGTTAGTATTCCAAATACGGACTGCCATCTTGGCGACGCGGGAAAATGCGGCGAGGCAGGCTGTGTTGGAATGTAGGGCCGAGAGTTTCATTGGTTGGACGTGGAGAGATTTAGCTTAAAAGCCCGGGCCGTCAACTGGAATTCTGTAAATTCCAACTTGTCCGCCCACCTTCTAACTTAGCACTTTAGCTCGATACCCCGTGCCGCGGACCGTCTCGATAAACTCCAGCGGCGCGAACTTTTTCCTTACAGCCTTGATGTGCACGTCGATCGTTCGATCCGTCACCAGTCCGCCCTCGCCCCAGGCGCGGTCGAGCACCTCGTCGCGCGTGAAGACCCGACCTGGCCGCGTGACTAACAATTCCAGCAAGCGCATTTCCTGCCGAGTGAGGCTCACTTCGCGTTTGTCGCAGGTCGTCCGCATCGTCTCGAAATCGAGCGTGATCGGCCCATAGACAATTCTCCGCCGCGTCTCCACGTCGGACGCACCGCTCGCGAGTCTCCGCCGGACCGCTTTGATCCGGGCCATCAACTCGCGCGGGCTGAACGGCTTCACCAGATAATCGTCGCCGCCCATCTCCAGGCCGATAATTCGATTTACCTCATCGCTGCGGGAGGAGAGAAAGAGAATCGGCACCGATGCGCCCAACGCACCCGCGCGCACCAGTCTGCAAACCTCGAATCCATCGAAATCGGGCAACCCCACATCGAGGATCACCATGTCGGTCTTCCCCTCACCCACGATGGCCACCGCCTCCCGTCCCCGCGCGGTCCAGCGCACCGCAAATCCTTCGTTCTTCAGCGCATACTCAAGCACATCGCGGATGGAAGGATCGTCCTCGACCACCAGCACACGCCAGGAATTTACCTCAGGAGCCGACATCAGCGGGGAGCATGGTTTCGCGTCGAGTCCCCGGCAATGGAAAAACACTTTGTCCGTGGGGAAAGGCGTGTCGGAAGTGGTGAAAAATTCCAGTTGCCCAATGGCGGCCCTGCGTTAATCTGACGCCCGCCAAAAACATTGCCTCATGGTGTAATGGTAGCACAAATGATTCTGGATCATTTTGTCAAGGTTCGAGTCCTTGTGAGGCAGCCAATCGACAGTTGTCGAACTCGGCCGAGTGGCGCTACGAGCCGGAAAGCGACTCCCGTTCACGTGTCGATCTGTCGTACCGAGAGCTGACGTGAGTTTGTAGTTCGTTCTGTTTCTCTCAAGGAGATTCCCGGCGGCCGCACAGTTTCCTAACGCCAACAGTTCGTCCTTTGATGCGGACCTATCCCCCCACCTTCCAGCCGAAGGCCAGGACATCGCCTCCCCTCAGAAATCAACCGGAGCAACACGAAACGAAGTCGCCAGCCCGGAATAGCGTTCCCCATGCACGGACATCCTTCCTGGTTTGCACTCTTGTTCCAGGACAGCGCGAGTAGGTGATCACCAGCACTCGGCATGGCCAGCATCGATTGCCAACGCTCTCCAGAAGACGCGCGCTTTGTTTTTAATCTCCTCTTGGGTTCACTCAGACTGTAGTCCCGAAGCTTGGCCAGATCGACAAAGGCGTTGGATCCATTCGGAAGTTTCACAACTCATCAAGGAAAGACCTACACCGGGATCTATTACGCAGTCGTTGCGCGGGATTTTTCCATACGGTGTTTTACGAACTCCCAGACCAACGGCAGGATGGAGACGATGATGATCCCGAGGATGACCATTTTCATGTTTTTCTGCACGAAAGGCAGCGCGCCGAAGAAGTAGCCTGCGCCGATGAAGGAACCGATCCAGATGATGGCACCGGCGATGTTGTAGAAGATGAACTTGGCGTAGTTCATAGAGCCGACGCCCGCCACGAAAGGAGCGAAGGTGCGGAGGATCGGGACGAAGCGGGCGAGGATGATGGCACGACCGCCGTATTTCTCGTAGAAAGCGTGTGCCTTCATGAGGTATTCCTTCTTTAGGAAACGACCGTCTTCGCGCTGAAAGACCTTCGGTCCAAACCACTTGCCGATGCTGTAATTGACGGAATCGCCAATGATAGCGGCTCCAAGCAGGAGCGGCGTGATGATTTTCCAATCGAGGATGCCTTGGGCAGCCAACGCGCCGACCGCAAAGAGCAGCGAATCGCCAGGTAAGAAGGGCGTGACCACGAGACCGGTTTCACAAAAGATAATCGCAAAAAGCAATGCGTAGATCCAGATCCCGTAGTTTTGGGTGAAGGTGACGAGGTGCTTCTCGGCGTGGATGAAGAAATCGATGAATTCGGCCATGACGCCTGTGCTTATGGAGGTTGAGAGCGGTGGTGGCAACCGTTTTCTACCCCGGAGATGAGGAGGAACAGCCGGTGGGAAATCGCATCAGCAGATGCCTTGATCTATTTGGATGAAACGCCTCCTTAACGAGCACTCACCGGAGCGAGAACACCGCCGATTATCCCGCTCCGTCAATTTTAGGTTGCTGCCAGCGGCGACATCATCCAAAAAGACTATCCCGATGTCCGCGCCGCTGCTTCAAACTGAAAAACTCCTTAAGGTTTACGGTGGACGATCTGTGGTCAACGGCGTGGACGTGAACGTGCGCGCGGGCGAGGTCGTCGGCCTGCTTGGACCGAACGGCGCTGGCAAAACGACGAGTTTTTACATGATCGTCGGCTTGATCCGCCCCGATAGCGGCCAGGTCTTGTTCGAAGGGGAAAACGTGACCCGGCTGCCGATGCACCGTCGGGCGCGCATGGGAATGGGTTATTTGCCGCAGGAAGAATCCATTTTTCGGAAGATGACCGTCGAGGAAAACATCCTCGCGCTCCTGGAGACGACCGATCTCAACCGCAAGCAACGCAAGGCGCGCTGCGAGGAGTTGCTCGCCCAATTTGGCATCGAGGGAATCGCGAAAAACACCGCGCTGACTCTTTCTGGAGGTGAAAAACGCCGCCTGACGATCGCCCGGTCGCTCGTCACCAGTCCGAAACTGCTCATGCTCGACGAGCCATTTAGCGGGGTCGATCCCATCGCCGTGTCGGAGGTGCAGCAGATCATCGCGAATCTCCGCACCAGCGGGCTCGGGATTCTCATCACGGACCACAACGTTCGCGAAACGCTGAGCATCGTGGACCGCGCCTACCTCCTCTTTGAGGGAAAGGTCCGCTGCGAAGGCGACAAGGATTTCCTGATCAACGACCCCACCAGCCGCAAACTTTATCTGGGTGAAGGCTTCCAGATGTAACTCATGCCCGAAGAACTTTCCTATATTCTCATCACGCCGCATTCCATCCGCAAATCGCGGACCGGCGGCATCATTTCCCGTGTCATGTCGCGCACGGGGCTCGAGCTGGTGGCGGGCCGGATGTTTGCCCCTTCCCCGAAGTTGGTGGAAGCCTATGCGGAAACGATTATCACCGATCCCGATCCGCGCCATGCGGAGACGCAGGGACTGATTCGGGCATACGTGCAGAAAAATTTTGCGCCGGACAGCAATGGCATTCCGGCACGCGTGTTGATGTTGATTTTTCGCGGTCCGAATGCGGTCTCGAAGGTTCGCAACGTCGTCGGCCACATCGCCAACGAGCGCACTCGAGGCGAAACCATCCGCGACACCTACGGCGACTATGTTCTCGATGAAACTGGGAAAGTTGTTTACTTCGAACCCGCCGCGTTGGCACCGCCCGATACGCGCTCGGCTGAGAGCAATCTGAAGCTTTGGGCGAGTTTTTCCGACGCTGACGGCGGCATTCTGGATAAGGCGATCACCTATCCGGCGGGCAGCAACATCCAGAAGACGCTCGTTCTCATCAAGCCCGACAATTTCCGCTTCCCGAACGGTCGCCCTGGCGCGGTCATTGACCTTTTTTCCCGCTCCGGCCTCTCGATCATCGCCTTCAAAGTGCACCGCATGAGCGTCGATCAGGCCGAGCGTTTCTATGAACCGGTCCTCGATATTTTGCAGGAAATTAACCGCGTCCCAGTTGCCAATCGCTCGGCTCTCGCGTTGGAGCAGGAACTGGGATTCCCCGTTCCCACGAGCGTCAAAAACACCATCGGCAATCTGCTCGGTCCTATCGCGGGACGCATCCATTGGGAGAGCCTCGTCAAGTTTATGGCGGGCCGCCGCCCGAGCGAATGCAGCGAGGTGGAGAAGATTCAGCCTGGCAGCGAGAAGTGCGTCGCCCTGGTTTATCAAGGCGTTGATGCGGTGCGGAAGATCCGCGACATCCTCGGGCCGACCGACCCATCGAAGGCTCCCACGGGCTCCATTCGCCGCGAATTTGGCGAGAGCATTATGATCAATGCCGCCCACGCTTCCGACTCTCCAGACAACGCAAAACGGGAGATGGCAATTGTCCGTGTCACGGAAAATAATCTAAAACCATTGGTTGAAAACCATTATGGGAGTCTGTAAATAACCGGTCCCCCTTTTTACCGTCACCAGCCAACCAACCCAGCCGCAAACCTGATTTTTTATGCAACTAGCCACCCGCGCCACCAGCCTCAGTCCTTCCATTACGC
The DNA here is from genome assembly GCA_036388355.1 of Chthoniobacterales bacterium. Classification (GTDB taxonomy): domain Bacteria; phylum Verrucomicrobiota; class Verrucomicrobiia; order Chthoniobacterales; family DASVRZ01; genus DASVRZ01. Next base: position 1,010 of record DASVRZ010000090.1, on the reverse strand, counting down.
TCTCCATCGACAGCAAGGCCAAAGCCATGCGCGCTGAAGGCATCGATGTCTGCGGTTTTGCCGCCGGTGAACCTGATTTCGACACGCCCGACCACATCAAGGCTGCCGCGGCAGAAGCTCTCCAAGGCGGCTTTACGAAATACACCCCGAGCTCCGGCACTCCCGAGCTGCGCCAGGCCATTGCGGATAAACTCCTGGCCGACAACAAGTTGGACTACAAGCCCAGCCAGATCATCGTCAGCAACGGCGCAAAACATAGCTGCTACAACGCCATCCTCGCCACCTGCCAGCCCGGCGACGAAGTCATCATCCCCTCCCCTTACTGGCTCTCCTATCCTGAAATGGTTCGCCTCGCTGGCGCTGAACCTGTCTTCGTGCAAACCCGCGAAGAAAACGGCTGGAAAATGACCGCCGAGGAGTTTGAAAATGCGATGACTCCCCGCACCAAGATGGTCATCATCAACAGCCCCGGCAACCCGACTGGTTCCATCTACACTCGCGAAGAGCTTCAGGGCATCATCGAAGTCGCTGCCGAAGAAGACATCTTCATTCTTTCCGACGAGATCTACGAGAAACTCGTCTATGACGACACGGAGTTCGTCAGCACCGCCAGCGTTTCTCCGGAAGCAAAAGATCTCACGATCACCATCAACGGTTTCTCCAAGGCCTATTCCATGACCGGCTGGAGACTCGGCTACCTCGCCGCTCCCGAAGCGATCGCCAAGGCCATCGACTCCATCCAGAGCCACAGCACCAGCAACCCGTGTTCGTTCGCGCAAAAAGGCGCTTACGCTGCGCTCAAGGGTGACCAGCAGGCACTCATCGACATGCGCGACGAGTTCGACATCCGCCGCAACTACATGTACGGCCGCATCAGCGCGATCAACCGTGTCTCTGCTGTGAAGCCGCTGGGCGCCTTTTACGTGCTCGCGAACATCAGCAAGCTCGGCCTCAGCTCTCAGAATTTTTCCGATCGCCTGCTCAGCAAGAAAAGCGTCGCGGTTGTTCCA
>DASVRZ010000089.1:0-11474 GCA_036388355.1 Chthoniobacterales bacterium | reverse complement strand
CGACCGTGATGATCGAATCAAGACGGACGAATTTCTGCAGCGCCGGAATGTTAATAAACGTCTGCGCAACAGGACCCGGATCAGCGATGCCCGTCGTTTCGATGAGAATGTAGTCGAAGCCGCCTTTTTTTAGGAGCTTCTGAATGCCTTTCACGAGATCCTTGCGCACGGTGCAGCAGACGCAGCCGTTGCTCATTTCGAGGAGCTCGTCCTTTGGGTTTTCGACGAGCTGGCCGTCGATGCCGATTTTGCCAATCTCGTTGACGATGATGGCAAATTTGTAGTCGCTCTGTTCCTTGAGGATGTAGTTGAGCAGGGTGGTTTTACCTGCGCCGAGGAAGCCGGTGAGAATGGTAACGGGAATGATTTTTTGCGACATAAACGGACGGGTATCTTAGATGAAAAGAAAAAGGCGGCAAATGCGCTTTCACGCTCTTGCCGCCGGAGATTTTCTAAAGCTGCTGGATTAGATCAGGCCTGCTTTTTTGAGGGTCACGAAGGCACCGTTCTTGGTGATGGTCTTCAAGCCGCGAGCCGAGACACGCACGGGAACGAACTTGTTGAGTTCAGGCACCCAGACGCGCTTGTTTTGGAGATTGGGGTAAAAGGTGCGGGCCACGTTTTTAGTGACGTGACGACCAACGCCGCCTTTTTTCTTCGCCATACCGCGACGGTGAATAACGCTTCCGCGTGCGCTGGTGGCTCCGGTGATGCTGCAAGTTCTAGGCATAATACGTGGTTTTGAAAATTGAAGGGCAGGCTTTATCGAGTAGGAAGAGCGGCTGGTCAAGGCGTTTTCTTCATAAAACAATTCGGAAGTCAGGGAAATATCGCTTGAATTAACTGTTTGCTGGGCGATTAGGTGAACTCAGTCAAGCGAAAGTGCAGTTGGTAAATACGTCCGCTGGTTCAGCCAGGAACGGTTTGAAACCCGACAGTCGGGAACGAAAGAAGCAGAGCGTTTGCATGTAAATAGAAAATAAGAATATGGGTACTAAACTCTTTGTAGGAAATCTTTCCTTCAACACCACCGAAGTCGATCTGCAAGATCTTTTTGCCGGTGCAGGCAACGTCAAGGAAGCCATCCTCATGCAGGACAAATTCACGGGTAAATCCCGCGGTTTTGCCTTCGTCACGATGGAAACCGACGCAGAAGCCGAAGCGGCGACTGAAAAATTTAACGGCTACTCCCTCGACGGACGCGCTCTCACTGTGAACGAAGCTCGTCCCCGCACTGAAGGCGGCGGCGCTGGCGGCGGTCGCAGCTTCGGCGGCGGCGGTGGCGGTGGCGGCGGTGGATTCCGCGGCGGTAGCGGTGGCGGCGGCGGCGGTGGATACCGTGGCGGCGGCGGTGGTGGCTACGAATCCCGCGGCGGTGGCGGTGGTGGTGGCTATCGCGGCGGCAGCGGCGGCGGCGGCGGACGTGATCGTCGCTAATTAGCTCCACGCAAAAACCTTCAAAGGCGCACTGGCGAAAGTCAGTGCGCCTTTTTGATGCCAACTCCGCTCCTGTGGCATCTCTGGCGTTTGTCGGAAGCCTTTCACCCGTTTTCGCAGTTCGCGGAAGCAGGAGCACTCAGTTTGGGCTACTATCACTCAGTAAATTTCTCCGTTCCCATGAATTCCCTTCAGCCCCATCTTAAAGCTCAAACCTTGGGCACGCTCCAGGAGTGGCTCGTCTCCGTGGGAGAACCCGCCTTCCGCGCCAACCAGATCCTCGATTGGATCTACGCCAAACGTGTTCCAGAGATCGCCAGCATGTTGAACCTCTCGGTGAAACTTCGCGAGCAGCTCGCCGCTAGTTTTCGCTTCGACTCCCTTGAGATCGCCCGGAAGACCGGCTCGCACGATACGACACAGAAGATTCTCTACCGGCTGCACGACGGCCGCTTCATCGAGTCCGTCCTCATTCCCGCCAACCCTGCGGAGTTCGGCGAAACTTCCACGCGCCGCACGCTCTGTGTTTCCAGCCAGGTCGGTTGCGCTTACGGCTGCAAATTTTGCGCGAGCGGCCTCGACGGCTGGACGCGCCACCTCGACGCCAGTGAAATCGTCGATCAGATCCTGCAGGCGGAAAAGCTCTGCGGCGAGCGCATCCAAAACATCGTGTTTATGGGCATGGGCGAACCTCTCGCCAATTTCGACAACCTCATCCGCGCCCTGGAGATCATCAATTCGCCATGGGGCATTGAGCTCGGCGCGCGGCACATCACCGTTTCCACGAGCGGACTCGTCCCGCAGATTCGCCTTCTGGCGGAGCTGCCGTTGCAGATCCGACTCGCCATTTCCCTGCATGGTGCCACCGACGAAGTCCGCGCGCAAATTATGCCGGTGAATCGAAAATATCCGCTCGAAGAACTCCTCGATGCCTGCGCCTTTTGGCAGGCACGGAAGAAGCAGTTCATCACGTTCGAATACATTCTCATCGACCGCCTGAACGACACCCACGCCCAGGCGCATGCGCTCGCCGAACACGCGAAACGCCTCAGCGCGAAGGTCAATCTCATTCCCTACAACACCGTCGAAGGCCTTCCTTGGGTACGCCCGTCTGAACAGCGGCAGGACGTGTTCCTCGACATCCTGAAAGCCCGCAAAATCCAGGCCACCATTCGCCGGGAAAAAGGCCACGACATCGACGCCGCCTGCGGCCAGCTCCGCCTCCGCCACGAGCGCGACATGCAGCCCGCCTAGCCGCGCTTGCCAACCCTTCGCACCTCAGCAAGACTCTCTTTATGTCCAATGACGACCCCGACCGCATTTGGGATGAATACGACTGGGAGCGCTTCATGCAGGATCAGGATCGCAAGACCGAGCAATACATGGAGTTGCTGGAGAAATATCTTGACGACCCAAACCGCGACCAAATCATCGCTCGCGAAATGGGCTGGACGCATCTGACGGACGAGACCGGCCACAACTGGGCGGACGAAGCCGAGATGTTCCTCGACGCGGAAACGATCGGCGACGAGATCTCGCCCGAGGAGGACGCTGCCGCGTTTAGCAGCTTCGAAACCGACCCGCTTTACCGCGCCTGCATCGAGCTCAGCGGGGAACTCGGCATCGCTCTAGACGAAAATCCCAGCCTCCAAAATCATCCGCTCGCGATCAAAATGGCCACGCATTCGGCCATCGGCAGCGCGAAACTCGCCGCGGCCCTCAACGACGACGACCTCGACGAAATGGGCATGACCCTCGCCTACCTGAAGCGGGCGCTGCGGGCGATCACCATTTCCCTGGAAGCCCTGCTCGAGCTGCAAAAGCACGCCCTTATCGATGATCATCGCGGCCAGATTCTCGCGCAGCGCGTTTTCCAAGTGCGCGATGGCATCGTTACTAAAATGGGAGAAATCCGGCGCGAATGGCGTCGCCGCTACGAAAAATGAGCTTCCGCTTCTCTTTCTCTCTTTTTTTCCTTTTTTCTATTCAGGCCTGTGAATAAACCGGAATCCGACCCGTCGAAGCCGGTGTTGACTGTTTCAGCCGACGCAGAGATCACCAGTGAGGACATCGAATTGGTGCGTCGTTCGCAAGCGGGCGACAAGGCTGCGTTTGGTGAACTCGTCACGCGCTACCGACAACGCATCTACGCCATGGCCTACCATATGACACGCAACGAACAAGATGCCTGGGATCTCGCCCAGGATGCGTTCCTGCGTGCCTGGAAATCCATTCATCGTTTCCGCGGCGACTCCTCATTTTACACCTGGATCTACCGCATCGTCTGCAACGTCACGATCGACTCCATTCGCAAGAAACAAGGCCGTGTCGAGACGGAGTTCGACGATTCCCTTGCTGGATTGCAAGGCATCGACGTCCGTGCTCGCACCGTTCCCGGTGGCACCTCCTCGCCCGACGAAAACATTCGCCAAAAAGAAATTGGCCGCCGCATCGAGCAAGCGATGGGCAAACTTTCCGCTGAACATCGCGCCGTCCTCGTTATGAAAGAGATCGAGGGATTGCAATACCACGAGATCGCCGAAGCGATTGGCTGCGAGATTGGAACGGTCATGTCCCGCCTGTTTTACGCCCGTAAAAAAATGCAGGCCCTACTGAAGGATCTATATGAAAACTTTTGAAGAACGCTACACCGCCTGGATCGACGACAGCCTAACCGGTGATGCTCTCATCGCCTTCGAAAAGGAGCTGGAGCAGCGCGGCGAAACGCCGGACGCCAAAAAGGAGATGGCGGATTTCCAGACGTTCTTCCGCGTTTACCTGCCGACGCCTGCGCTCGAAAGCCCCGATTTCTTTAACCACAGCCTGCTGGGAAAGCTCGATGAAGCGGAGAAAAAGCCCGCCCGCAGTGGCTGGAGTATGCCAAAGCTGGCGTGGTTTGGGGGACTGTCCATGGCGACAGCCCTCGTGCTTTTCCTGGCAATCATTCCGAAGAAATCGGAGACGCACAGTCAGTCGGCTTACATCGCTCAGGTGATTAGTGCCCGGAGCGCTGATCCGAACATTTCGGCCACCGCTTTCCAGAAAGACCCGGCCCAGGAAGACGATGTCACGGTAGTTTGGCTCGATGGGCTCGAATACGTCCCCGAAAATGCGCAGTAGAACAGGGCTCTCATTGCAGCGGTTTGGAGGGCGGGGCGGCAAAGCCTCCGCTGACAACATGAGCGCTCCTTCCGGCTTGGGCTCCCATAACTCCCGGTTTCGTATCTCGGCTGTCCTGATTGCGTTTCTCTGCCTTTTCGTCGGCAGCGTGTCGCAGGGGCTGGCGAAGGACAACCAGTTGTGGGGCGCTGTTCTTCTAGCCACGAACGGCACTCCTCCCGAGGCTCTTCCATCCGAGCTCAAGCCCTATCAGCAGCGCTTGGAGAGGATTTTCGGCTACTCCACGTTCCAAGTCCTTGGAAAGAGTTCGCAGCAGATCGAAGGCGATCGCGAACAATGGCTCATCCCGGGAAAAATGTTTTCCGTCCGCTCTCAGGTTCAGCCCACCAGCGATAGCAACTTCCAAGTGGATCTTCGGCTTTACCGCGACAAGAAAGAACTGGTTCAGACCGTCGCAAAGCTAGGCACGCGTAGTCCGCTTTTCATTCGAGGCCCCTTGTGTGGAAATGGCCAGCTAATCATCGCGATCATGGTCCGCGACGACGACTGATCGCGTAACTCCGGCTCCGGACGAGCGCGCTGGCTTCTCCGGGAGCGTACGCGTCCCGCGTGCATCCAGCGGGCGCCTGCCCGGTGGCCTGGAAAAGCTTCCCGGCGAGACGTCGGCAAGAACACGCAAGACGCGTGCGCTCCCGGAGAATTGCCCGGTCGCCAACCTTAGTCTTAGCGTCCACTAGACTCGGTTCTTACTAGGGCGTTCTAAGTCCTGAGTGGCGAGAAATATCCCCGCGATTCCCGCTGGTTTCGTGACGACTTCGCATCTGGAGAAAAGGTTTCTCTCCCGTCCTTCCTTCGCCCAGACTGTGGCCATGAAAATCCCCAAGCAGCGTTTGGATCTTCTTCTTGTGGAGCGCGCTTTGTTTCCCTCCCGCGAGAAAGCGCAGCGGGCGATTATGGCCGGAGCAGTGAGGAGCGGGGATCGCATTTTTAACAAACCGGGGGAGCAAATCCCCTCCGACAGCCCCCTCCAGGTGCAGGCGGCGGAGAAATATGTGGGCCGCGGCGGGCTCAAGCTTGAAGGCGCGCTGGACCATTTCAAAATTAACCCGGCGGGCTGGGTCTGCATTGACATCGGCGCATCGACGGGCGGTTTTACGGATTGCCTGCTCCAGCGTGGCGCGGCCAAGGTTTACGCCGTCGATTCCGGTCACGATCAACTCGATTGGAAGATCCGCAGCGATCCGCGCGTGGTGGTGCGGGAAAAATACAACGCCCGGCGCGCCGAGATTTCCGATTTTCCCGAAAAGATGCAGCTCGCCGTGATCGACGTCTCCTTCATCTCCCTGACTTTGATCTTGCCAGCTCTTTACGATCTGCTGTCTCCTTCGGGTATGGTTGTCGCCCTCATCAAACCGCAGTTTGAGCTGCAAAAAGGCGACATCGGACCGGGCGGCGTGGTGCGGGATGCGCGGTTGCATGACCGCGCGGTGAGCCGCATTCGCACCTTCGTCGAGAGCAGCGGACGCCTCCAATGGCGCGGCGTGATGAATTCACCCATCACCGGCATGACCGGCAACAAAGAATTTCTCGCATGGCTTGTCCCCTGATCGGCCTAACCGCCTACGTGGGGAAACCCGGTGCGCGGAAACTCGTCGAGGCGGTTCTGGCGGAGTTCGCGCGGCATCGGCTGCCGTATCTGCTCGATAACGACACGGCGGCGCTTCTGGAACGCGGCGACGGATTGGAAATCCCGGAGCTCATGGAGCAATGCGAAATGCTGATGGTTCTCGGCGGCGACGGCAGCATCCTGCGGGCGTTGCGCAAGACGCTCGGCGCCACTTTGAAGCCGCTGCTCGGGATCAATTTCGGCTCGCTCGGTTTCCTCACCTGCGTCAGCGCCGGCGGCTATGACAGGGCGATTCAAAGTCTCGTCGAGGAAACGTATGTCATCAGTCGCAGGTCGCTCCTCTCCGTGGCCGTCCGCCGCAATGACGAGGAAGTCCTTTGCAAACGCGCCCTCAACGACGTGGTGGTGAGCCGTGGCAGCAGCTCGAAGCTGGTGAAAGTGTCGGTGTCCATCGATGACGAGGTGCTCACAGAATACAACGCGGACGGCCTGATCGTGGCGACTCCCACCGGCTCCACCGCGTATTCGCTGGCGGCAGGGGGGCCGATTCTCATGCCGCAGAGCGATGTCTTTGTGATCACTCCAATTTCGCCACACGTGCTGACGAATCGCTCCGTCATCGTCAGCGACAGCAGCCGGATTGTGGTGAAACCGACGCGACCGGACCAGGCGCTCAGCCTCAGCGCAGATGGGGACGACCCGTTTACCATCGAGGCGGGCGATATTTTGTGCATCACCAAATCGGCGGCCACACTGCCGTTGGTCATGCTCCCCGAGCTGCCCTTTTCCGAAGTGCTGCGGCAGAAGCTGAAGTGGAGCGGCTCAAACGTATAGATGGGTATGATCACGTTGGAAGAAGCCCTCACGATCCGAAATGTCGCGTTGGACGTGGAGGAGCCGGATGCTCCCGCCGCGGTCGCGAAGGCGGTCGGATTGCTGAAAAACGATCCGCAAATGCTGGATTGGGAGGCGTTTTCCGAATCTGTCGTGGAGCGCGAGAAGAAAAACGGTACCAGCGTAGGCGGGGGACTGATGTTGCCACACGGGCGCGGCGGTTTCGTCAACGAACTGTTGATGTCGTTTGTGCGGTTGCGCACGCCGGTGATGGTGGAGGGCGAGGAAGTTCGTTACGTCATCGCGGTCGCGGTGCCGTCGTCAATGGCCGCGGATTATTTGCGGCTGGTCGGCGCGCTGGCCCGCGTCTTTCGCGATGAGAAATCAACCGCCCGCCTGGAGGAGTTTGTCACCTCCCGTGACCTGCTCGACTGGCTGAGCGACCGCTGCCGCTGACGACACGAGAGCCTCATTTTCGCCGCCTCTTCCCCGGAACAAAAACCTCCCCGCTCCTTGACCTCCTCCCTATTACTGGCACATAAACAGCTTTCTTTAACCTACCTTTCCCATGTGGCTCCTGGCGGCTCAGACTTACCCTAATTACTTCACGCCCGCTTTCGCGGGTCTTTGCCTGTTCCTCGGATTGGTCTTCCCGTTGGTCGGAACCAGCAGTTTGCGCGGGCAACGGAAGCTCGGCCTGATTCTGGTCAGCATCCTCCTGGGTGCGGTGATCGCCGGTGTCGGTTTGTATTTGAAGGGCTCGTTTGGCAATCCCGATGCGGACGTTTTCCTCTTCGGTCTTCTCTTGGTGGTGTTGATCGTCGTCCTTTTTTCCGCCTGCATCGTGGTGGACGCTGGCCAACCTGCCTCCTTCTCCGAAACCGCGAGCCCCGACGCTGAGGCGCAGCAACGCAGCCAAATCATCGCGGATATTCCCGTCGGCGTCTGGAAGCTGGGGCCGGGCGGTTACACCACGACGATCAACCAAGAAATGTGCCGCTTGCTGGAGCTGGATCGTCCGGACGATCTTTCCGGCACCACCTACCATTCCTTCTTCACGCCTGACTCGCTGAACCTTCTGCGCCTCGAGAGCTTCACCGCCACGGAGCCGCTTCCGCGGATCGCCGACGCCGAAATCGTTTCCAGCAATGGCCGCAAACGTCTCGTGCAGGTCCGTAGTTTCCCCGACCTGGAGAGCGACGGAAAACAGACCGGGCTGCTGCTCATCGTCCAGGATGTGTCGGAAGCCCGCGCCTTGGAAACCGAGAACCGCAAGCTCAGCACGCTACCGAAGTTTTGCCCATTCCCGATCATGTCGTTCACGTCGTCGGCGCACCTTATTTACTTCAACGAGGCCGCGCGCGAACTCGCCCGCTCCCTCGGTAGCGAGGGCGATCTGGCCATTCTCCCGCTCGACATGCAGGAGATCATCAAAAACTGCATCGCCTCCGGCCAGACGACTTTGCAGCACGAGATCAACCTCCGCGGCCGCACCATTTCGTGGTCGTTCTTCCCGGTGAAGGAAGCTCAGGTCGTCCATTGCTACGCGGTGGAAATTTCCCAGCGCCTCACCCTCGAAAACCAGCTTCGCCAGGCGCAACGCATGGAATCGGTGGGCCAGCTCGCCGGCGGTATTGCGCACGATCTGAATAACCTGCTCAACATCATCATGGGCTACACCGGGCTCCTCCAGCTTCGCGTGAAGGGTATGCCCGAGGAAACCGAGCATCTCCAGCGCATCGTCACCGCCACCGAGCGCGCCGCCGATCTCACGCAAAACCTCCTTACGTTCTCTCGCAAGCAGATCATGCAGCCGAAGACGCTGGATCTCAACGAGGTGCTCACCGGCCAGACCAAGCTCATCCAGGGCATCCTCGGCAACACCGTTTCGCTCCAGACCACTTACGCTCCGGGCCTGCCACCGGTGCAAATCGACCCCGCGATGGTCGAGCAGATCATCACCAATCTCGTCTCCAACGCCTCCGACGCCATGCCCACAGGCGGGCAGCTCATCATTTCGACGCGCCTCATGGAGATCGACGAAAACCTCGTCGGCTCGCATCCGAATGGACGCCTTGGAAAGTTTGTTTGCTTGTCCGTCGCGGATACCGGCAACGGCATCGAACTGGAAATTATTGGCCGCATCTTCGAGCCATTTTTCTCCACCAAAGGCGGCGGGAAGGAGCGCGGACTCGGCCTCGCCGAAGTGCACAGCGCCATCAAACAGCATCGCGGCTGGATCGAAGTCTCCAGTCAGCCACGCCAGGGCGCGACGTTCCGCATTTTTCTCCCTGCGACTCCTCAGGAATGGCTCGAGACTCCGGGCGAAGCTCCTGCCGAGCCCGCCAAGGTCGGCGGCGGACCGGAAAAAATCCTCATCGTGGAAGACGAACCCGCGCTGCTCGCGCTCGCCAGCAACGTCCTCGAAAGCTACGGCTACGAGATCATGACCGCCGAGACCGGCGAGGAAGCGATCGAGAAATGGAAATCGGTGGACGGAAACATCGACCTCCTGCTCACCGACGTGGTGATCCCCGGCGGCATCGGCGGCAGCGATCTGGCGCGCCAATTCCGGAAGGAAAAGCCACAGCTGAAAATCATCTACACGAGCGGTTTTAATAAAGAGACGCTCTCCGCCGACGAGAAAGTGGAGGAAGGCGTGAACTTCCTGCCGAAACCATATCTCTCTGCAGCGCTGGCCCAAGTGGTCCGGACGCAACTGGATCGAGCCTAAGCGGCTTCGAAACCGCCCTTTGCCCAACTTTTAGCTATGCTCCAGGCGCTCATCTTCGATATCGGGAACGTCTTGTTGGAATTCGATTTCCGGCATGCCTACGAAAAACTGGAAAACCTGAGTGATGGCTTCAATCCCGACTCGCTGGCGGAGGTGGAGCGGCTGAAAACCATTTGCGAAGCGGGCGGGATCGACCGCGCAACGTTCGAGAATGCGGTAGTGGAAGTCCTCCGTTTCCGCGGGACCCCGTCCGATTTTTCGGCGATCTGGGCCGATATCTTCACCATCAACCAGCCGATGGTTGATTTCGTAGAATCGCTGCACCGGAAGCTGCCGCTGTTTCTTCTTTCGAATACGAGCGCCATTCATCTGGAGCATATTCTGGAAAAGTATCCGGTCTTCGGGAGCTTCGACGACGCGATCTATTCCCACGAAGTCCGGCTGGCGAAGCCTGACCCGGCGATCTTCCAGCTCGCGGCGGAACGTTTCAAGGTCGACCCCGCCCACACCGGCTTCATCGACGACCTTCTCCCGAACATCGAATCAGCCCGGGGAGTTGGTTTCCGCGGCTTCCATTACGAAGCCGCCCAACACGGGGCTTTTCTTTCGGAAATCCAGTCCCTCCTGTAGCCTCCGTAGCGGGTCCGGCGCCGAACGCTGTTCGAAGTCTCCGCTCGCAATCCCGCACCGCGGGCCTCCGCCTGCAACAGGTTGCAGACGGCAGATTGAACTCGAGGAGGGCCTGCAACACGTTGCAGACGGAGAACTCAAGGGGAGGGCTGCGACAAGTTGCAGACGCCAAACTAAACTCAAGGAGAGGCCTGCAACACCTTGCAGACAGGCAATTTGCCCCCTTACACCCCGTGGATCTCGATCTCGGCGAACGGATTCACTTGAACGACGCGCAGTTTCTTCATGCGGATCAGCTCCAGCAAGGCGAGGAAAGTGACCACAACCTCCGTCCGTGAGGCTGCATTGGCAAACAACTCCGTAAATCGGATCGCCACCCCGCCCGCCATCACGCTCTGGATGTGGTTGATCTTGTCTGAGACGCTAAAGTTTTCCTCGAAGATCTCCCGCAGATCTTCCTGTCTATCGAGGCGCTTGAGGATCTTCTGAAACGCGTTGATGAGGTCGAAAATGCCGACTTCGCTCGTGAGGAGAGGGGATTCCTTCTCGAAATCGGGCTTCTCCGGGCTGCGCGCGATGAGGTTTTCCTGGTAAAGTTCCCGCTGTTGAAGGTGGCTCGCGGCGTCTTTGAATTTCTTATACTCAATGAGCTGGCGGATGAGGTCCCAGCGCGGGTCTTCCTCATCGGCATCTTCCTCGGGCGGCTGCACCGCGACGGGAAGCAGACTGCGGCTCTTGAGGTAGATCAGGTTCGCCGCCATGACGAGAAACTCGCCCGCGATGTCGAGGTCGAGCATCTTAAAGGCTTCCAGATAAGCCAGATACTGCTTGGTAATGCGCTCGAGTGAGATCTCGTAAATGTCGATCTCGTCTTGTTTGACGAGATACAGCAGGAGATCCAGCGGACCTTCAAATACCTCGAGCTTTACTTTGTAATCGGTGTCCATGCCTTGAGAGCAGGCATTATAGGAGGCTGGAAAGGACCGTCGAGAGGAAACGGTTAATCGCGCGGGGGACGGGCAGCGCCGATCAACGGCACGCGGCCTTTCGTAAAACGGACGATCTCACCTGGATTCGGAGACGAAGGTGCAG
>DASVRZ010000088.1:0-17056 GCA_036388355.1 Chthoniobacterales bacterium | reverse complement strand
TGGCCAAAGCCCAGGCCGCGCTTAATCAATCAAAGATGCAGGCAGCCCAAGCCAACAAAGCAGGTGCGGCCAGCCAGAACGCTCAGGCGCAGGCTGCCCTGGCCGACGCGCAAAAAAGCATCGCCAGCTCCCTACCGGGCGCTCCGAAGCCAGACGCGCAGAAAAACCAGCAGACTGCCCAGAATAAAACCGGAGAGACAATGGGCCAAGCCGGACAAGGCCATGGCTTGGACAACAAAGGCTTCACCAACCCAGGAGGACCCGGTAAGGAGGGAGTCAGCCAGGTGGTCACCGGCTTGAAGCCGAAGGAACGCGAAGCGGTGGCCCTCCTCCAGAAAGAGAAAGCACCGGACGAGTATCGCAGCGTGACCCAGCAGTATTTAAAGAACCTCGCCAGCGGAGAAGCGCCCGGCTTTTCCGAACAAGTCCAATGACGCACGCCAGAATACTCTGCTTCCTGACATCCATCTCTTTGATGGTCGGAGTGGGAGCTCAGGATCCAGCCCCGGAGCCAAACGTGTTCGGGCGCCAGGAAACATCTGGAGTGGGTTTGCTTGGCACCATCTACGATCTCAAGCAGACCCAGCAAAGGAAGCCGACAGGAGTGACCTCGGAAAGCTACGTTCCCTTGGTGGATGAATTCCTGAAGAGCGACTGGGATGAAACCATTCTCAATAAGTACTTCCGCGGCGCACGGCCCCTGATCACCACGCAGATCTTCATTCCGATAATGGGAGCTAATGCAGCACCCAAGGCTTACGGCGTCGAAGGCGTCATCAAGCCAGCTCTCTGGGTGGCGCACTACAAGGGACAGGTCACTCCTCCCGAGGACGGCACCTATCGTTTTGTTGGTTTTTCAGACGACCTGCTTGCGCTGGCGGTGAACGGAAAAACCGTGCTCTTCGGGGGAAAGTACACCAGCAAGGTCTGGAAATCCCTTGGCGGGGGCGCCAAGGCAGGCAATGGCAACCTGGCTTATGGCGAATGGATTCCGATGAAAAAAACCGAGACCATCGATCTGGATGTGCTTATCGGTGAACGACCCGGCGTTCACTTTTGCGCGTTCCTTCTCTACCAAAAACAGGGCGAGACCTATCCGATGAAAGACGGGCATCCGGTGCTCCCCATCTTTCAGCTGGCTCCTTACGACACTCCCGAAGCCGATAAAATCGAAAATGGCACGCCGTTTTCCAAAAGCAACAAGCTGTGGAAAGGGCATCAGTGAGCATCGCTGAGCCGGGTGATTTGGACCCGAAATTTTTGACCCGGCTCGAGATGCACTCGTCTCCAACTTGCCCCTGTAAAGCGCGTTAGAATTCTCTAGGAGGCGGGTTGTGATGCGGTAGAGGTTGGGGCAGATCCGGTCGATTCGCGAGCCGCCAGACGCGGTTGAATGCGCAGGGATTTCCCATCAGCAACAATCTCTCTGGGAGCGAGCGGGAGAAGCATTTCCACCGCGTGCTCGATCAATGAACCGACCTGGGGATCCACGGAACTCAGGGATGGCGTTGTGTAGGAACAGAAATCCGCATTGTCGTAGCCCAGAATCGAGACATCGACCGGCACGTGCAGACCGGCTTTTTGGAGCTGGTGCATAGCTCCGAGCGCCACGCGATCGTTGATGGCGAGAATGGCTGTCGGTCGATCTTTCAAGGCAAGATAATCGCCGGCGAAAAGTTCACCTCGCTCAAAATCGTCTCCGGCATGTTCCCAATCGAGCCACACGATGTCGTTCCGAAAATCCCAGCCGTGCGTGTGGCAAGCTTGCAACAAGCCGCGGATTCTTTGCCGCCCGTAGCTGTTCTTTAGATTAAAACCCATGGCCACTAATTGGCGATGGCCGAAATCGTGAAAATGCTCAACGGCCAGACGCATGGCGAACTGACGGTCTGTGGTGACGGACCCTTGCCTCTCGGGGTTGATCGGGTCGATCTGCACCACAGGAATCCCCGAGGAATGCAGACGCCGAAGACTTGGATCACTTCGATGAAGCCGGGAAGCGATAGTGACAACTCCGCCGCAGCGCATGGCCGCAAAACGCTCTAGGGCTGCGTTCTCCTCGGCCGGCACGGCGTTGATGATTTGCATGACCGGGTGAAACCCACGCAGAGCCACGGCTTCGCGCAGACGCGAGATTTTGTTGGTCAGGAAATAATCCACCAAGTCCGGCACGCAGATCCCGATGAGGTCGGTCTTTCCCGCGCGCAGACCGCGCCCAAGGATGTTCGGGGTAAACCCGTGTTCACGAGCAGCGGCCCGGATTTTTTCCGCGGTCCCCTCGTTCAATCCACTCTGATGATTCAGCGCGCGGGAAATCGTCCATCGCGATACGCCCAGCATTTCAGCAAGCTGCGCCGTGGTGTGAATGGAAGATTTCATTTGACGGACCCTACATCCTTACCCTACACGTGTTGGGTCAAGCTATGAAATCAATTCGTTTAGGTGTTATCGGCGTCGGAAACATGGGTGGTTCGCACGCGCAGACGGTGCTCGGTGGAAAAGTTCCCAACTGTGAACTCGCTGCCGTCTCCGACTTTAATCCAAAGCTCGCCGAGAAATTCCCGGGGACTCCATTCTTCGCGGACGGCATGGATCTCATCCGCTCCGGCACCTGCGACGCCGTGCTCATTGCAACGCCTCATTTTACCCACACCTCACTCGGCATTGCTGCGCTGGAAGCGGGTTTGCATGTGCTCGTGGAGAAACCCATCTCGGTGCAAAAAGCGGATTGCGAGCGGCTGATCGCAGCGCACACTGACGAGAAGCTGGTCTTTGCCGCGATGTTTAACCAGCGGACGGATCCTTATTACATCAAGCTGCGCAACCTCATCCGCAGCGGGGAACTCGGCGAACTGCGCCGGGTGCAGTGGACGATTACGGATTGGTTCCGCACGGAAGCCTATTACCGCTCCGGCGGCTGGCGGGCGACTTGGGGCGGCGAAGGCGGTGGCGTGCTCCTCAACCAATGTCCGCACAACCTGGATCTCTGGCGTGGATGTTTGGCATGCCGCAGTCGCTGCGCGCATTCTGCTCGTTTGGCCGGTACCACGACATCGAAGTGGAAGACGACGTCACCGCTTACCTCGAATACGCCAGCGGCATGACCGGCGTCTGGATTTGCTCCACTGGCGAGGCTCCCGGCACCAACCGTCTCGAGGTCGTCGGCGAACGCGGCAAGCTGGTTTACGAGAACGATCAATTGCGTTTTACCCGCAACGAAATGCCGATGAGTGAGTTTAGCCGCACCACCGAGCACTCCTTTGCCGCCCCGGAGAAGTGGGACGTGACCATTCCCTGCAGCGGCCACGGCGGACAGCATCTGGCGATCATGAAAAACTTCGTCGAAGCCATTGTGGAAGGTAAACCTCTCATCGCCCCGGCTGCGGAAGGCATCTACTCCGTCGAACTCGCCAATGCCATGCTCCTTTCCGGTTCCCGCCAGGAAACTGTCTCCATGCCGCTCGACTCGGCCGCTTACGAGACGTGGCTCCAGGACAAAATCACTCATTCCCGTCACCAACCCTCGAAATCATGAAACACTCCCAGCTCGCCATCCAATTCTACACCCTCCGCGACTTCTGCCGCACAGCCTCGGACTTCGCCGCCAGTTGCAAACGCGTTCGCGCCATCGGCTACGAAGCCATCCAGATCAGCGGCATCGGGCCGATTCCAGAGAACGAGATTGTTGAGATTCTCAAAGGGGAAGGTCTCACTTGTTGCGCCACTCACGAACCCGCTGACACGGTCCGCAAAGAACCAGCGAAAGTCGTCGATCGCTTGCAGAAGTTGGGGGTGAAATACACCGCCTATCCTTTCCCGGCAGGCGTGGATTGGAGCAGCCAGGAACATATCGATTCTCTCGTCGCGGATCTCGATGCGGCAGGTGCCGTTCTCCGCGCCGCTGGCCAAGTGCTCACCTACCACAACCACGCGAACGAATTCATCAAGACCGCCTCCGGGCAAAGCGCGCTGGACTACATTTACGCGAAATCGGATCCGCAGAACCTCATGGCCGAGCTCGACACTTACTGGGTGCAATTTGGTGGCGGCGACCCGACGGAATGGTGCAAGAAAATGACAGGCCGCCTGCCCTTGCTGCACATGAAGGACTACGGTTTTGGAGCGGATAATCGGCCGTTCTTTGCGGAGGTCGGGTCTGGCAACTTCGACTGGTCGCGCATTCTTCCCGCAGCCGAAGCGGCGGGTTGCGAATTCTACATCGTCGAGCAGGACGTCTGCCCCGGCGACCCATTCGATTCGATTCAGAAGAGCTACGACTATTTATCGGAAAACTTCATCCAATCCTAGCCTGCTCTCCCCATGAACAAAGCCGACGGCATGAACTACGCCCCCAAGGGCAAACCAGCACCGGTGGTGAAGCCCGGCGAATTCACGTTCGCCGCGGCGCATCTGGACCACGGTCACATCTACGGCCAGTGCAACGGACTTTCCGAAGCCGGCGGCGTCCTCAAGTGGATCTACGATTCCGATTCCGCGAAAGCCGAAAAGCTTCGTGAACAATATCCCAACGCACGGATTGCCCGCAGCCTGGATGAGATTCTAGACGATACCGAAGTTCACCTCGTGGCAGCGGCGGCGGTGCCGAGTGAGCGCGGCCCCATTGGCTGCCGCGTTATGGAAGCGGGGAAAGACTATTTCACCGACAAGACGCCCTTCACCACGCTAGATCAGCTAGCTCAGGCTCGCGAGGTCGTGGCAAAGACGGGACGCAAATACATGGTGTATTTCAGCGAGCGCCTTCATGTGGAATGCGCAGTCTTCGCGGGACAACTGATCGACGACGGCGCCATCGGCCGTGTTCTGCAAGTGATGGGCCTCGGGCCGCACCGACTGAGTCTCGCCAGTCGGCCAGCGTGGTTTTTCGAGAGAGCGAAATACGGTGGCATTCTCTGCGACATTGGTAGCCATCAGATTGAGCAATTTCTCCACTACGCAGGAGCGAAAGACGCCAGGGTGTCGAACGCTAGAGTGGTGAACTTCAACAACCCGGAGCATCCCGAGTTCGAAGATTTTGGCGAAGCGAACCTCATCGCCGACAACGGAGCGTCGAACTACTTCCGGGTGGATTGGTTTACTCCCGATAGTCTCCGCACTTGGGGTGACGGTCGGACAGTCATTTTGGGAACAGAAGGCTATATCGAACTGCGCAAATACATCGATGTCGCGCAGGAACCTTTCCGCAGCGATACCCTAATTCTCGTGAACGGAGACGGAGAGAAGTTGATGAACCTTTCTGGTCAAGTGGGCTTCCCGTTCTTCGGCGAGCTCATCCTCGATTCCTTAAATCGGACGGAGAATGCCATGACTCAGGCCCACGCTTTCAAAGCTGCTGAGCTGTGTTTGCTCGCGCAACAAGTCGCCGATTCCAGCGCAGGCTACTTGTTCGACAGCTAATCTCCGGGAGTGCACGCGTCTCGCGTGTTCTTCCCGGCGTCCCGCCGGGAAGCAGGAGCTTCGGACGGTATGAAAGTCAGGCACACGCCGTGAAAACAGCTTAGCGGCGCAACTAATCTCGACCTTCACACTTCTCGGCGGGACGCCAAGAAGTGCCCGCGGAAACGCGGCCGCGTCCCATGTGCTCTGCAGCCTCTCAGACTTCCCACTTCGAACGATACTTGCGGTCCGAGAGGCGTTCTGTTAGCTCCACCATCACACGCATGACCTTGTCCAAACGAGCGACGATGTTCGGCTGAATCGTGTTCTCACTATCGAAGTCTCCGCCGACGGCATAGACCACATGCGGATTGATGATGCATTTGAAGTCCATCATCAGAGAGGCGGCCAACGGCGCGTAAGCCATATAGCTATGGTGCAAGCCACCCGCACAAACGAAAGTGACGATCTTGTCGAACCAGGCGGACGTGATTCCCGATGCTGGATCATGACAGCCAGTCGCCTCGATGACTTTCTTAAGGGTGCTGCTCAATCCCAATTATAGACGGGCGACGCGATGACAACGGAGTCTGCTTCCAGGATAGCATTCCGGATGGTGGTGTAATTCGGGTGTTGTAAGACAATGGCATTATCAAAATCGGGCAACGGGAAATCCCTCAGATCCAACAACGTTACCTCCCGATCGTGCTGCCTCAGCCAAAGCCGGGCCGCCTCCGCCAGGATTCGGCTCTTGCTGTTAGGATCGAGACTGCAAGAGAGGATGGTCACTTTCATTGGACCCTTTTACGACCTCTGGAGGAAAACTGCACGGACATCCGACGACCTGGGAGGCGGTCGATAGGAACTCGCTCCCTAGGCTCGAATGTTAGCCGGCCGGCTGAACAATGAACTTCACGTCCTTCGTTTTGCGAAATAATTCAGCGACGGCGAAGTCAGCAACAAACTGCCCCTCCTGCCTCCCACGGCGCGTGGACGGTTTGTTAGATATTTTTATTTGTTCTTAGCCAGAGTTCGATAACAGGCACGACCACAGCGGGCATTTTTACGGGAAGCTGCAAAGTCACCATTCCGCTTTTTTGCTTTTCCGAAAGAGCGGCGTGTTCGCCCGCGTCGGCGTTGGCTAGAACGGTGGTTTCCGAGAAACGCACTTCGCTCGCGTCGTGCAGGAGCTGCGCGTACTCGATGCGGCCCGCCATGTTTTCCAGATGCAGTTGTTCAAAAGGCCATGCCAGCACGTGCAAATAGAGACGGTTCGTCTTTTGATTGTAGGTAAAGACGCAGCCGCCTGGCGCAACAAAGGGTGCGGGACCGCAGTTATAAACCGCCTTCTGGTGGCGCTTCATCCAACGCGCGTAAACGTCTAGAGCGTCGTTGGCGCGCGCGTCGAAATCGCCACGTCCGGTGGGGCCGACGTTCATCAGCAGGTTGCCGCCCTTACTCACGCTATCGATCAGAAGCGTGATGAGTTGCTGTGGGCTTTTCCAGCTCTCTTCGTCGCGGAAGTAGCCCCAGCTTCCCGAAAAAGTCTGGCAAGTTTCCCACAGCACGCGCTGTCCATTTTTAGTAGCACCCTCGCGCGGGACAAACTGTTCGGGCGTGGTGTAATCCCAGCCGGCTTCGACATCTTCCAAATCGAGGCGGTCGTTGATGAGAATTTGCGGCTGCAGCTCGCGACACATTTTCACCAGGTTCTCGGCGTCCCACGCGGACCGGTCTTTGTAGCCGCGAAATGGACCGCCGGTTTTGGTATTCGTCCAGCCAAAGCGTTCAGGGTAGGAGAAATCGTAGAAGAGCAAATCGATCTGGCCGTAGTCGGTCAGCAACTCGCGCACTTGTCCATGCAGATATTCAGCGTAGCGCTTCTGGTCGCGGCCTTCATCCAACGCTTCGCGGTCGGGATGAAAACGCAGCGCGTGCTGGTCATCGATCTTGAAATCGGGATGCGACCAATCGATGAGCGAATGATACAAACCAATTTTCAATCCGCGTGCGCGAAAGGCATCGACAACTTCGCGCGTGACATCGCGGCCCAGCGGCGAGTTGGTGACTTTATAATCCGTGAGCTTGGTGTCCCACAAACAAAAGCCTTCGTGATGCTTGGTTGTAAAAACGACATACTTCATGCCCGCATCGGCGGCGCGCTGCGCCCATTCATGGGCGTTGAAAAGGTCGGCTTCAAAGCGTGGAAAGTAGCGTTCTCGATACGTTTCGGGCGCGATCTCCTCTTTTTGCATGATCCATTCATGGCGCGCCGCGAGGGAATACAAACCCCAGTGAATGAACAAACCAAAACGATCCTGCGTGAACCACGACGACTTACTGGCAATGGAAGGCAGTATTTGTGACATAAAAGTTTTCTAACGCCGCGTTGATTCCGTGGCAGACAGGGCATTATGAGGTGAAGAAACCGAACTCCGCAACCCCGACGCCGATCTGCCTCCGTACTTCATCCATATAGCGCGTTCGCTGAGGAACTTCCTCAGCAGGTACTAGCAGGCTTTCCGGCCCGCCGAAATCGGGGCGCCTCATCGCTTCTTCGGCTTCCTAACTGTAGGCGCCAAGCATCGCTAAATTCCTAAGGACGCCAACTCCCTCCGGAAGCCTATTTGCTCGCTTCCACGGCCATAATGCCGGCACCGCGGGCTCCCAAAGTCGTTGGCACGTGATCGTGCTCGGTG
Organism: Chthoniobacterales bacterium; assembly: GCA_036388355.1. GTDB lineage: Bacteria > Verrucomicrobiota > Verrucomicrobiia > Chthoniobacterales > DASVRZ01 > DASVRZ01. The sequence continues at coordinate 8,963 of DASVRZ010000088.1, read as the reverse complement.
ACTTCTTTGCTCGTGTATTCGGGCGGCATCGCCGGTGGGTAAGGCTTAGTGGACTTGGAGGTGAATTCTTCCGGGAACTTGGCTAGGAAACTCTGCGTCGGCCAACTGCAGGCTTCGCCGAAGGCGCAGATCGTTTTGCCAGCGATGTTGTCGGCCACGTTCTTGAGGACGGCTGGATCGTTGTCCACGCCGCCGCCCGCCACGATGCGGTCGGTGATTTTCTTCATCCAGAGGCTGCCTTCGCGGCATGGGGTGCACTGACCGCAGCTCTCGTGAGCGTAGAAATTGTTGAGGTTGTTCAGGACCCACACCATGTCGCGGGTATCGTCCATAACGACGACGCCGCCGGAGCCGGCCATCGATCCCACAGCCGCAAGTGAATCGAAGTCGAGCCGGATGTCTTCGAGTCCGATCTCTTTGTCTACCATGGAGCCGTCTTCCGCCTTTTCCTTGATCTTGTATTTCTCACCGGCTCGCAGGACTTTCGCAGAGCTGCCGCCTGGGATCACGCCTTTCAGTTTACGGCCGGGTTTGAGTCCGCCGCAGAATTCGTTGATGAGCTCGCCGAAGGTGATGGAGCCCACTTCGATTTCAAAATAGCCGGGCTTCACCACGTCCCCGCTCACGCAAACAATGCGCGTGCCGGTGTTGTTTGGACGCCCAATCTTGGCGTATTCCGCACCGCCCATGCGCACGATGTGTTTCACGTGACAGAGCGTTTCCACGTTGTTCACGATCGTCGGGCATTGATAAAGGCCGAGCACCGCTGGAAAATACGGCGGCTTAATCCGCGGGTAAGCGCGCTTGCCTTCGAGCGATTCGATAAGGCCCGTTTCCTCTCCGCAAATGTAAGCGCCCGCTCCGCGATGCACGTAAATCTCGATCTCATGCCCGGTGCCGAGCATGTCTTTGCCGAGGAAACCTTTGGCCCGTGCTTCTTCGATCGCGCGCTCCGCGATCTTGGCTGCTTCTGGGAATTCCCCGCGAATGTAGAGGTAAGCCAGGTGGACATTCAGCGCCCAGCAAGCGATGAGCATGCCTTCGATGAGCTGATGCGGATCTTGATGCAGAATATAGCGATCCTTAAATGTCCCCGGCTCGGATTCGTCGGCGTTGCAGATGAGGTAATTCGGCTTCGGACCGTCTTGCTTAATGAAGCCCCATTTGACGCCACACGGAAAACCCGCACCGCCGCGTCCGCGCAAACCGGAGGCTTTCACCTCGTTCACGATGTCCACCGGCTGCAGCGTGATCGCTTTCTTCAAATCCTCGTAACCGCCATCCTGCAGATACGACTCGATGTCGTTCCCCCAGTCGGGACGGTCGATGTTTTTGAAGATCATCCGGTGTTCCCGGGGATGCGGCTGTTTGATGAGAGAGACCATGGAAATTGGGAAAGTTTACACTGCGTATTGCTCGGGCTCAGCGCAATTTTCGAGGAGCGCAGTGGCTTCTTCATGCGTGACGCCTTCGTAGAAACTGTCCCCGATCATGCACACCGGCGCGGTTCCGCAGCTTGCGAGGCATTCGACGAATTCGATGGAGAACTTTCCATCATCGCTGATCGCGACCGGATCCGCATGACCCGCCGAATGGTCGTGCCGGTGAATGCCTGCCTTCTGGCAGAAATGCTCCATCAGCTCGTAGCTGCCGCCCATCGCGCAGGAGAGCGTGCGGCAGACGCGAATGTGATGTTTTCCCGCGGGTTTGCGGCGGAACATCGGATAAAAAGTGACGACTTCGAGGACATTGATCGGCTGCAACTCGAGCTTCTCGGCCACCCAGGTAATCGTCTCGTCGCTGACGTAGTCGAACTCCTCCTGAAACAGGTGCAGCAGGGGCAGCACCGCGGAACGTTTCGAGACAGGGTAATGCGAGATCGCTTGGTCGATCTTGGCAACGAAATCAGTGGGAAGGTCCATGTAGTCAGTGAGTCCGAAATCGCGTTCGTCCCCCGGCGCATGCAGGGATGAAAAAGCACCCCTCCGGACGAGTGGTTGGCCTAGAAAATAGAACCCGCCATTTTGCCGGGCAAGCGCATTTTTGGATTCTTTACCGCACCTGCAGACCTTGGGAAAAGCCCGGAGGTTTACGACGCGCCCAGAGGAGAAGCGTCGTAGTTCGCGAGGAGATCCGCCGGGTCATCGTAGATCGCGACCGCATCCTTTAGCGTGTCCTCAGGAAAACCTCCGCAGCGCACAGCGATCGTGCGCAGGCGGATCTTGCCGGCGGCTTCGATGTCGTAGGGTGTATCGCCGATCACGATCACTTCCTCCGGCGGCGGGTTGCCCAGCCGATCCAGAGCAGCGGCAAAGATGTCCGGGAACGGCTTCGATTTTTCGGCGTCGTCAGACGATGTCTGTTCCTGCACGAGGTCCTCAATGTCCGCGATCTTTTTGTAGTCTTCGAGTTCGTCGGCTTTGGCGGAGGAAGCCAGGGCGATCTTTTTCCCGCTCTCGCGGACCCGCTGAAACAGCTCACGCGTCTGGGGAAACTTCTGGATCTGAGGCAGATACTTTTCCTTGAAGATCTCCGCGCGGCGCTCGCCCAAGTCTTTTCCAAACTCCTCGATCTCCTCCTCGCTAAGAAACACGGGCATGAATTGATCCCCTCCCTTGCCGATCTGGAAGCGCACGTCTTCGAACGGCACATCTTTTCCAAACTCCGCCAGCGCATCCTGCCAGGCGTGGGCGTGTTGATCGACCGAATCGATTAGAGTTCCGTCCACGTCAAAGATCACTGCCTGCACCGGGCGTTCATTAGGTTGTTGAGAGCTGGTCATACCACCCATTCGGGCCAGCAGCGCCTTCGGCTGTCTCCTGATGGAGGTCTCCTCCGAAAACCTTCTAAGAAAATGGCGGCTCGGGGAGTGTACCTCCTGAAACCCTCCACCTCCTATGAACACCCTTGCTCCCGCCTCCTTTTCGCCTGCCCGCTTTGGGCTCAACAAATCGCCGTTCTTCGTTCTCTCGCTTCTCTTTCATTTCTTGATCGTGCTTTTCTTCGGGGGTAAAGCGCTCATCAAGCAAGCTCAGGAGGAACCCGAAGTAATGACTTCTCCAGGTGAGATTGTTTCCGGGAGGCCGGAGCCAGCGAGCCAACCGCCCTCCATCACGCCGCCCCGGGACCAACTGAAGTTCACTGTTTCGCCAACGCAGGCTAGTGCAGCGCCCGCGAATCCCGCGATTACCTCGAAATCTGCAATGACAGATTTCCTCATGCATACCGCGCTGGCCTTTGCTCCCTCGCAGAGTCCAGCAACCGTTCCGATAGGTTCGACGGCGCCAGGCAATCCCGGGCCTAACGGTGAACAAATGAGCCGCGAAACGAGAGCAGACATCAGTGCTTTTACCGCGGACTGGCGGCCTAATGGCTCCGGCAGCAGCAAAGCACTGCGAGATCAGATTTTTCGTTTCACTGCCTACGTCGCGAAATACAGCGGCGGCGACTGGGCCTCCACCGTCTCCCGCACCGGCGACAAAATCACCGGCGGCAGCCTTCCAAATCTGCTCTACCTCATGAAGACCCAATCGAAGAACAAGATCGACGCCACGCCCGATCCGGAAGCGATCGACCTCGCCAGCGACAAGCTCTTTTCTGTCCGCCCTCCGTTCCTCTTTTTCACCGGGCATCAGGACTTCGTCCTCACCGACAAAGAAGTTGAAAATCTCCGCCGCTATCTCCGCCTCGGCGGTTGCGTGTGGGGCGACAGCTCACTGCCCGGACAACGTTCGCGCTTCGACATCGCCTTCCGCCGCGAGATGAAACGGGTGCTTCCCGACGTGGATAAATCTTTCGAGGTGCTCCCGAAAGATCACCCCATCTACACAAAGACCTACTACAAAGAAATCACCGCCGTTCCTCCCGGAATGAACGGCTATCAAGAGCCGGTTTACGCCATCCACTATCACGGCGAAGTGGCAGTGCTCTACACCGCGAACGACTACGGAGACATGTGGCAGATCGGCCTCGACTCCAAATGGCAGGTGGACCTACGCAAGAACGATAAGCTGCAATACGTCGCCATTAACCCGTCGATCTGGGACAACCGCGAAACCTATTTCCGCGGCCTGGAGCCGGAGAAAATCGCCAACACCTTCAAGTTCGGCACTAACATCGTCATCCACCTACTCACCCGCTGGGAAAGCAAAGTCCGCGACGTTGGGGCATTGTAAAATAAGCCACTCCCGCTCGCTCGCTGATCAGCCAAAACATCGCTTCTGCTACAACCGCACCAGAGCTGAATGGTGGAGAGTAGGGGGATCGAACCCCTGACCTCGTCATTGCGAACGACGCGCTCTACCAACTGAGCTAACTCCCCGAACTTGCTGATCTCCAAGGGTTTACGTTTGGATCTGAAGGTCTGAATAGATCTTCGGGTCCACCCGTTTTGCCCCCCTGCCACAGATTTTACCCTGGCAGAAATTAGGGGCAAGGTCAAAATATGTCCTACTAGATTGAGCACGTGGGCGGAGCGGGAAAGGCGCTGATCTAAGTGGCGTGGAGCGACAGGCGAATCATCACGACCAAAGCAGGCGTCCGCGACATCTGGAGCAAAGCGTCGGTAGCCGGTAGAGTTGCACACTGTGGTGCTGGAGCGTGATCTTGCTCTGACCTTCTTAGGCTTGGCATTTTCTAGGAGGCTGACACTAGCCACGATCAGAGGGCGGAGTTCCGGGTGAGCTGCCACTTGCAGACAAGCTGTCGCCCATGAGGCGGGCGATCATCGAAACCAGAACCGGACCTTCAACTGGCTTTGCGACATGCGCGTCGAAACCCGCGGCTACCATCCTTGTGCGGTCTTCGCTCCGGGCGTAGGCGGTGAGGGCAATGGCTGGGATTCGCCCCCGATGCAATGGATCTAGGGCCCGCACCCGCGCAATGAGTGCATAGCCATCCTCCCCCGGCATTCCGATGTCGCTCACCAGCACATCCGGCAGATCGGCTTCGATTATTTTCATTGCTTCCTCCGCTGAACCCGCGGTCGTGACCATGGCGCTGCACTGGGAGAGTAATCGCTTCACCACTTCGCGCGCATCCGGCTCGTCTTCGACCACCAGGACTTTCACCCCCTCCAACTTCAGGCACGGGTCGTTCCGCTTTGGGAGAAAGCGGAGCGCCGATTCGGACCGCTGCACCTGCTCAGGCGCGTCGGATCCACCATGGCTCACATGCAGGGGCAGCATTACCGAAAAAGTGCTGCCCTGGCCGGCTCCGGCGCTCTCTGCTCGCACCGAACCTCCGTGTAGTTCCACGAGCTGCTTGACGATCGCCAGGCCGAGGCCCAAGCCACCATGCTTCCGCGTGCTTGTGGCGTCCGCCTGGCGGAAACGTTCGAAGACGTGTGAGAGAAACGCGGGGTCGATCCCTTCGCCGGTGTCGGTCACGCTGATTTCGACAGACGAATCTGTCTGCTTTAACCCGACCTGAACCTGGCCTTCGCGCGGCGTGAACTTCACCGCGTTGCTCAGCAGGTTCCAGAAGATCTGCTGGAGCCGGCTTGGGTCTCCGGTCACTGATCCGACTTCGGAATCCACGGCACTGACGATGGCGATACCCTTCGCTTCCGCCGCCGGACGAATGCTTTCGATCGCCGCCTGGACAAGCGGCGCCAGATCCACCTGCTCCACTTCGATGCGCACCTTTCCGGAAACGATCCGGCTCATATCCAGAAGGTCCTCAATGATGGCGGATTGGGCCCGGGCATTTCGTTCGATCACGTCCATACCCTGCGCGAGATCTTCAGGGTCCACCTCTCCGCTGCGCAGAATCTGGGACCAACCGAGGATGGCGTTCAGCGGAGTGCGCAACTCGTGTGAAAGGGTGGCGAGAAACTCGTCCTTCATCCGGCTGGAACGTTCCGCATCGGCCCGGGCAGCTCGCTCCGAATCCAGCAAATGCTCATTCTCCTGCTGGAGCATCTTCCGATCATGAATGTCGGTGGTGGTGCCAAACCACCGGATGATATTTCCCTCCGCGTCTCGGACCGGCAAAGCGCGCGACAAATACCATCGGTACTGCCCATCTGCAGCCCGTCGAAGCCGGAGTTCCAGTTCGTAAGGCTCGCCTGTTTTCAAAGCATCACTCCAGGCCTTATCGATCCGCGGCAGATCATCGGGGTGAAGGATCGGCTGCCAGCTTTCATCACCTTCCGTCCTATCCTGTAGGCCGGTCAGATCGTAATAACGTTTGTTGAAGTAGTCCACATAGCCATCGGGCCGAGCCGCCCACACGATCTCCGGGTTGGAATCGGCCAGCTGACGAAAGCTGGCTTCGCTCCGCTGCAAGGCCTCCTGCGCCTGCTTCCGGTCGGTGATGTCCCGCATAAAGGCGGCGAAGAGATCCACCCCATCATCCTTGAAGTGGCTGAACGAGATCTCCACGGGAAATTCGTGCCCCGCCCGGTGCAGCGCCGGGATTTCGATAGCTCGCCAATCCAGACGCCGCACCCCGGTTTCGAGGTAACGTGCCATTCCCCGCAAGTGCGCTTCCCGCAGCCTCTCCGGGACGAAGATCGACATCCCCAGCGTCATGATCTCCTCGGGACTCCACCCGAAGACCGTGGACACTGCCGGATTCGCAAAATGGACGCGCTGCTGCGGATCGATGATCACCACGGCATCCGTCGTTGTGGCCCAGAGCTGACGGAATCGCTGCTCACTGCTTAGGAGCTTCGCCTCCGCGAGTTTGCGCTCCGTGATGTCGCGAGCCACGTTCGACACTCCAATCGCTCGGCCGACAACATCGCGAATAGGCGAAGTGGTGACGGACATTTCTAGTAACTGGCCATTTTTGGTGAGCCTTACAGTCTCCCGGTGGTCCACCCGCTCTCCGCTAAGGATCCGCGCAAAGATGGCTTCTTCCTCCGCCTGCTGTGCTACAGGAATAATGGAAGAGATCGCTTGTCCTATAATCTCCTCTGCCGTGTAGCCGAGGATGTGCTCCGCTGCGCTGTTCCAGCTGGTTACGATGCCGTTTGCATCATTGCCGATGATCGCGTCATTGGACGAATCGACAATCGAAGCCAGCCGTTGTGCTGTCAGTTCCGCAGTTTCCCGCTCCGTCACATCCACCCCGTGCACGAATATCCCGGTGACCTGCTGATCCTCCCCGAGCATCGGCTGATACACGAAGTCGACGTACCTCTCTACCGGGGTGTCATCCCGCTTCTGCTGCACAAGGACGCGAAACCCTTTCCCAACGAAGGGCTCAGCCGTGTTATACACCCCATCCAGCAATTCGAAATAACCCTGACCCGCCAGCTCTGGCAGCGCCTCCCGCACAGGCAGACCAAGAAGATCTCTGTGCCCAACCAATCGCTCGAATTGCGCGTTTACAAGTTCGAAGACATGTTGCGGACTCCGCAAAATGGCCATGAAGGCTGGTGAGCGCTGAAAGACCTCCGTCAATCGCGACTGCTCGCGATGCAGCACGGCCACTGTTTGGGCTCTCGCCGCTGCGAGCGCCTCCTCCGTGGCGAGCTCGCTGGTCACATCGCGGCAAACTTTCGTAAAGCCCATCAACGTTCCCGTCTCATCCCGCATCGGACGGAGAGTGCCGTTGGCGAAGAACTCAGTGCCGTCTTTGCGGCGGTGCCACCGCCGATCCTGCGCCACTCCCTCGCGCGCGGCCGTCTCCATTTCCTTCGCCGCTCCTTCGTGCGCCTGATCTGCAACCGTCCATAGCACCTCGGCACTACGACCAACGATCTCATGAGGCTCCCAAAGAAAAATGCCCTGGGCTCCCGCATTCCAGGTTGTCACCACCCCCTGCGTATCAACCGTGAAGATTGCGTAGTCTTTGACGCTCTCGAGAATCGCGCTGAAGTGCTGGCTGACGTCCAGATTCATCAGGGGGTCTCAGCTATTTTACGAGATGACATCGGGGTGGACTCTCACGGCAGTTTACAATTAAGCAAGCCCTCCCGTGTTCTGTCCGGTTACGCACTCTTCTAACGCTCACACGGTTCTTTAGCATTCGGCTCCTCAAACGCGGCTTCCAGCGCTTCTTTGCAGTCCCGGAACTCCTCGCGTGTAAAAAGACCTGTTCCTTTAGCTGTAAGAGCTTTCCTCCCAGAGATCAGGAAAATCAGGTGGTGCCGATCCAAACTGCCGAGTTCCTTATCCCGACGCAGTTATTCAGGAGCTCTGGGAGCGCCGGAGCCTCGTTCAGTGGAACGTGGTCGCGGCGAAGTAGTTGCTCGCTCGGACTGTTTGCCCCCTACGGTTGCCAGGCGAGCGCGCTGGGTCTGGAGGAGGATACTGTCTTCCTCGGATAGCGAGAGCGACGTCTCTTCGTGCTACTGCAGGGACGCCTTTTGCTTGAGGCGAAAAAAGCCAGCTCTCCTAGGAGAAACAAACCTTTTCAAAATGGTTGCGGCGCTGGGATCTGAACCAACGGAGGCTTCAATGTTGAAGTGACCGGCTCTTGAGCAATGCCTCCCTGAGTCGTGGCTGAGTTTGAGGCCATGTGGCGTTTCTTATGTCATGGGTTCTTCTGCCTGTCTTGGCCGAGATTATCCCCACTAAGGCTCTCATGCTTGAGAACCGTCTCGTGAAAGGTATCGGAACGTTTCTCAAGTTCCTGCGCCTTCTCGAAGAATATTTTCGCGCGCTCACTGTTGCCAGCGACCTGAAGGCTTTGTCCCATCTGGTTCAGCAGCATCACGCCTTCCTCCAAGCTGCGCATAACCTGCCACAACATTTCTCCCGTCGCCTCCATTACCCCTTCGAGTAACGAGCTGTCGGTGTAAGCGTGACCGGTGTGGCAGCGGAAGCGGGCCATTTTGCCTTCAACGATTTTCACAAGGACACCATGGCACTCGGGACAGGTGAAGGGTGTGAATTCAGCTCCGTCGAAGATGCCCTTTCTAAAGGCGTCGTCTTCTTCGGCGATTTTGATTTCTAGTTCCATCCGCGCTTTCAATACAGGATCTTCCGGAGGCGGCACCGCTGGCTGCTCTT
>DASVRZ010000087.1:0-2046 GCA_036388355.1 Chthoniobacterales bacterium | reverse complement strand
CGCCGAACCACAGAGGAACGTCCCTCCCCGCCCTTCGGCGAGCCGCCGAAGGGTGCAGGCCAGCGGCCTGCGCTCCCCGGAAGGTTGTGCTCGTTGTCGATAGGACCGCCACGTCCTCCGCTTCCGGCGGGACGCCGGAAAGTGCACGCGAGACGCGTGCGCTCCCGGAAGCCGCCGCGACGTTGCTGGGGCCGGGCGTCGCAATTTCTCCCGAGTGATAGGCCTACGCCGCTGGCTCCGCGGGATCCTCGGTGAGGATGTCGCGGAGTTTCCTCAGCATGACTTCCGCAGTGTAGGGCTTGGGCACGAAATGTTGGATGCCGCAGCCGATGGCTTTGGCGACGCCTCCATTCGAGGACAATCCGCTGGAGCCGATGATCTTCAATTTCGGATCGAGCGATTGCAGAGCAATGATCGTGGCCGGGCCGTCCATCACGGGCATCGCCATGTCGGTGATAACCACGGCGACCTCGTTCCGATGCCGCACATAAAGGGAAATGGCCTCAGCTCCGTGCTCCGCGAGGACGACGCGATAGTTGAAGCGCTCCAGGGTGTTCTTCACTGTCTGACGGATGGCATCTTCGTCGTCCACCACCAGGATCAATTCGCCGTCGCCGCGCGGCAGCCGGGTTTGGGCCACGGCGACTTCCTGCGCCGCCTGGGCCGAAGTGCTCGCAGGCAGATAGACTTTGAATTTCGACCCTTTGCCGACCTCACTGTAAAGATTGATGAAACCTTTGTGGCTCTTGATGATCCCGATGGTGGTGGAAAGGCCGAGCCCAGTGCCTTTGCCAAATTCTTTCGTCGTAAAGAACGGCTCGAAAATCCTCTCCTGCACTTCGGGGGGAATCCCGGTCCCGGTGTCGGAAATGTCGATCATCACATAGGAACCCGGGGAGGAGCCGGGGTTCATGGCCGCATAAGTCTCGTCGAGAACGATGTTCGCCAAGGTGATGTTGAGCTGGCCACCTTCAGGCATCGCGTCGCGGGCGTTCACGCAGAGGTTCAGGAAAACCTGATGCAATTGTGTCGGGTCGCCCATGACGGTCCAGAGGGTCGGCGGGACGTCCAAATCCAGAACGACGGATTTCGGGAATGTATCAAATGCGATCTTCTGGATGTCGCGCAGCAGGTGGCTGGGGTTGATGACGATGCGTTCGCCCTCGACGCCGCGGGCAAAGGAGAGGACTTGTTTAACGAGGTCGGCCCCGCGCTGCGCGCTGTTGAGCAGCGTATCGAGGAGGTGCTCAGTCGCCTCGTCAGGGAACTTCATTTTCAAGATCTCCAACGACATGAGGATCGGCGCGAGCATGTTGTTGAGATCATGTGCAATGCCGCCAGCCAGCGTGCCGATGCTGTCCATGCGCTGGGCCCGGAGGAATTGGGATTCCAGGCGCTTCTTCTCCGTGACATCTGAATTCATCGCCAAAACCGACTTTGGCTGACCCCGTTCGTCGCGCACCAGCGTCCAGCGGGTAGCGATCATCAATTCCTCGCCCCGCTTGTTGAGCTTGAGCAGTTCCCCGCTGTATTCTCCTTTCGCGAGCAACTCGGCGTAAGCTTTTTGATATTCGTCGGGATTCTTAAAGAGGAGATCGGGCGGTTTTCTGCCGAGAACTTCTTCCGCGGTCCAGCCAAAGGTGCGTTCGGCGCCTTTGTTCCAGAAAATGATCCGCTCATCCATGTCTTTGACGAGGATGGCTTCGTGGGCCGCGTCGAGCAGAGCCATCTGTTCGACAAGACGCTCCTCGTTTTTCCGACGATCCGTGACGTCGCGGGCAATGCCGAAAATCTGAGAAGACTCGACCAGCGGATGACACCGCCAGGAGAGCCAGCGAAAAGACCCATCTTTGCAGAGGTAGCGATTTTCGAAATCGCGGATGGGGCGCCCTTGGGAGAGCTCTTTTTGGATGGCGTTTGTGGCTTCGTGGTCTTCCGGGTGAATGAAACCCGCGAACCCCCTCGAGGTGAGCTCCTCTTCGGTCCAGCCGAGAGTTTTCGTCCAGGCGGGGTTTACCTGCTCCAGGCGACCGTCGAAATTAGCCA
>DASVRZ010000086.1:0-4506 GCA_036388355.1 Chthoniobacterales bacterium | reverse complement strand
CCAGATGGCAAGAGCGACAGCGGAACCACTTCGTGGCCTCAGCAACTACACTCCTACGCGGCGTCTTGGAAAGTCTTCAAGTCACCCTTCGATAAACGTGCTACTGTTGAGGGTTCAGCCAATTCCGGTACCGCTCCGATTAGCTACGGCATCAATGGTAAAAAAAGCCTCTTGGGAGTGTCTGCTTCCAAAATCAATTATCCGACCAGTCTGATTTTATTTGCATCGAGCCAAAAGGCGGGAGCGGGCCCGGAGTTTGCAGGCGTGAGTAAAGATGACGTCATTGTTGAGCCGGGTACTGCGGCCGGTGGCACTCATCTCAACCGCACCCGCATCAGTGCAGTGTTCGCGGATGGCCATGCCGAGGATATGCTTTATTCCAAATTCAAGGATGACAGCACTGCATCCGCTGCGGGCGGGGGAAAGATGCGTTGGGTCTATGATGATGACGGACAGTAACCCCGTTCTTGCAGAACTGGGTGGCCGCTCCTATCAAATACACATCGGTTCTGACCTGCTCGAAACCTCTGGAGAGCAGGCCAAGCATTTAGGCACGAAATGTGTCCTCATTACTGATGGTCGGGTCGGTCCGTTCTACGCGAGCGCTCTTCTAGACAGCCTTAGTGCGGTCGGCATCCAGGCGACAGAGCTTACTGTTGCTGCTGGAGAAAAAAGCAAATCGCTCTCAGTCGCAGAGGACCTCCTCGAAAGAATGGCCCAGAATGGGCTCGACCGCTCATCCTTCGTTGTCGCCCTGGGTGGCGGAGTCATCGGCGATCTGGCGGGCTTCGTTGCCTCCATCTATTTCCGCGGAATTCCTTATATTCAGATTCCCACTACCGTTCTGGCGCAGGTCGACAGCTCGATCGGAGGAAAAACGGGCGTCAATCTCGCCACCGGAAAGAACCTCGTCGGCAGTTTCCACCAGCCGCGCGCAGTTATCGTGGACATTGGCACCCTGGAGACATTGCCGACGCGCGAGTTTAACGAAGGCTTCGCCGAAATCATCAAGCACGCCATCATCCGCGACGCCGATCTCTTTGAGACACTGAAACACTTCCACCGATCCGATACCGATCAACTCACCGCCATCATCCGGCGCAACATCGAGATCAAAGCCGCCATTGTCAGCGCCGACGAATTCGAGACACTCGGCCTCCGAGCGCTCCTCAACTTCGGCCACACTATCGGCCACGGCATCGAAAACGCCGCTGGCTACGGGAACCTCCTCCACGGCGAAGCCATCGGCCTCGGCATCCTAGCCGCTGCCCGCCTCTCCGTTGCCAAGGCCGGCATGCCCGCCGCCGACTGCGCAGCCATCGAAGCCCTTCTCACCCAATTCGAGCTTCCCAACCGCCTGCCGGCAAACATTACCACCGATTCCATTCTCGGGGCCATGGCTCGCGACAAAAAATTCTCCGCCGGCCAGATCCGCTTCATCCTCTCCAGCGGCATCGGCGACGCCTTCGTCTCCAGCGACGTCGCCGTCGACGACATTCGCCGCGAAGTCGAAGCCCTCCGCTAGCACAACCGCCCAGCTCCAGGAATCCTCCGCCCCAGCGAGAAAGTGGTTCCTCCTTTCCGCAGATTTCTGATTCATTGAACGCGATGAACCACACCGAGGCCTGCATCGCGCTCAACATGATCCCGCGCATCGGCCCCGTCCGCATCCGCAAGCTCCTCGACTGCTTCGGTTCACCCGAAGGCATCCTCACCGCCCGCCAATCGCAACTGGAGCAAATGCCCGGCATCGGCCCCGACACCGCGTCCGAAATCGCCAACTGGGAGAAAACCATCGACCTCAGCGCCGAACTCGCCCGCATCCAGGAATACGGCGTCACCGTCATCACCCAGGCCGACAGCTTTTACCCGAAGCTCCTTCGCGAAATCCACGACCCTCCCACCGTCCTCTATGTCTGGGGCCAGCTCCTCGACAAAGATCAACACGCCATCGGCGTCGTCGGCTCGCGCAAAACCACCCACTACGGCATCGAATCCGCACGCAAACTCTCTTATCAACTCGCCTACTCGGGGCTCACCGTTGTTAGCGGACTCGCCCGCGGTATCGACACCGCCGCGCATCAGGGAGCGCTCGCTGCAAAAGGACGCACCATCGCCGTCATCGGCAGCGGATTCCAGTTTCTCTATCCACCGGAAAACAAAGAGCTCGCCGCAAAAATCGCCTCCGGTAACGGAGCCGTCATCAGCGAATTCTCCATCACCGTCCAACCCGACCGCCAAACCTTCCCCATGCGCAACCGCATCATCAGCGGCTGGAGCTTCGGCACGCTGGTCGTCGAAGCAGGTCTCAACAGCGGCGCCCTCATCAGCGCTAACATGGCCCTCGAACAAGGCCGCACCGTTTACGCCGTTCCGGGTCCTATCGACCGCCCGAACTCCATGGGTTCTAACAAGCTCATCCAGGGCGGAGCCAAACTCGTCATGGACGCCTCCGACATCCTCGACGACCTCGGCACCCTCTTCCGCCACGAACCGCAACTCACCCGCAGTGCGCCCACCGATCTCACCGAAGAACAACTAGCCGTTTACAACGCCATCACCGACGACGAGACCCCCATCGATCGCGTCGTCGCGAACGCCGGCCTCCCCACGGGAAAAGTCCTTTCCACCCTATTAGCCTTGGAGATGAAACGGCTTGTCAAACAACTCCCCGGCCAGCGCTTCGTCAAACTGCTCTAACTCGCTCCAACAACAGGTGGATCGCCCCACCGAAGACGCAGATCGCGCCACCTCCGTTTTAACCGCGAGAAAATCCAGTTCAGATACCAGTGGCGTCAGCATCCTTCACGAGTTTCATCTGCCCTTCCTTAAACTCCTTCTGCTCGTGCTCACATTCCTCTTGTGCCGCTTTCTCTGCTAGCGTCCCATCTGAGTAGACTAGGTGGAAGGAGGAGGTGCCCCGCCCCGGATGGCTCAGGTGAATTCTGCGATTATCGCGCTCGATAGATTCCTCCTCGGATGGCTGCTCCTCGTATTTCTGTCCGATCACTGCCCGCACCTTTCGGCGAGTCGTCTTAGCTTGTTCCTGCTCTTCCCGTTTTGAAATCGCCACGATCCCATAGATGAGATGAGAATTCGGAGTAATCATCACCAAGTAGGTTTCAAACATCGAGTTGGGATTCTTCGGCTTAAACTCGTAACTATATTTGTGAAACTTCACTAAGGCTCACCCGTGGGTGTGAAAGTATCACCCAGCTTCATGCCAAACGCCCCTCCGATAGGTTCCGCCGCACGGGCGCAGATGAGCGACGCCGTTAATAAGAGTGTTATCAGGAAAAGTTTCATCGGATTGGGGAGAATGTTTCGTGTTTGTGTGTAGAGCTATGTGAATAGGGAATCAACTTAAAGCTGTAGTTATCAAGCGAAGGCAGTCGTGAGCACCTTCCCATTCGCTAGATCTTCTGCGCGATGAGATACACATGACTCTCCGGCCATTGATCATACTCCAGGTGCCGGCAGACACATCCGGCGTCGGCTAATATCGCCAGCGTCTTCGGAATACCCAATGCGTTGTAATACATCGGAACACCCATCGCGGAATCGCGCTTCTCCTCCGGTGCGTCCACTCCGCCTGTCGTCCAGATGAACACACCGCCTACGCTCAACGCACCACACAACTTCCGCAAGACCCCTTCGCTGCGATCCAGCGGCACATGCCAGATGCTATCCCACGCGGTGATAAAATCATACGCCTGCGCAGGTATCCACTCGCAGATGTCGGCATGATGAAACGTCGTCTGCGGATTCCGTGCCCTCGCCAGCGCAATCATCTCCGCAGATAAATCCAGCCCCTCCACCTCATAACCGTGCTGCTCCAGCAGTCGGATAAAGCGCCCACTGCACCCCGAGCCCACATCCAGCGCCCTCCCGCCACCCGAACGAAAGCCAAGCGCCCGCTCATGCTGGCTAATGCCATTCGGATCCAGATGCGGCTCCAGCCACCGCTGGGCAATACTGTCGTAGCTGGCGGCGATTTCCGACGGCTTCATCGGTAATTGAGAAGCTTCACGACAAGGGCAAACAAAAGTCCGGTGCAGACGAACACGGGCACCGCCACAAAGTTCCATTCGCGATATCCTTCGCGGATCTTCTGAAAGTTATCCCGCAACTCTGGAGTGCGCTCCAGCCAGTCGGGATCGCGCCGCAGCCACGACCCTGGAAAGATAAACATGGAGAAGCTCATTTGAGACCACCGCCATCCACGAGGTCGCCCCACCGCTTCCCAGATCTCGCGGTGATTGGTGTAGAGCTGCCGGAGAAGCCGATCCATTAGCGAATGGGTCTTGGCTAAACGAAAGAAGAACCAGAATACCAGAAGTATAACGATCGGCAGAAAATATTCAGGTCTCATATGTAGCAAAGTTGGAAACATCCGCTCGCGATCAATCTCAAAGCTTACTCTTTTGGCGCGCTTTGAACCACCCGTAGTACTCGCTCGGATCATCTGCCTTGGGCTGCGTGGCGCGGATACCTGCAAGGATAGCG
>DASVRZ010000085.1:0-15971 GCA_036388355.1 Chthoniobacterales bacterium | reverse complement strand
GATGTATGGACACGGAAGCAATCCACCTGCGCTACTCACCGATGGGCGCGATGCGGCCGTTCCAGTCACCGGTCCGCTCGCCATTACAGGCGAACCTCTTTGCGGCCCGGGCTTGGTCAATTGGGCCGGCGGTCACAAAGTCCACGACGAGACATTGTCCAACCTAACCTCCGCGCGTGTGGCTTCACTGGCTTCGGAGGAACCCTCTCGCAAAGGCGGTGAACCGTACTGGCCGGAATTTATCAACCTTCACGAACACTGGGTCGGGCGGCGCGGCGTGGGGTGTTTCACCGCCGAGTATGAAGCCGTCTCAGCAACGAAATTATCGCTCGGCTTTGGCTACGACGGCCCGGTGCGCCTGTGGCTGAATGGCCGCGAAATTCACAGCGATCCGCGCGGCACCAATCCCTGCGTGGCGGATCATCACGAGATCCCGGTGAGCCTTAAAGCGGGGCGTCATCGCGTCGATCTAGCTATCGACGTGAATGGTGGAAAAGCGTGGGGATTCGCTCTCCGCTGGCTCGCTTCTGGCGAATCTCCGCGTTCTCGAGTTCCCGTGTGGCCGGAGTTCTGCGGCCCGGCTGTTTCTCCGAAATAGCGGAACTTCACGCGTCCGCTGGGTTGACCGCGTCTTCCCTTCGATGCCAGACTCCGCTTCCCTACTCTCCTCTCAAAACATTTTATGAATCAAACCAAGATCCGCTGGGGCATCGTCGGCACCGGCTACGCCAAGGAATTTGCCAAAGCCATTGCCGTTTTGCCCGATGCCGAAGTGGTGGCAGTCACCTCCCGCTTTCAGGAAAGTGCGGACGCGTTTGGCAAAGAATTCAACGTGCCCCATTGCTACGATGACGTCGCAAAACTCGCGCGCGATCCCGATGTGGACGTTGCTTATGTCTGCTCCGCTCCCATGTTTCATGCGGAGCATGCGCTCGAGCTTTTGAGCCAGGGCAAAGCCGTCCTGGTGGAGAAACCTTTCACGATCAACGCCGCCGAGGCGAAAGCCGTTTACGCGATGGCGCGGGAGAAAAACGTCTTCTGCATGGAAGCGCTTTGGTCGCGTTTCCTCCCGGCGACCCAACAGGTGGCGGCGTGGTTGGCGGAAGGACAAATCGGCGAAGTGCGTCAGGTCATTGCCGACTTCGGTTTCCGCACCGACTGGGATCCGGGCAAGCGCCACTTTGCGATGGAACGCCGCGGCGGCTGTCTGCTCGATGTCGGATGTTACTCGCTGGCGTTTGCCACCATGGCATTGGGTTTGGGACCGATCGGAATCTCCGCTCAAGGAACGCTCTGCGAAACCGGTACGGATGAGCAAACCGCCATGGTTCTGAAGTATCCGTCTGGCAGCCTGGCGATCTTGTCCGCCGCCAACCGCACCCACACGCCTCATCGCGGCGCCATCATGGGAACGACCGGCAAGATCCTCATCGAGCAGTTTACGTGGGCGCACGGAGCCACCATGTTGCGCGACGGACAGGAACCGCTCGTCATTGAGCCCAAACTGCCCATGCCGCCAGCGTGTTATCAAGCCAGTGAAACCATGCGCTGCATGCGCCTCGGCCTCACAGAAAGCCCGCTGCTCACCGCAGCCGAAGCCATCGAACGCATGGAAGTGATGGACGAAATCCGCCGCCAGATCGGCGTGGTTTATCCAGGCGAACAAATCCCGCCGCCGTTCCGCACAAGCTAGGAGCTTTCTACGGTTCGGCTTTCCAACTGCACCGGATTGGTTAGAGCGCCGATGCCGTCGATTTCGATGGTTACGGAGTCGCCGGGCTTTAACCAGCGCGGCTCGGGTTTGCGAGCCATGCCGACGCCGTGAGGTGTGCCGGTGAGAATGACTGTGCCGGGCAAGAGCGTCGTGCTGCCACTGAGGAATTCGATCAATGCGGGCACGTCGAAAATCATGTCGTTGGTATTCCAATTCTGCATTGTTTCGCCGTTTAGAATCGTGCGGATTCCAAGCGCGTTGGGATTGGGAATTTCGTCCGGGGTGACGAGGCACGGGCCGAGCGGGGCAAAGGTGTCAAAGAACTTGCCTCGGCACCATTGGCCACCGCCCCATTTGATTTGCCAGTCGCGGGCGCTGACGTCGTTGGCGCAGGTGTAGCCGAGGACGTAATCAAGCGCGTCCTCGCGGCTCACGTTTTTGCAGGCGCGTCCGATGACCACAGCTAACTCGCATTCGTAGTCCACTTCATGGCTCGCGAGGTGGGTGGGGATGAGGATCGGGTCGCCGGGGTTCTGCAGAGCGTTCACGCCTTTCACGAAGAGGATCGGAACCTCGGGGATTTTCATGCCGCCTTCTGCGGCGTGGCGTTTGTAGTTGAGGCCGATGCAAAGGATGGAGGTCGGGCGAATTGGCGCTAGCAGTTTAGCGACTTCAGCGGTTTCCCCGGAAAGCTGCGGGTTGTCGTAGGGCGAGCCGATCAGGCGCTCTGCGGTGCCGTCGGCATTGAGGCTGGCGTAATGTTCGGAATTGGCGTCGTCGAGGTAGCGGATGATTTTCATGAGAGTGATCTGAGTGGGTGGTGAACTGGGGTGTTATCGGCAGCCGCAGAAGGGCGGTCATATTATGTCCGAGTTTGCGCGCTTTCCGCGACGACCGGCAGGCGGGGTCACGTCCCCGCACCTGAGGCGATATTTAATTTGACGTCATAATATGACTCCTGTAAAGCTCCGATGTCAGTTTTTCCAGCTCCGTCAAAGCTGAACTTTTGAATCCCCCTGCAGATCGCATCCCCCTATGTCCGTCACAGAACTCAGCGCTGAACCTCCCAAGCCCACTCAGGTGGATCGGGTGTGCCATGAGCTTTCACTGATGACTGCTCCCAACGAACACGGCGTTTTTCTGCTTCCGCCGGAGCATGAGCTGACCTCTCGTTTCAAAGTCAGCCGCACGGTGTTGCGCGAAGCGACGAAACGTCTGGAGTCTCTCGGTCTCCTACAAAGCCGCCACGGCGTCGGTGTGGAGGTGGTTCGAAAACTTCACAAACCGGTTGCGAGTTCGCTGCGAATTCTGGTACCCGATCCGGCGTCACGACTTTCCCAAACCATGGACACTCGCTTCCTGTTGGAGGTGGAGATGGCTCGCCAGGCCGCAGCCAATGTGACGCCGGAAGCGGTTAAAGAACTTGGCGAGATGCAGACAAAACTGGAGCGCGCAAAGTCGTCAGAGGAGGCGGTGGCGCTCGACATCGTATTTCACCAGATGATCGTTAAGACGGCCGGAAACATGGTGGTCGGCTTGATGCTCGATGCGCTGTCGGAGCTGATCGTCGAAGTGCGGCGGCTCACCATTTCCCGCACGGGAATTCTCTACGCGGCCCGACAGCATGCCGGAATTTTGGAAGCGATCGCAGCTGGCAATGGCGAACACGCAGCCGCGGCGATGCACGCGCACCTGGTGCATGCGCGTGAAGATCTACTGGCCCAACTGGCTGAATTACCGGTCGAATAATCGCGAAATGAGTTCCTCGGATTCCATGATGCAGGCGCTTCATTATCCAGCTTTCGACACGCTGGTCTCCACCACCGTGGAAGCGCCCGAGCTGGCGGCCGGCGAAGTTCTGTTGAAGGTCGCGGCCTGCGGAATTTGCGGCAGCGAACTTGAAACATTCAAAGCGCAAAGCGTCCGGCGTCAGCCACCGCTGATCATGGGCCACGAGTTTTGCGGCACGGTCGTGGCCGTCTCCTCGGAAGATCAAAACGCGCTGCTCGGCCGCAACTTTGTAAGCAATTCCGTCGTCCCGTGCGGACGCTGCATTCGCTGTCGACGCGGCGACACACATCTTTGCGCCCACCGCCAAATCTTCGGTATGCACCGTGCCGGAGCCTTCGCCGAATTTGTAAACGTCCCCGCCGAGGTGCTGATCCCGTGGCCCTCCGAGCTCTCCGCGGAAGCGGCCGCCATGACGGAACCCCTCGCCAACGGCGTTCATGTGGTGAACCTCACACGCCATCTTCCCGTCCACACCGCGCTTGTCATCGGCGCAGGTCCCATCGGCTTGATGGCTCAGCAAGCGCTCCAAGTGATGCGCGGCGCGACGGTGTTCGTGTGCGATTTATCCGAGGGTCGACTTGAAGTCGCGAAGCGCCTCGGAGCCGCCGAGGTCTTCCCAAGCGGCACCACAAACATCCACGAAGAACTCCTCAAAAGAACCGAAGGCGAAGGCGTTGATCTCGTCGTCGATGCCGTAGGCGCAGCGCAAACCAAAAAGCTTTCGCTCGACTGTCTCCGACCCGGAGGCGCGACCGTTTGGATCGGTCTGCACGCGGACAACATGGAGCTCGCCACCTATCAGATCACGCTGCCCGAGAAACAGATTCTCGGCACCTACGCGGCGAAAAAAGACGAGTTGGAGTATGCCTTGGAACTCATGCGCACGGGCCGCGTGGACGTGACTTCCTGGACCGAGATCGCCCGGCTCGGAGACAGCGTCGAGATGTTTCACCGCATGCTGCGTCCGGGCCCGAACGACATCAAAGCGGTGATCATGCCGTAACAAAATTATGCTGAAAGCCTTCATCACCGACCACGGGTTCCCCAACGTTGACCAGGAAACTAACATCCTCTCTGCGGCCGGCGCGGCGCTGGAAATCCGCCAGTGCAAGACCCCCGAAGAAGTCATCGCGCAGTGCGCGGGAGCCGACGCGTTGATCGTGCAATGGGCGCCCATCACACGTGCTGTGATTGAAAATCTGCGCGGGTGCAAAGTCATTCTGCGTTACGGAATCGGCGTCGATAATGTGGATCTAAAAGCGGCGGGCGAACACGGCATCCCGGTCTGCAATGTGCCGGATTACTGCATCGATGAAGTGGCGGACCATTCGCTGGCGCTGGCGCTTTCGCTAGCGCGGCAGTTGCCGCAGACGGACGCCGTGGTGCGCCAGGGCGTGTGGAAAATTACCCCGCCTTCTCCGTTTCCAGCTTTCCGCGAAACCACTTTTGCAACGGCCGGCTTTGGGCGAATCGCGCGCGCCGTTTTGGATAGAGCCAAGCCCTTCGGTTTCAAACTCGCCGCTTACGATCCCTTCGTGGACGCCGCCACATTTGCAGCAGCCGGAGTGCGTCAGCTCTCGATCGAGGAGATCTTCAGCGAGCCTGGAATCCTCTCGCTCAACCTTCCGCTGAACGCCGAGACCACTCATTTCATCAACGAAACGACGCTCCGCACGATGCGCAAAAACGCCATCTTGATCAACACCGCGCGTGGCGGCCTCATCGACACCACCGCTCTTGCATCGGCTCTTAGCGACGGCGTGATTGGCGGTGCTGGGATCGATGTTTTCGAAACGGAGCCTCTGCCATCGGACCATCCGCTGCGGAGAGCTCCTAACACTGTCCTGACCTCTCACACCGCTTGGTATAGCGGCGGCAGCATTCCGGAATTGCAGAAGAAAGTCGCCGAGGAAGTTGTTCGCGCCTTTCGCAGTGAGCCCCTCGCGAACGTCGCCAACCGCACCTTTTTGAAGTGATGAAATTCATCGACCTGTCGCATCCCCTCGTCCACGGGCAAACCACTTTCCCGATGGATCCGAAGCTGAGCATCATTCCGCACAGCACGATCCAGACTTTAAAATACAACATGACCGCGGTGAGCATGGCCACCCATCAAGGCACTCACCTCGACGCGATGTTTCACTTTTTCGACGATGGAAAGACAGTGGATCAAATGCCGCTTGACTGGTTCTACGGCGAAGCGGTGCTCCTGCGAATTCCCAAGAACGCGGGCGAAGAACTCACCGTCCAGGATTTCGAAAAATACGAAGCGCTGCTGCAGCCGGGCGCAAAAGTAATTTACGAAACCGGTTGGCATCGCCACTTCGGACAGGAAGATTATTTTTCCGCCTTCCCAAGCCTCACGCAGGAGGCTGCGCGGTATCTGGTGTCCCGCCGCATTCGGATGCTCGGAATGGACACGCCGACCCCCAGCCGGGATTGGGTAGAGGTGCATCACATCCTGCTCGCAAAAGACGCGGAGATCGTGGTCGTCGAAAGTTTGGCGAACCTCGACCAAGTGCCCGACCGATTCACGTTCTGCGGCTTCCCGCTCAACTTCAAAGGCCGTGACGGTTCACCGATCCGGGCTGTAGCGATCGTTCCGTAACACTCCTCCGACACCCCCGAACTTATGCGAAATCTCAGCGGTAAAGTCGTTCTCGTCACCGGCGGCCTTGGCGATCTCGGCCACGCTTCCATCATCCGGCTGTTGGAGGAAAAGTGCCACGTCGCCTCGTTCGATGTGAAGGGTGACGACGAGAACATCTTCGGGCCGCTCGGCGTGTTGCACATCGCGGTGGATATCTCCGATGAAGAAGCCGTGCAGGCCGCTTGCCTCGCGGTGCGCGAGAAGCTTGGGAACATCGATGTCCTTGTCAATTGCGCGGCGCGTTTCATCCTGCGCAGCGTCGATGCGACCGCGAAAGAATGGCAGGACATCCTCAACGTCAATGTGATTGGCACGTCGCTCGTCACGAAACATGTCGTGCCGCAAATGAAGGAGAAAGGCGGCGGCAGCGTGATCAATTTTTCGTCGGTGAGCGGCTTCATCGGGCAGGCAAATTTCGCGACCTACAACGCCACGAAGTTCGCCATCCGCGGCTTGACCAAATGCTGGGCGCAGGATCTAGCCGCCTTCAATATCCGCGTGAACACCGTGTGCCCCGGCTACGTTTATACCTCGGCCTTCATCAACTCATGCAAAGCCCTCGGGCTCGATATCGAAGAGGAAGATCGGCGCGCGTCCGCGATGCATTTGCTCAACCGACAAGGCCGTCCCGACGAGGTCGCCGCCGCTGTGGCGTTCCTCGCCAGCGGTGATGCCTCGTTCATCACCGGCACCGACCTGCTCGTCGATGGCGGCTATCTCGCCCGCTAACTTTTCCACCCACCTCACCCTCAGAATTTCCTTATGCTCACCCTCCGTTCCTCCTCCTTGTTCTCTCATTTCCATTCACGCATCCGCTCGACCCGTTCTTGGGCAGCGATGATTGCAGTCGCGCTCGCCACCGCCTCCTCTTCTTTCGCGGAAGTCACCATGCGTCCCGTGCCCCTCGATTGCGGCGGATGGGTTTCTGGATTTAGCGTCACCAAGACAGGCCGCGTTTACGCGTATGGAGATGTCTTCGGTTTGTGGCGTTCCGACGATTCCGGCAAATCGTGGAAATATCTCCTCCATGACTTAACTGCCTACGACCACTTTGGCTGTGGCACGGCGGTTCCTACAACTGACCAGGAAACCATTCTTTTTCTAAGCAATGCCAAGCTCTTCAAATCGACCGACGGCGGCATAACTTGGAGTGTCCTGCTCGACCGCCTCGCGACCGGGCTCAGCCGCGGTTCCACTCCGATTGTTTTTCAACCTGGAAGCACCACGGAGATGTGGCTGGCCGCTCCGCGCAGACGGGAAACTTACGGGCTCTGGCACACCGTGGACGGCGGAGTGACCTGGAACAAAGCCGGGGGCGACATCTTCGACAACGTCCGGGTGCTCACAGTCTGTGTTCGTCCGGAATTTCCCGACCAGATCTGGGTAGGCGCGATCGGCGGGTTGTTTGTCTCCACCGATCACGGCGTCACGTTCACGAATGTGTGGGATAACGCCGGCGCACGAAATCCGATGGGCGCACGACCCGCGGTCAACTCGATCGCCCGCCGGTCGGACGGGATTGTTTACTTCGCTACTAACATTGCTGGATTTCAACTGACGGCCACTGATTACAAGGATCCCAAGTCTTATCAGATCAACTCGGTCGTAACCCGCGTGCAGGGACAGGGGCCTTCCTCTGCGACAGTTCTGGCGGACGACTCGTTTGTCACATCGGAATTAGGCGGCCGTTACACCCGTGTTTCCGGGGACGGAACCACCTGGGACGACCTTCCCATGATTCTGCTGGAGGAAAATACGCCGGTTTATCTGGTGCCGAAACCCGATGCCAAGGTCCCTGGAGGCCGGGATATGATTGTGCAGGATCCAACGAAACCGTCGCGCTGGTTCATGACCGGCGGCAAGGCTCCATTCATCACGGAAGATGCTGGAACGACCTGGAGCTATCCTCCAAACGGCAGTGGTCTCGCCGGTGTGGTCGTATACGGCAAGATCGGTTTCCCGGGCAAAGATCCGCAGAAAGCATTCATCCCCGCAGCAGATCAAGGCGTGTTTGTTGTGAACGACGGCGGAGCGACCGGCAAAGTCGCTTATTGCTCCCGCACGTCTTTTGATAAGCACGCGATCTTCCAATCGACCATGTATAGCGAGGACGGGCAGACCATCGTGGCGGCTGGCTGCGAACAGTCGGGCAGCACGAACCTGATGTATTGCTCCACCAACGGAGGCAAGGATTGGGAGGAACTCGATCTCACCAATTCCGGTCTGCCGCCTTCCGCGGAAGGCATCCAACGTTCTGTCGCAGCTCCCGGCAGCACGACCGATTTCCTCGTTCTGCTGGGTTACAAAAACGACCCAAAGAACAACAACCCCGGCATGTATCGCACGAAGGACGGCGGCGTGAGTTTCACGAAGGTGACCGGTATCCCCGATGGGATCGATACCGGACACCGCTACGATCCGTCGTTGTCTCATCTGGAAACGGACGGTGTCAAAAAAGACAACCGCTATCTGGCCTTGAGAAGTCCAAACAATGAAAGCGCCCGGGGAGTCTATCGCTCCACCGACGGTGGCTCCACTTGGGCTAAGACCTCGGGTGAACCTTTTGGCAAGGCGTGGATTACTGAGATGGCTGCCGATTCTTCGGTCGCCGAGCGGTTATGGGTTACCGGAAAAGGGAAGGGCCTCAGCCGTTCCGATGATGGAGGCGACAACTGGACCGCTGTAGGTGATTTCATCGACACCGCTCATGTCTCAGCAGTCAAAGGATGCGTCGCCGTTTGGGGCAAACGCCCTGGCGATGAATGGACCAAGCTCTATTATTCGGCCGACAACGGCGCCAGCTGGCAGGAAGTTACGGGACCTGGACGCCGCCTACCGTTCTTGCTGAACGTGACGATCAATCCTCACAAGACGAACGAGCTCTGGGTCAGCGGCATCTCGGTTAACATCCTCACCATTGATGGTGCAGCCGCTAAAGCAGCGGTCGATGCGAGCAAAGTTTCCGGCGGAACTGCTCTGGCGACCGCTACGAACTAGCCGCTACGAACTAGCCGCGACGCACTCCCCGCAAACCACAACGACGGAACACTTTTCATGACCACCACCATCGGCACCCACGAAACTCACGGCTTTGTTTTCGAACACGACAACAACAAAAACCTCCTGACACCGCTCCGCCTTTTTGGCCTTGCGCTGGACAATCAGAACGTGCCCCGGCACCGCCACGGTCTCGCGGCGCTCTTCACTAGTCGTGGCCGCTTCGATAGCCGCGAATGGGCGGTCGCGAAGACAGGAGAGCTCACCACATTCACGTGGGAAGAGGCCGGTGTGCGCTGGGTTTCGACCTGGGAGTTCGACGCGACGACCGGGATCATCATCCGCAAGGACGCTCTCACCAACACCGGCGCGGATGTGGTGCGGATTCACCGTGCGCAGGCGCGGCTGACCTTCGCCCCTGCCCGTTACCGCGCTTACACGCAGGAAAGCCTTTGGTGTCACGAGTTCCAAGGCGCCTGGAACGACCTCCCGCCAGGCGGCATGAGCCTCACATGCGAGAATGGCCGCACCACTGAAAACGTTGCGCCTTACCTCGCGCTCAGCCCAGGCGAAGGACAACCCGCCATCGCATTCAACCTCATCCCAAACGGCAACTGGTCCATTCACCTGCGCACCGCGACCGTGCTCGGCAGCTATCCATATCTCTCCGTCGAAATGGGACTGGCGGACGAAAATCTTTCCCTCGAACTCGCCCCCGGCGCCACGCTGGAGTTGCCTGTGATCCTCATGCAAAGCCTGCCCGACGGGCGGGTGGAATCCGGCACCGCGCCGCTGCATCGGTATCAGCAACGTGAGCTGTTCGCCCACCGCTTTGTCGAGCCGCCGATCTGCTACAACACCTGGATCGAGTTCTTCGAGATGACCAACGCCACCCCTGAGCACATGGACGCGCAGGTCGCCGCCGCCAAGCAGATTGGCTGCGAATGCTTCGTGGTCGATGTCGGCTGGTATGGCATTCTCGGTCGGGACGGGCTGGGTGAAGTCGGCAACTGGAGCGAGGCCGGCGCGCCTTGTTTTCCCAACGGCCTGAAAGCCTTCGCCGACGAGGTGCGCAGCGCCGGCATGACCTTCGGCCTCTGGATCGAACCGGAGCGCGTCACCCAACACTCCCCGGTCAGGCAGGAGCACCCGGAGTGGTTCCGCGGCAGTCTTATCGATCTGCAAAACCCCGATGCATACGCGTGGCTCAAGTCGGAAATGGTCCGGCTCATCGAGACTTACAACGTCTTTTGGATCCGGCTCGACTTCAATTTCCATGGCGGCGTCGGTGCCGATATGTCGGAAGGTTATTTCCAGACGCACGAGTGGTTTCGGCTGCTCGGGGAACTCCGCGCCGCTTATCCTGAGCGTCTCTTCGAAGGCTGCGCCAGCGGCGGCATGCGGCTCGATGCGGGCAATCTCGCGGCCTACGATGCGCATTTTTTCAGCGACCATCTCCACCCGGAACACGTGGTTCGTCTGACCCAAGGCGCCACGCTCCACGTGCCGCTCGGCCGACTCACGAAATGGAACGCACTCCGCAATGCGGGCCCGATTGCTGATTATTACTCGTCGCGAACGGGCGACATTCCCGACAGCGTCATCGTTCCCTGCGGGCCGGTTTGGGATCCCGCCCAGACCGTTCCGCTGGACCTCGCACTCGTCAACGGAATGCTGGGCGTTCCCGGCTTCACGGGGAACATCGCGGGGCTTGCGCCGGAGCACCAGGCGCGCTGCAAGGAGGCGAACGAGTTCTATAAGAAACATCGTGTCGCCCTCACACGTGGTGTCGCCCGTTGCCTCACTCCAATAGAACTTGCCGAAGTGCGGCGCGGCTGGATCGTCTTTCAAGTCACCGATGAGCAAACGGACACGCACTTCCTCTACGTCTTCCGCTTTCACGATAACACGAACGACATCCTCGTCCGTCCGCTCGGACTTGCGTCCGAGAAACGTTACACGCTCTCCCGCGCTTTCCACGAACAAGGCGACATCGCGGCGGTCGCTCGCACAGGCTCTGAGTGGCAGAACAACGGCTTCCGGGCCGATGTTCGCTGGCACGGCGGCGCAATCTGGACTATCACCCCAGAAAGCTAACCGCCTCGCCGTTCTATGCATTCCACTCCCTCTTCCGAAATTTCCGTCGGCGATGTCATCCGGCAGCACTGGCCTGTGGAAGCGGGCAAGTCTCTGAACCTTTACCTCGGGACGGGGCGCTGCGGCGGGTGTTTCGATGCGTATGGATTGCAGCATCAGGATCCGCTCTCCCCGGCGGTGAGGCGTGTGTCGCAGACGGTGATGACGCATGCCGAGGTGTGGCATCGCGGGCGCCACGGATTGGACACGCTGGTGCCGCTCGCGTGTTTGCGCTGGGACGAACTGCCGCAACCGCCCACGCGCGCTTATCGGCAGCATCTGGAAATCGCCGCCGGGCGGCTGACTACGGAATTCGATAACGGCGACTTCCGCTACAAGCTTGTTGCCTTTACGAGCCTTGCCGCCGAGCAACGCGACTTGCTGAGCTTTCACATAAGCTGGAGCGGAGACAATCGGCCTGCGCTGGTGCTTTCGCCTGTGCCGATTTATCGCAGCGATTATTCCGGCGAGCTGAAGGCGAACTGCCAGGCAACGTCGGATGGATCGCGCGCGACGTCGGCGATTCAACGCGGAAACGCCCGCGGCCTCACGGTCGCGCAGGCCACCGGAAATCTGCGGCTCGAGGTCAGGGAGGGAAAAGTGTTCCTGCATCTTGATTCCGCTGCCGGCGAGGGCACGCTCTTGATTGCCATGGGCCCTGAAGCGCGCGGCGAAGAGTTGCGTGCCGCTTTGGACGCCACCGCCAATCAATCCCAAGCCACCGCCAATCAATTTCAAGCCACCGCCGAGGCCTCTTGGGCTGATCGCTGGAGCAGACAAAAACAGGTCTCTCTGGAGCCGCTCGGCTGGCGCAGTCTCTACCATATCTTTTGCAGCTACGCGCCCGACGTCCGCTGCCCCGCTCCGCCCAACGGCTTCACGGGCAATACGTGGGGATACCATTTTCCGCAGGATCTTTCCTACATCCACCCCGCGCTGCTGGCACTCGGCCATAGCGACATCACCCGGGCGCACGTCGAGTTTTACCATTCGCGATTGGACAACCAGCGCGCGCTCACAACGGAAATCTACGGCAAACCAGGCGTCTGCTGGTCGTGGGAATTCCCGATTGGAGACAACGCCCGGCTGTTCCGACCCGAAGACGGCGGCGCTCCCAATGAGTTCCAGTTCGAGATTCACAATGCGGCGTATCCGGCTCGGATGGCGGCCGAGACTGCAGCCGTCTTGAACGACGCTGCCTGGACCCGCGACATCGCTTGGCCCATGTTACAAGAAAGTGCGCGCTTTCTCGCCTCGGGTCTGGAGCTCGACGCAAACGGGAAGTTCTCAATGCACATCACGCCATCGATGGGCCAGGACGAATTCGGCGGCGCGAATGCTAAGAACTATCTCTGTGCGCTCTTCGCCACGAGCTACACCTTGCGCGAAGCCATCGCCATGGCGGCACAGCTCGATGTTCAGGACGAGGAAACCTCCCGCTGGGAATCGATCCTGCAGACCGGCCTCGCCTACGATTCCCTCCTTATTCCGGAGACCGGTTTCTACGCCACCAACGGCAGCACACCTTTTCTCCCCGCAAAGCAAAAGCATCCCGTGCAACTCAATCCGCTCTGGCTGCTGCCTACGGACATCGATGAGCCAACTCGGGCGGCTTACCGGCAGCGGCGCACGGTCTGTTCCACCGAACGCGAGAATCAACGGCACCCGCAAGTGCCCACCGGCTTCTACGACGGCTGGACCTTATTCGCCTTCCAACTCTCCGCCGCCCGCATGCAAGACGCCGCCGGCTACGCGCACGAACTCTGGGAAATGATCCCCAGCCGCCTCATCGATCCGGACGCGATCACGATCTACGAATCGAGCGGCTACTGGCAGCCCTATTACACCACCAGCATGGGGCTCTATCTCCAGGGACAACTGCTCGCCAAATCTGAATAAACGCAGGGCCACGATCCAGCCCTCGTAGCTTTCCGGCCTCTGCCGGGACTCTAATGTTTCACGTCGGGCCGGGCAGGAAGCATGTCCATATCGCCACTCCGCGAGTTCCCCACTGCGGACACCGCAAACGGACGTCGCCGTTCCTCGTCGCTCAAAAGGGCGTCACAGGGAGTTCCAAATTTGGGTTTGGCAAACGGAAGCACCGTGTCGCCGCGGGCTAGAATGTGCGAGACGTTACTCATCCCGGTCGCCGGGTCGAAGTCAGGGGCGGTATGCGGATTCGATGGATCCCAGCCTGCGCCCCACTGGGTAAACGACCGGGCGTTGCAGTAGTGGCTGACAAAGGAGCGGCGATACCGATCCGTCGTGATGTTCTGCTTGCTGCGATGCAGGAGGTGGCTGTGGAAAAACACCACGTCACCGGCCCGGGCAGGAGCTAGCACCTGGGGGTAGCGGTCGGCGATGGGAGCGAGATCGTTCACCGAATCGTCGGTATTACTGGCGTTGCGGATGGAAGCGATCCCAGGCAAATGACGATCGCCGTAGGCTGGGTAAGAGTCGTCCGCAGGTGGATAGACCGGTTCGATGTGACTCCCCTTGGCCATCCAGAGTCCACCGTTGTATTCGTCCGCATCATCGATCGCGATCCAGGCACCGATGAGCGTGTCGGGATGCGTCGGAATGTAGTAGGTGTCCTGATGCCACCCTTGGCCCGCTGATCCCGGCGGCTTGAGAAATAGCATACTCTGTAGTGCCAGCACATCGGGGCCGACGAGACATTGCACCACGTCGAGCACCCGCGGATGGAGGAGGTAGCGCTCATGCAACTCCAGTTTGCGGTGTAACATGTGGATGCGAAAATAATGGTTCGCCTTTTGCTCGCGGGTCAGGTGCTCGGGAGGGGGAGCCAGGCGTTCAGACGGAGACGCGTCTTCGCGCTGCTGGGGAAGTTTACCGTCCATCAGATCTTCGGTGTGTTGACGGAGCTCGGCGATCTCTTCGTCTGGAACCAAACCGCGAATGACCACGAATCCGTCGCGGCGGTAGGTGGTAAACTCGTCGATGGAGACCCGGTAGGGTGCGTGCAGGGGAGAAGGAGCGGCTTGCATATTTCGATCCAGTATGCGACGAGGTTCTGTAAAGTCCACCTGACGGCGATGCATCCACCGCGAACAATCTTGCACACATCGCCACAACCCAAGTGGCAGGTGACCTGGGGCGGATCTTACCAGGCTCCCAAAGGGAAGGACTTTCCCGCGCATTGGCACACCGTTTGGGAATGGGTCTACTACCATCGCGGCAGCATCCAGTGCGTGCATGGAGGAGAAATTTTGCAGATGCGACCGGGGTCCTTTTGGATTACGCCGCCAGGCGTTTCACATGCGGAGCTTGCGCTCACCGACTATGCTAACGTGTTTTTCCAGGTGGCTGGACCTCCCGGCGGCGAGATGCCGAAAGTGGTTCACGACGACGAGGAAGGGACGCTCGGCCGACTTTGCCAGATGTTGCACTTGGAGATTTCGCGACGTGAAGCATCGGGACGAAGTCGCCGATCACCTCACCCAGCTGATCATCTTACATATTCGCCGGAATCAGGATCGCCCGCCCAGTTCGCGGAAGAGGGAGTGGGTGCGAGTGGCCGAGGCGGCATGGGAACGCGACCCAGCGCTCTCCGTCGAGGAAGTTGCACGTCGCGCGGCTGTTTCGGTGTCCGCCTTGAGAAAAGCCTTCGTGGAGGTGCGGGGACACCACCCAATGGAAGCGCGCAATAAACGGCGGGTGGAACGCGCCGTGCGTCTCCTTCGGCAGTCGACCCTAAAACTGGAAGCAGTCGCCTCCATGTGCGGCTTTGACTCGGCCAGTCACTTGTCGCGGCGTGTGAAAGAAATGATGGGCAGTTCCCCTGGTCAGCTCCGGCTTCAAATCGATGAAAATCCGCCAGGGTCGAGTCCCCCCTAGGAATCAGTCGGCTGGATCGATCCGTCTTCCGGCGCCAAGGTGCGTACGCCAAGAATCGTCGTCTGAGGTGTTGATGCGGTTTAAGAACTACGGCTCGCGGCACTGGCCATTGACAATTTCCGTAGCGTCACTTTCCCTTTGCCGGTGCATCTCGACCTCTCACCAGCCCAGTGGATTTGGCCGCCCATGGAGCGGACGCTTCCTAACACCACTGTCCTCTTTCGCCGGGAGGTCACCATTGCTTCGCCGCTTCGAGCTGCGCGCGGATGGTTGCTCGCCGAGAGTCGTTATAGGCTAACTGTGGACGGGCAACGAGTGCAATGGGGTCCGGCCCCGTCCGATCCGCGCTGGCCCGAGGCCGATCCGATTGATCTTCTCGCCGCACTCACGCCTGGCCGGCACTGCATCGGGGTGGAGGTCCATTTTTTCGGTCACGGCGACGGCTCCTGCGTTCCGGGCAGTCCTGGTTTGCTCTTCAATCTGGAACTCCTCCCCGCTGATGGGGCCGCGCCTACTCAGCTCGTTAGTGACGAGTCGTGGCACTGCCATATCGACCGTGCCCGGCCGCCCGGCCAGCATGCTCAGTGGTTTCTTCGTGCCCTTCAGGAAACCTTCGATGCGCGACTCCACCCCTACGGCTGGAACTTGCCCGGCTACGACACCGCCCGCTGGCTCGTCGCACGGCCGCTTTCGCTGGGTGCCGACAAACCGATTATCGCCAGCCCCCACACGCAGCTTGCTGGTGGGCCTTTCGTGGACGACGCGTCTGCCCTGGCGATCCGTCCGCGGTCGATTCCTCTCATGCGAGAGAGCCTCGCCCCGGCT
>DASVRZ010000084.1:0-4880 GCA_036388355.1 Chthoniobacterales bacterium | reverse complement strand
CTGTCCACCAGCTCGATGCCGAAGAACGTGCCGCTCTTGAGCTTCTTCTTTTGCGCCCGGTCGAGCGCGTGGTGTTTGGCCAGGTAATCATGCGCCGCGAGCAGGAAACCACCCGTGCCGCAAGCCGGATCACAGATGGCCTGCCCCGGCTGCGGGGCGACCACGTCCACGATCGCGGCGATGAGCGGGCGCGGCGTGAAGTATTGGCCCGCGCCGCCTTTCACGTCCTCCGCGTTCTTTTGCAGGAGGCCCTCGTAGGCGTCGCCCTTCACGTCGGCGGAAAGCGACGACCATTGCTCCTTGTCAATCAGGTCCACGATGAGCCGGCGCAACTTGGCGGGGTCCTGGATCTTGTTTTGCGCCTTTCGGAAGATAACGCTGAGCATGCCGGTGCGTTTGCCCAGCGTCTCCAGCACATGCCGGTAATGCGTCTCCAGTTCATCGCCATCCTTCGCCAGCAGGCTCGGCCAGTCGTAGCCCGCCGGCACGGCGGACACTTTGTTGAACGGCGGCTTGGCCTGTTCGTCCGCCATTTTCAGGAACAGGAGAAATGTCAACTGCTCGACGTAATCGCCGTAGGACAGGCCGTCATCCCGGAGGATGTTGCAGTAGTTCCAGAGCTTTTGGATGAGTTGCGGCGCCGCGTTGGCCATAACTTAACCCTCACCAGGCTTTTCCTGATCCTTCACACGATTCAACAGATCTCGCTGCGTTTCTGGTGAGACGGGCGTCGTCACTCCTGTTTGTTGTTCATCGACGAGATACACTTTTTGCCTGAGAAACTCTTTTACGACGCTGAGTTGCTTAACGTATCCCGAGGGTTTGGGGGTCAGGTCGGTTTCTTCGCTCAAAAAGGGTGGATAATTTGGAACGCCGAATTCCTGTATAAAATCCGCGCAGAGGGCGAGCATCTCGTCACGACTCTCCTGAGCCGAACGCCCTGAAAGATGCGCCTCCCTCCGGATATAATTTGATTTGCCAACTTCGATCCAAAGTATGGGATAGCCCATCTCTTCTGCGACTCCCTTCATTGCCGTTGGCCCGTCAAAGTGAACATTTCCGGGGAATTCACATTGCAGGAGCAGCCAGGCGAGATCGACGGAAAGCGCAAAGCGACGTGGCGTGGCATACTTGCCGATCCGAAAACCAGCATCAATCGATGGGCCTGCATAGTCCTCACGGCCGTCAGCCGCCTCGAAGACGGCATTAACCACCGGAAATCCGGCTAGCCAGGCGGCACCCTTTACATAGAGCGGTCCGCGCACCGGTCCTCGGCGGACATCCTCATTCCAAATTCTAAGAGCTTCGCGAAATGCCTCTACAAGGGCCAAAATCTCAAACCGCTTGCTGACAGTGGCCACGAAAATTAGCTCGTCCCCAAGGACTTTCCAAACGGGGGGCGCGGCTAGTTTCGTCCCACCTTTCTTTCGCTCTCGCTCCTGAAGCTGTGCCTCAAAGAGTTGTGGAAAGCCGCGAATGAAAAGCAAAACTGCGGATAGCCAAGTTTCGCTCAGACGTTCCGCCGACTGTTTGAGTCGCGTGGAGTTCTCAAGATCCACACTAAAAAAGAGCCGCACCGTCGGCCGGGTCCGAAGTGCAAACTCCTCCTCAGTGATTGGCCTCTCCTGCCTCACAGAGAGAGCGAATCCCGCCTGATCTGCACCGCTTCCTTTGAAACGCCGAAATGTTCGGCCAGTTCCGCATTACCGAACCCCTCGGCTACCTTAGTCTGGAAGAACTCCTGAGGCATCAGAAAGCCCGCCGCGAACCAATTAGCTTCCCATTCCACTGGCCCGCTGCCGTCGCGCCGAATGAAGAGCGGCTTCTTGCCCGCATCCGAATGCAAAATGTAGTGGCCCAATTCATGAGCGATCGTGAATCGGCTGCGGCGGTCACCCGACATCGGGCTCAGAGAAATTGAAAAATCACGCGGCCCGCGAACCGTGAGCGAACCGGTTTCGGCGGCGCTCTTCCAGTCTGATTTAGTAACCCTACCGCCCAAGCGTTCGATCAGTTGCTCGATGTTGTCACCCGGTGAAAAGCCAAGTTCTTTCGCTGCCTTCGACGCAAAACGCTGCACATCAGCACGGCTCCAGTTGCAGGGGGTCGCCTCTTGAAACGGCGTCCGGTCGTTCATAGTGTTCGAATGATCATATGATACGTCCGAAGTTTCGCAACTCACAAGCGACATGGGAAGCCTATTACGGCGGGGCTTCCGGATGGCAGGCAGACTGCAGCTCCGAAGACGGTGCCGAGCATGCCCGCGCGCTTGCCCGGCGTCTCCCAGCACATGCCGATAATGCGTTCGATCAGCGCCGCTGGGCTCCCATGAGCGCTGCTTTTGGCAGTCCATCTCGCTCCACTCGATTCCAGTTCGTTGCCATCCTTCGCCAGCAGACTCGGCCAGTCTTAGCCCATCGGCACGGCGGACACTTCGTTGAATGGTGGTTTCGCAGCTCGTCCGTCATTCTCAGGAACAGAGGAAAGGTCAACTGCTCGACGTAATCGCCGTAGGACAGGCCGTCATCCCGCAGGATGTTGCAATAGTTCCACAGCTTTTGAACGAGGGCGGTAGGGTTGCTCATGAGACAAAGGTTTCAGTCAATAGCGGGTGCCGTTTCACGGCTTACAAATTCCACCGCACCGCCGCCGAACACGCTTACGTCATGGCGGCTGAAGAAGTCTTCATACCGCTTCTTTTCGTCAGGAAAAGTTGCGGCAGAATCCCAAAGGAACGCTTCAATCTTTACGTCCTTGTGGACCATTCGCGAAAGCAGTTGTCGAAATTCAAAGTCAGCGGGCGGAAGCGAGTAGCCAACAAACACCAACCGCCTGGCTTCCATCAACTCAACGCTGGCATTTTGCCAAATCAACTTCACCTGAAAGTTGCTCAGGTCTTTTAGGAAGGTCGGCATCACGAGCGAACCGCGAAGCAACGACTCGTTGTCTTGCTGTCCGCAATGACGGCACGGCTGAGGGCGAGTGAAGTTCACGATGTTGTGCTTTTCATCAAAGCCGATGAACAACTGCTGGCAGTTCGGACATTGCAGCCAGTTCATTGAGCCGTGGAGCTTCAACAGCTTGATGTTATAGCCCCTGCACCCGAGCGCCCACAAGCCGGTGCGAATCCTTCGGTCGTCAGCACGCAGCGAACTAATATAGCAGCAATAATCGACGACACCGAATGGGGCATAGTCGTCCGTCACGGGCCCATCTTTCTGGAGCAGCGCATCACTTAGTGCGTTGTCCAAAAGGATGTCCCAATTCAGAGAGATAATCGAGAATGGATCGTAGTCCTTCGCCGCGCTCTTGTCTTGGGCGCCAATCGCTTTTGTTGCCCGAACTGCAGCCCTTTCGACCAGATGGGCTGCCAGCTTTGGCACGTATTCGTGGTCCATAATCGGACCGGCACTAAATCGCTGCTGAATCGCGAGTGAGATAAGGTAGTCAATCGAATTCCGCAGCGAAGTAATCTCGCCCTTCGACATCTTTTTGAGAGCCAGTCCATCCGCCAAACAACGGTCGATTGGCGTGTAAATGTCCTCCAGTAAAACACGCGTCTCATCGACGTTCAGAGTCTCGCGAAGAAACTTTCTGAACGCTTCTTTCTGTGGCCCTATTTCACCATGATCTGGCAACGCCCAGATTCCAGTCATTATCTCGTCTTGCCGCGGCCCGCCGCCGGGAATTGAGAACCCCGCACCGAAGATATAAACAGTTTTAGCAACGCTCACAATTTGAGTCTCCGGTGAAGGCTTTTTGGAGGATGGACTGGCGGAGGCGGGAGGCGCGCTGGAGGCTGGCAGACACGGCCGCTTCCAACTCCTCCACCACGCTCAATCGCCGCTCCACTTCTGCCACGATCCTCGTCTGCTCGGCGGGCGGAGGGATTGGAACGGGAAGCCCTTTGAGCTTCGACATGCTGATGGAGGCGAGGTTGGTCGTGTGCTTGCCTTCGTCGAAAAAAAACTTTTGCCCGAAGGTGTTTGCATACCAAGAAACCAGCTTAGGGTTCAGCTCGGCGACATAGGGACGGGCGCGGAAGACGTGATTCTGATGGATGCATTCGGGTAGCTCGCCATTCCAAACCCAGCCACGTCCGAGCTTGTCCCTGTCGCCGCCTTCGTTGAACAGAATGTCGCCCGGCTTCAAAGCGAGTTCCTGAATCTCGTCCTCCGCCGTGACGATTTCTTTTACTTCGGTCAGGTCGATGTAGCCGCGTTGGACGTTCGCGACCCGCAGGTAGGGCACTGATCGAGCCGGAACAGTGGGTTTGCGATTCTGGTCTTTCGTGATTCCGCCTTTGATTGCCGCGAGTGAGTCGAGCGTTGCCCACCTCCAGCTTGTCGGCAACTGGAAGAGCTTCGCCGTGTCGAGGACAGCGGGTTCTTTGTATTGGCCACGGCCCTGCCAGCTCTGGCGGCGCTCGGTGAGGATGCGGGCGAGCAAGGCTCCGCCGGTTTCAAAGGTCCCTATCCGATCTCCGGTTTTAGCGAGTTCGGCTTCGGTGGGGACGAGGCGGCCTTCGCAGGCGGCTTTGAGGATGGCAGCGCGGTAGCGTTTGAGGTTGGCTTGCACCCGCCGCAACGCCGTCACCCCCGCCTCCAGTCGCGTGAATTGCTTCTCAATCTCCGCCACAATCCGCCGCTGCTCATGTAAAGGCGGGAGAGGCAGCTCGATCTCACCGAGCGTCTTTCCGTTTACGTTTGGTTGACCGATTCCCCTTTTACCGCGCTCGATCTGATGCCAGTAGTCCGGGCTTTGAAAGAAGAACGCGAGATACCGCGGATCGACATCCTTGGAAGCGCGAACCCGTATCAAATACGACGCGAAAAGAGCTTCGGGGCAGTTGCGAATGAGGAAACTCTTGCCGGTTGTCG
>DASVRZ010000083.1:0-1811 GCA_036388355.1 Chthoniobacterales bacterium | reverse complement strand
GCGGACGGCGGTTTGGACTTCCAAGCCGTGGAGCCGCTCGCCACGCATTACATTGAAGTCTATCGCGGTGCAAACGCACTGGAGTTTGGAGCGACTACGCTCGGCGGCGCGATTAATTTCGTATCGCTCACCGGTCACGCGGCCTCGCCGCTGGCGGTGCGGTTGGAGTATGGCAGCTTCGGGACGTATCGAGCCCAGCTCAGCACTGGCGCGGTGGTGGGTGCGCTCGACTATTACTTGAGCCTGTCGCATTCTTCCTCGGATGGCTTTCGGGAGCATTCGCAGCAGAATAATCAGCGGCTGTTCGCAAACTTCGGCTACCGACTGAATCCGGAGTGGGAGACGCGCTTTTTTCTCACCTACACGCAGACTGATTCGGAGCTGCCTGGCGAGCTGACGAAGGAGCAGCTTGAGGATCGGCCGCAGCAGGCGGCGCGTGTGCCAGTCATTCTCCGGGGGCTGCAGCCGGTGGCGCGGTTCGATCGGGTGACGAGCAATTGGAAGCGGGATTTTGAGTTGTTTCGTATTGCCAACCGCACCACCTGGCAGAGCGGCGAAGAGCGTTTTTCCATAAGCTCGTTTTGGGCGCACAAGGATCTCGATCACCCTATTCTTTTCGTGATCGACCAGCTCAGCAACGACTTTGGACTCGATTTGCGCTACGACAATTCGGCGGATCTTCTCGGCCTGCAAAACCAATTGACCATCGGCTTTGCCCCGACTTACGGCGTCGTCGAAGACAACCGCTTCGAGAACACCTTGGGGAATCGAGGCGAGCGCATCAGCAATCAGCAGCAGACTTCCACGAATCTGGATCTTTATCTTCAAGATCGTTTCTATGTTTTGCCGACGGTGGCGCTGGTGGCAGGCGGGCAGATCAGCCACTCGATGCGCGACAACGCCGATGAATTTCGTGCGCCAGGCAACGTGGATAACAGCGACACGCAGGATTTCTGGGGCTACTCGCCGAAGCTTGGGGTGTTGTGGGAGATCACTCCCGACGCGCAGGCTTTTGTAAACGTGAGCCGCAGCTTTGAGCCGCCGTCTTTCGGTGAACTCGGTAATGCCGCAGACAACGGCACGGGTCTCGTGCAACTCGAAGCGCAGACCGCCACGACGGTGGAAGTGGGCACGCGCGGCAGACTCGGTCGCTTTGTTTGGGATTTCGCCTATTACCATGCATGGATCGAGAACGAGTTGCTTGAAGCGCAGGTTCAGCCTGGCTTGACGCAGACGACCAACGCAGACCGAACAATCCATCAAGGCGTGGAAGCAGCGCTCGATGTGGATGTGCTGAACGGCATTCTCACCGGGGCCGCGGAGGGTGTTTTGCCGTTAGGCGATGGGAAGATGGCAGCCATACCGCCGGCTCAGGACCGGCTCGTTCTGCGCCAGGTGTATCTCTGGAATGATTTTCGGTTTGATGGCGATGCGACCTTTGGCGACAAGCAGCTTCCAGGAATTCCGGAGCACTACTATCGCGCTGAGCTGCTTTACGATCATCCGAAGGGCTTCTATGCGGGGCCTAACGTTGAGTGGGTGCCCCGCAAATACAATGTGGACTCTGCAAATACGGAGTTCGCCGATCCGTATGCGCTGCTTGGCGTGAAGATCGGCTACCGCAGCCAGCGCGGCTTTTCCGTCTTTCTGGAAGCCAAGAATCTGACGGATAGAACCTATGCCTCCACGACGAGCGTCGTCAGCACCTTTGCGGGTCAGTCGCTTTTCTTCCCCGGCGACGGCCGCGGATTCTTCGGCGGGGTGGAATGGAAATGGTAAAATGCGTGCCATGTCTGCCACTGCTTTTCTCC
>DASVRZ010000082.1:0-4748 GCA_036388355.1 Chthoniobacterales bacterium | reverse complement strand
CGAGGAACCACAGCCGCGCGAAGAGCCGCTCTACCATTTCGGCTTCGGCCGCCTTGGCCGTGTTCTCGTGCGGGTGGCGATGGATTAGACCAACGTTGCCTTCTGCTCTCCGTCAGACGTTGGAGAACGCGTAAATCGTGGTCTGCCGCAGCGTCTTGCCGGGGCGGAGGATGATGTCGCCAAGGGAGGGCGTATTCGCCCCATCCGGATAGCCTTCACATTCGAGGCAGAGGCCGGCATGGGGTCCGTAAGCACGACCGGATTTGCCGACGAGGGTGCCGTTCAGAAACCTCCCGGTGTAGAACTGGAGGCAAGCCTCCGTGGTGCTCACCGTGAGCCGCCGCCCACTGGCGGGATCAGTAAGGCTAGCAATCTCGTGCAAGCCATCGCCAGGCAGGAAATAGAGGTCTCCATGACCCTGATGAAGCCCTGGAATGACTTCGCCGATGCGTCGCGGTTGGCGGAAATCATTAGCGTCTGTGACGGATTCGCGGCGCCCCAGCAACGTCATCTGACCGTTCGTTGGCGCGTAGGCCTCAGCGTGGATTTGCAGCACGTGATTTTCAGCGGAGCCCGAGCCTTCGCCGGCGAGGTTGAAATAGGAATGTTGCGTGAGGCTGAAAGGCGTGGAGCGGTCTGTCGTTGCCTCAGTTTCGAGCATCAGCGCATTGCTGGAAGTCAGGGTGTAGGTGACGGCGACCGAAACATTCCCCGGATATCCCTCTTCCCCGTCCGGACTCACCCGCGACAGCCGCAACGACTCGTCTCCGTTGGGGTGCGTTGAGGGGCTCGCGGACCAAAGGTGTTTATCAAAGCCGCGGACGCCACCATGCAGGTGGTTCGGCGGGTTATTTCGAGGAAGTGAATACGTCTCGCCGTCGAGCATAAAAACCGCGTCGGTGATGCGACCAGCGACACGCCCGGCGATGGCCCCGAAATACGGATGGGGCGCCAGATAAGAAGCAAAATTATCGAAGCCCAGCACCACATCGGCGTATTCGCCGTGGCGATCCGGAACACGCAACGCCGTGACAATGCCGCCCAGGTTCAAGATCGAAACGGACATGCCGTTCGCGTTCGCTAACGTGTAGAGTTCGACCGGCTCACCGGTGGGAAGGAAGCCGAAGGGACGGGATGCAGGCATAAGCTTGAAATCGTGGCGTGCGATTCATAGCCGCGATCAGCCCATTTGTCTGCGCCTGACGTGACGGCCACTCCTATTTCCTTTCGATCCACGCTCTCCCCTCGCCTCGAGCGCTTAAGATCACCCCATCCGAGGGGCTGCCATCGCCGAATCCGTTTTTAAGTTTTGCTTCGGATCGCCGCAACCACCTTGTCCGCTCGGACGCACATGCGGCGCAGCGAGATCTTCAACGCCCTTCCAAGCGTAGGGATCCTCGCCAGCCACCATCACGATATCGCGATAATCATGAGTGCCCATCCCCGTGGGCTTTTCAGGCGAGGTCCACGGGAGCAGCGAATTCGCGCTCATGTAGTGATTCACCAGCACCCGGCGGAAACCGCTTTTCGCTCTGTTCGGCAACGAGCGGTGCAGCAGGTATCCGTTGAAGAAAACAATGCTGCCTGCCTTCACTTCCACGGGCACCGCGTCCTCATCCCGAAACGGAAACTCGGCTTCCCCGGTGCAATCGAACCGCCGGTCGGAATGACTGTGCGCGGGGTAAATGATTCCCTTTTTATGAGATCCGGGAAGGACCCAGAGGCAGCCGTTTTCCACCGTGGCATCGTCGAGAGCCATCCAGCCGCCAATGAGCGAGCGGTCACGGGTGGGAATAAAGAATTCATCCTGATGCCATGCCTGTCCAGGTTTGCCAGCTCCTTTGATGAAGAGCATCGACTGCATGCATTTAACGTCGGGACCGATCACTTTCGTCAACACCTCCACTTGCGACGGATGGCTCAACGCGCGGTGCATGACGGGCGACATCTTGTGGGGAAAATGGATGCACAGATACCGGCTGATCGTTTCCAGATCGGTTTCTCCCGGCCCGCCGGGCTCGAGTCCTCGAAAGGCGCCGTAGTCGCCCCGGCAAATCCGCGCCGCATCGGCATTCAGCTCCGCGATCTCATCGGCAGACATCGCGTTCTCCAGCACCAGGAAGCCGTTTTCCTGGAAGAAGCGAACAGCTTCAGCACCCAGCGGCGCACGA
The DNA here is from genome assembly GCA_036388355.1 of Chthoniobacterales bacterium. Taxonomy (GTDB): domain Bacteria; phylum Verrucomicrobiota; class Verrucomicrobiia; order Chthoniobacterales; family DASVRZ01; genus DASVRZ01. The sequence continues at coordinate 2,577 of DASVRZ010000082.1, read as the reverse complement.
TAATAACCGGCCGGGCTGACGTCCGGAGCTGGCCAGGATTCCCAGGCGTTCAGTTCGGTGTCGAGGAAGGGATGTCCAGCGCGAGCTTGATGGGAGGGAGCGGGTGAGGTGGTCAACATGCATATCTATTAGCGCGGCCTTTATCTGTGCACCATGGCTGCGACTCACAATAATATATCTGAAACAGCCATCTTCTCACAACAGAGGAGCGGCAAGAACGACCGGCCGGCATTGAAATCGAGCCGAATCGAAGCACCTATTTGGCTCACCGATTCCAGAAACGCTGCCGGAGCATCTTCGGCGCGAGTCCATATTGCTGCTTGATCAGCCGCGAGAAATGGAAGGGCGTTTGAAAGCCAGTCCGCGCGGCGATTTCCGAAATGGTCAGACCCGTTTCGGCCAGGAGTTGAGCCCCGTGTTCCGTGCGGGTTTTCCAAAGGTAACGCGCGGGAGTTTCCCCCAGATGCGTCCGGAAGAGTCGGATCAAATGATGCGGACTCGCGCCTGAACGGCGCGCCAACTCCTCCACCCCGAGAGGTTCCGCCCATTTTTCGGCAATGATCTCCTGGGCGCGGAGCAGTGCCGGAGGAAGTTCCTTCTGCTTCGAGACAGCCGTCGCTTCCGCGACAAACTCGCGCAGCAACGTTAACCCAAGCGACTCAAGCAACGCTTCGATGGTCGAAGGATCCGCCGCGGGACATGAGAATCCCAGCTGAAGCAGACTTCTCATCCGAGCTGAGCAAACCAGCGAAAAGGGCATGGTTTGCAGTTGCTTCAGGAACTCCCGCGGCACGCGGCGCGGCTCAATGGAAAACCAGCTATGATGGGTCTCCTCCCCGACCGCGAATTGAAAAAACTCGGTGTTCCCCGGATGAAGCAGGGCTACGTGTCCGGCGGGAAGATGAAACGACTCATCATCGATCAGGATCGATGCTTCACCACGTTCCACGAAAACCAGCTGCACGTCCTGCTGCGTGCGCGGTCCACAGGTGCCGCCGGGACCATAAACGACGGAGCCGAAGACGATGGGCGGTTCACCGTCGCCGTTCGTTAGAGATATGTTTTTTATTGTGGATCCCATGTCCGTTAACGACCAGGAGTGTTCCTAGACATCGCGGACAGCGCAATCGGAAACCGACTAACGCGACTATTCCGAAGCCGTCTCGCCGTCAGCAACGAGCTCGAAACGGACAACGGTGTCTCGTGCATCGAGCAGCGGGAAAGTGGCTTGAGGCGGCTTGCTGAAATTGAAAAAAATGTCCTCTGGAGCATCGAATGTTTGCACGCCAGGATTCCAGTAAGAGCACAGACCGGCTTCCGTTCCGGTTGAGAGCACACGCCCATTTTTCACCCGCCCGCGCAATCCCGGCAGGTTGATATGTCCGATGACCGGCTCCAGAAGGTGAGCATAAAGCTTGTCGCCGTTTTGCGTGAAACGACCCCACTCGGGCTTCGGGAAATCGGCCGCTCCGCAACCCCGGATGCTCTCTTCGTTGAGCTGAAGCCATTGCCCGACTTCTTCCAGGATGCTTAGCGCTTCCGCAGGGAGTTGCCCGCGCGGATCGGGGCCGACGTTCAGCATGAGATTTCCCCCTTTGCTCACGCAGTTGACCAACGCGCGCACCAGAGTCGCCGCAGATTTCCAATGCCGGTCGTGCGGAGCGAACGCCCAGCTATTGCTGATCGTCATCCACGCTTCCCACGGAATCCGCTGCCCGAGCGCGTTGGTAACGGCTTCGCGCGGGATATTCTGCTCCACGTGATCGTAGTCGCCGACATAGTCCGGCGGCTCGGCTTGTTTGATCGGCTCAAATCCCAGCCGGTCATTAACGACGATGTCCGGAGCGAGGCGGCGGATCTTTCGCATGAGCTCACTGGCACCCCACTTTTCGCCGATGAAGTCGTTGTAGGAAAAATCCACTACCAGCACGTCGATGCGGCCATAATTTCCTCCCAGCAGCTCCTCGATCTGGCCGTGCATGTAGTCGAGGTAACGCGGCCAGTGACATTGCTCGTCGCGGACGCGTGAAGCAGGATCGTCGCGCAAAGGATGCTGGCGGTCGCCCCACGCGGGGTAATCCGGGTGATGCCAGTCGATCAACGAATAGCAAAGGCCGACACGGATGCCTTCCTCTCGTAGCGCGTCGACGTATTCACGGATGATGTCTCGACGAGCAGGCGTATTGGTGGATTTGTAGTCCGTGAGTTGTGAATCCCACAAGCAGAAGCCGTCGTGGTGTTTGGCAGTGAGAACACAGTATTTTGCTCCAGCAACGCGGGCAGCCCTGGCCCATTCCCGAGCACACCCCGCATCCGGCTGGAAGCTGTCGAAATACGCTTGGTAGTCCTCCACGGAAAGCCTCTCGGTCGAGCGAATCCACTCGCCACGTGCTGGGATGCTATAGAGACCAAAATGCAGGGAGAGGCCGAAACGAGCTTCGACAAACCACTTCATCCGCTCCGACAGAGCGATCTCCGGCATGTTCCCCGTTTCGGACGTGAAAGGCTTCATTCGGAAACTTTCTACCTCGTGGAGATCAAGCCGCCGAAGGTTCCCGGAGCGCGAGGAGTTCAGAA
>DASVRZ010000081.1:0-25603 GCA_036388355.1 Chthoniobacterales bacterium | reverse complement strand
GATCGACCTCATCGTCCGCGGTATTTGCTGCCTGCGCCCGGGACTACCGGGCGTCTCGGAAAACATCCGGGTCATCTCGGTTGTAGGCCGTTTCCTCGAACACAGCCGCATTTTCTATTTTGCCAACCACGACAAACCCGAGGTTTACCTCGGGAGCGCCGATTGGATGCCGCGAAATCTTTACCGGCGCGTGGAGGTCTGTTTTCCCATCGAAGATCCTGTCCTCCGCAGCCAGATCATCGACGAAATGCTGCCCGCGTTTCTCAGCGACCGCATCAAGGCGCGGGAACTCCAGTCTGACGGTCGCTACATTCGCTTGAAGCCAATTCCCGGCGAAAAGGCGGGCCAGGCGCAGCTTTTCTTCCGCAAACAAGCTCGCGACCGCACGCTTCCTCCGGTGAAACAAAGCGCCAGCCCTGCGATTACCCGCCGCCTCATCCCACTGGAACGACCGCCAGAAATCGAAGCGCCGCCTGTCATCCAGACGGCCTAGGCGCGCAGATATTGCCAGCCGCGGAAGATCCAGCGATGGATTTCGTTAAAAGCTTGGTAAGGATAGGTCGCGATGTAGCGGCGGAAAGAGGACAGCTTCAGCGATTTGCCGATCTGGATGGATGAACGGAATCCCGTTTCCGTCTGGGATGACGGAAAGGGCCTGATCGTCGCCGCGCGCAATCCGAAAAACCACTCGCGATCCATCGCGTGGTCGATGGGCAGTCGCATCGGCAGCAAACCCTTGGAAAGCGCCCGAGCGGCTTTGCGGTCGATGAGATACGCTCCGGTCCCTTTGACGCGTCCGAAGCTCACGCACAATTGATACTCTCCTGATAGCTGCGCGATAACGGCCGGTTTGCCCTCGGACAAACCGGAGAGCCGAAGCACATTCCAGCGGTTGGAATGCTCCCGCGCGGAGGTCAGCACCTCTTCGAAATCCTGGTTCAAAGTCAGGTCATCTTCCGCGATCAGTGCATGCTCATCGTCGCTCTCCAGGAAAGCCTTCATGGCCTTCACGTGGCTCAGATAGCAACCGACGTGTCCCAAGCTGGTCGGACGCCCGTGGAACCAGCGATAGAGTCCCTCGGAGTAGGCGGCAATTGGCAGTTGGAGCGCATGGCCGTTCACCCCGGAAACCCGGCAAATGGTGAAACTGGTCGTCGAGAAGGATTTCTGCACCGACTCCCAGCGATCGGTCGCGGAGTCGAGATTGATAATATAAGCGCGCATTCTTGGAAAAGGTGCGACGGGGGATTCGACCGCCACACGGTAACATCGCACGGAGCAGTCGGCGCGGATGGTTTGCACTTCTGTTCACTTCAACTGCACCTGAGGCACCTCTCAGGGTTCCGCCCACACTCGGCGATCTGCGGAGGCGCGTTCTGTGAGCATGATCCCGACTTTTATCCTCTGTATGTGGCTCCTCGGGCTGCTCTCGGCCGCTTTCATCGTAGGGGCCATTTACCTGGGCCGCGAATGGTATTCCCGCTCCTGGATGTGGGACGAAACCCTTCGCCAATCCATTTTTGCTCCGGATTATGGCTGGAACGCACCCACCGCGCTGCTTGCCGGCGCAGTAGTGTTGGGGCTGATCGCCTGCCTCGGACGCCCGATCCTGAAGCTGATTGTGAAATTGATGCGGAAGAGCGGCGACGATCCGCGACAGGCGGCGCAAGTGCCCGCCCACGAGCAGCGCATCCGCCGTCCGGATGGTTCGGAGTTGCTGGTGAAAAGCTACGGGCCGCTGGAGGCTCCGCCGCTCGTCATGACGCACGGTTGGGGATTGAACAGCGATGAGTGGTTCCACGCGCACCGGGAGTTGGCGGGAGATTTTCGCCTCATTGTCTGGGACGAGCCGGGCCTCGGCGGGTCCAAGGGGCCGGATAACAACGACTTTAGCTTGGAGAAGCTTGCAAACGATCTTCGGGCGGTTCTCGAGGTAGCTGGTTCGCAGCCGACGGTGTTGATCGGCCACAGCATTGGCGGAATGATTATTCTCACCTTTTGCCGTCTCTTTCCTCAGGATCTCGGATCCCGCGTTTCTGGTCTGGTTCTCACCCACACGACGCACACGAATCCAGTCCGGACTACTTCCGGCGCTGCCTTTTTCACGGCGATCGAAAAGCCCATTTTGGTGCCTTTGATGTATCTGACTATCGGTCTCTCGCCGCTCATCCGCCTGATGAATATCATGAGCTATCTCAACGGGAGTTCCCACGTGATGAACATGCTGTCCTCCTTCGCAGGAACGGAATCCTGGGAGCAGATCGATTTCGGTGCTCATTTCCAGGCGAAAGCATCGCCAGGGGTGCTCGCTAGGGGAATGCTCGGCATGATGCGCTACGACGCAACAGCGACTCTCAAGACGATCGCACTGCCAACGCTGGTTGTGGCCGGGGATCGCGACAACACCTGCAAGCCAGAGGCCAGCGAACGGATGCACCGTGAAATTTTGGGAGCCGACAAAATCACTTTGACTCCTGCACGCCACTTGGGGCTGATCGAGCATCACGCGCGGTATGCAGAAGCAGTGCGGAAATTGGCAAAGGCCGAAGCTTTGGCGAACGCTGCATAGAGCTGCAAGCTGACGCCTGCAGTCCGGGCATTGTTTTTGCTAGAGAACGAGTATGTTTTACGTTCTTTTGGGAATCGCCCTCCTGTTCCTGGTGGTCGGGTTGCTCGTTTTCCTCATCGACGCCGCGCGCATTCACTGGCTGTGGGCAGTGGGGTCGCTGCTCATCCCTGTTGTCTACGTTGTCTGCCTATTCAAACATTGGGCGGCAACCAAACGGGGTTTCTTTATCAATCTGTTTGCGATCCCTTTTATCATTGGCGCCTATTTTTGTGTTCCACCGGCATTTGCGAAAGCTGTCGCGGGGAAAGCGGCGGACGATGGAAAGACTCCTTACTTTCAAGCTATAGAGCGGTCTCGCGGGGTAGTGGAGAAAGTGGAAAAATCTCGCGAAGAAAGTGCTCCTGAAGCAGCTCCAACTGCAACCCCGGCACCGGTCAGCACTACAGTAACAATGGCGCCGACTCTGCCCCCAGTTTTAACCCTGGCCCAACGCCTGGCGAAAAACCGCGGTGCCTTCAAAGACCTTGAGCGGGAATTTGCGGCTCTGAACGCGAAACGTCAGGCTCTCCCGAAGAACAACAGCAAAGCGATCGCCGCGTTTAATGTGCAGGCAAAAGCTTACACGGATAAGCTCGCGCAGTTGCGAGCCGAGCAGGATCTCCTCCTCGGGCTCGAACGCGGCGCATCCCAGAAAAAGCCTTAGGGCACTTCTATTCCGGCAAGGAATCGATCACCCGCCGCAGTTCGCTCGCAGGCCACTGACCGGGGACGACTGGCGCATCCAGGTAGCCGTAGTTGAGCCGGGAACCGAGCTGCGCCAGGAGTGGGCGGGAAATCTTCCCAAACCGCCCCATGCCCATCGCGGCGACCGGAAGGTGATCTTCGGTTTCCACCCACTGCAGCAGCGTGGAAAGTTCAGCCACAGAGTTCGTCGTGCACGCGACTTTTAGAAGATCAGCGCCAAGGGACGCAGCCTGGGTGGCCATTTCCCTCAAGGTAGCGAGCGTGGGGGTTCCCGTGAAGTCGTGAGAGGAGAGAACGCAGGCAATACCGTGCTCTTTTGCGGTCGCTAGCCAGGTCGAGAGGTCCTCGGCGTGCGCGAGCTCGACGTCGACCGCGGCTGCGCCCGTGCAGAATTCCTCGTAAATTGCCGCTCGTGATTCGCTATCGGCAGGACCTTTCCCGCCTTCTGACGGATGGCGCACCGTCAGCAAAAAGGGCAGGGGAAGCTGCTGCTGAATCCCGGGGAGTTTCGTGTCGTTTTCCAAAAGCAAATCCGCTCGAATCTCCAGCCAATCAGGACATTGGGGATCTCCCGAAACCAGCTTCTCCGCCAGCCGCCATCCCGCTTCAGTGCCAATTGTCGCGATCACCCGTGGGGGTGCCGACTGGAATAAGCTTGAACGAACGTCTGGCATGATGGTGTAACTTCTCTGCTTTTACGGTATTAGTATCTCCCCAGCATGACCGGCCGCCGACAAGAAATCAATCTACAGCTCAACCAGCTGAGTGATGCCGGCATTTTGGTCCTCTCCCTTTGGCTGGCGCATTACCTCCGCTATTGGGCCACGCTGTATTTCGACATCTATCCAGTGCCGCCCTTTCGGCAATTTCTCTGGTTGGTCGTGCTCATCATGCCTTTCGGGCCGTTGCTGCTTGAAACGCAAGGCTACTACCGAAATCTTCTTCAGAAAAACCTCGGCCACGCTTTAAGCGAGGTGACGCGCGCTGGTCTGTGGCTTGCGGTGCTTATCGCTGGCTGCGTGATTTTTTTCCGCCTCGAAGTGCCGAGCCGGGCGGTCTTTCTGGGATTTGGAGTGATCGCCACCATTCTGCTTCTCGTTAAACGCGCTTTCATCGTGAGAGAACTCCGAGGCGGGCGGGAGGAAGGTAAATTTCGAGAAAAGGTCCTCCTTGTCGGCGTGCCGCACGACATGAAGCAATTGCTCGATCGTTTTGGGCCTGAGCAAACCGCCCGAATCGATGTGGTGGAGCAAATCGATATCGAGAAGCAGCCGATCAGCGATTTGGTGGAAAGTCTGCACCGACATTCCGTCGGGCGAGTCCTCTTTGCAGGAGGTCATGTGCACATGAACCGCATCGAAGAAGCCATCATGGCATGCGAGGCGGAGGGCGTGGAAGCGTGGTTGCTCGCGAACTTCATCCGCACCTCCATTGCCCGCCCAACATTCGATCATTTCGGCGAGCAGCCCATGCTCGTGTTCCGTACGACGCCCGATCTTTCCTGGGCGCTGATTGTTAAATCGATGGTGGACGTGGTTGGCGCGTTCCTGGGGATCATCGTGCTCTCTCCGCTCCTCCTGCTCGTGGCTTTGGCTGTGCGCCTCACTTCTCCGGGCGTGGTGATTTTTCGGCAAATGCGGGGAGGTCGTCACGGGGAGCCGTTCCCGATGTATAAATTCCGGTCGATGTATTCCGACGCAGAGCAACGCAAGCACGAGCTGGAAGCCATGAATCAAATGACTGGTCCGGTCTTTAAGATGGATGCCGATCCGCGCATCACTCCGCTGGGACGTTTTTTGCGGAAATACAGCATCGATGAGTTGCCCCAGCTATTTAACGTCCTACGTGGACATATGAGCCTGGTGGGACCTCGGCCACTGCCTCTATACGAGGTGGCCCGCTTCGAAACGACCTCCCATCGCCGTCGTTTAAGTGTCAAACCCGGGCTGACGTGTCTGTGGCAGATCGCCGGCCGAAACGAAGTCACCAATTTTCACGACTGGGTCCGACTGGACCTCGCCTACATCGATAACTGGTCTCTGTGGCTCGATTTAAAGATCCTTGTGAAGACCATTCCGGCCGTCATTATGGGCGCGGGAGCTCGTTGAATGGAAATCCCCGCAACATTTCACGAGAAATCCTCGCCATTCCGCAAATCCACTCGTAAACCTTCATCTCCTCTTATGGCCGCAATTACTAAGAAAGAAACAGTCGTCGTCACCGGTGGTGCAGGATTTTTAGGTTCCCACCTCACCGACCGGCTGCTGGCCGAAGGTCATAAGGTCATCGGCATTGATAATTTTCTCACTGGTAATGAAGCGAACATCGCTCACCTCGCGGGCAATCCGGACTACAAGTTCATCCGTCAGGACGTTACTCAACACATCTACCTTGCCGAAGATGTGGATCTCATTTTTCATTTCGCTTCACCTGCGAGCCCGATTGATTATCTAGAGCATCCAATTCCCACCCTCAAAGTAGGAGCCCTTGGAACTCACAATGCTCTCGGCCTCGCCAGGGCGAAAAAGGCGACCATTTTGCTCGCCTCCACTTCGGAGTGCTATGGCGACCCGCTCGTGCATCCGCAGAAGGAAGATTACTGGGGCAATGTCAATTCGATTGGGCCGCGTGGTTGCTATGATGAAGCGAAGCGTTTCGCTGAGGCCATGACGATGGCTTACCATCGCTACCACGGCGTGGATACGAAGATCGTGCGCATTTTCAACACCTATGGACCCCGAATGCGGCTGCGCGACGGGCGCGTTGTGCCAGCTTTTATCGGCCAGGCGCTCACAGATACTCCTCTGAGCATCTTCGGCGATGGCAGCCAGACTCGCAGTTTTTGCTACGTCTCTGATCTGATCGACGGCATTTACCGTCTCTCCCAATCTGATTTCCACGAGCCAGTTAACATCGGCAACCCGGGCGAAATGACGATTAAGCAGTTCGCGGAAAAGATCATCGAATACACCGGAACCAGCTCCGAGATCAGCTATCATCCGCTTCCTGTTGACGATCCCAAGGTGCGTCAGCCGGATATCACCCGTGCCAGGACTCTTCTCGGCTGGGAGCCAAAGGTGTCGTTCGAAGACGGCATTAAGAAAACAATTGAATTTTTTAGTGGTCACCCGGACCTTGCTACGTTTACAAAATAAAGAGCGAATGCTGTTTGACAACGTGGCTGCAAAACAGCTAGCAATAACCCCCAACATTTTTCCCCCTGCTGCTTTCTTATGAGAGTTATTACCAAGAACAAATTCCTTATCCTTCTACTCGTCATCCAAGCTCTATTCGTGGGAGGAATTCAGGCACAGGGACGCGCTACTGATTTCGTGGTCAAGGCTGTAAATGTGGAGTTCATCAGCACTCCGGAAATCCAATTTGCGGGGACCCAGCGCCGTTCTGACACCCGCGAAAAGTGGATGGAGATCGAGACGGAATTCGAGGCGACTCCCGAATTCACTGAGGAGCTAACCTTTAAGTATTACGTCCAGATCAATAAAAACGTCTACATCGGTGAAGTCACTCACGTGGACATTGCGGCAGGCAAAGGTTTGTTCTCGGTCATGTATATTTCTCCGCGTTCCATCTCTCGCATTATGGAAGGCAAGACGATTAACGGCACTGCTATCGAGCGCGTCAGTGTTGAAATTAGCAAACAAGGCGCCGTGGTTGGGTACGGCTCTTGGAAAGAAGAGAAAAGCGGCTGGTGGACGACCTCTCCTCAGAAGCCGGGCTTCCTGCGCAACAAGAACGAAACGCCGTTCGCTCCCCTTTACTGGAGCCGTTACGAAGCTATCAAAACCACCGTTCGCTAACTCGGAATGGCTTCTAATCGACTGCTGAGTCTTAATCTCGGCACGCAAACTGTCGGTCTGGCAGAGTTCATCACTGCCGATAATGGCGGGCTGATTCTAAACAGCTATCAAACGCGCGATCTCGTAGTCGATGGCGCGGGTGAAGGGCCTCGGGGTCCGCACATTACTGAGGCTGTTAAAGACCTGATGGCGCAGATGAAAATTCGCGCTGGTGAGGTGAATACCTGCATTCCAGCGCAGTCCGTCTTCACGCGCTTCGTGAAGTTGCCGACCGTTGATGAGGACAAGATCGACCAGATTATCGGCTTCGAAGCGCAGCAGAATGTTCCGTTCCCGATCAACGAAGTTGTTTGGGACTACCAATTGGTTGCTGGAAACGATTCTTCCAAGCTCGGTGTCGTCCTAGTGGCAATCAAATCTGATCTACTAGGGGAAACCGATCACGCTATTGCCTCCACGGGTTTGCGGACCAGTATTGTCGATGTGGCGCCAATGGCTCTGTATAATGCCTTCCGCTACAACTACTCGGAAAGTAAGGGTTGCTCCCTGATCGTTGACATCGGCGCGAGGACCACAAACCTCGTTTTTGTCGAGCCACAGAAGGTTTTTAGCCGAAGCATTCCTATCGGTGGCGGATCCATCACAAGTGCGATCGCAAAGGATTTCAACGAGCCGGTTATCGATGCGGAAAAGCGCAAGAAGAAGGATGGCTTCGTGGGGTTGGGTGGCGCATATGCTGAACCGGGCGACCCGGAAGTAGCGAGAGTCTCGAAGATCATTCGTAATACAATGACCCGGCTCCACGCGGAGATTACCCGGTCGGTTAGTTTCTATCGCGCTCAGCAGCAGGGTAATGCTCCCGTCCGAGTTTACCTCTGCGGCGGAACGGTGGCGCTGCCTTACATGCGCGAGTTTTTCCAAGAGAAAATGCAGATGCCGGTGGAGTATTTCAACCCCCTCCGGAACGTAACGATCTCTCAGAACGTCAACGTCGACAAAGTCGTTGGCGAGGCGCACCTGCTCGGCGAGCTCGTTGGTCTGGCGCTGCGCTCCTTAAGTGGCTGCCCCGTTGAGTTAAACCTTCTCCCTCCTGAGGTCTTGTACCGCAAGGAATTTGCGAGACGGCAGCCTTTCATTGTCGTCGCAAGTCTCTGTGCTCTCTTGGCGCTGGCCGGATGGTGGCTCTACTTCTCCAAAACTGCAGATGCGGTTACTGTCATGACCGGGAAAGTGAACGATGAAGTGTCGCAGCTGGAGAGCGTAGACCAGCAGTTCAAAAACGCGGATCAGCAGATTAAAGCGGCGACTGTTGAAGCCGCGCCCTTACTGCAAGCGATCTCCCAAAGAGAGTCCTGGGTGCGGTTGATTGACGACTTAAACCAGCGAATTCCTAATGAGAAGATCTGGATCACTGTCTTGGAACCACTCCAGGAAGGGAAACCCCTGTCCTTCGCCGATCTGAAAGTTAACGACCCCAAACCTGCGCCCACTCCTGCTAAACCTGCCAAGGGCCCTGCGGCCCCTCCGGCGCCGGTGGGAGCGCAGATTTCGGCGATTTCGGTCAAAGGGTTGTATCTCGATGATCCAAAAGTTGTCGATCAGCTACTCTCCAATCTAGCCCAGTCACCCTTCTTCGTACTGGATCTTAGCAAGGTGAAAGAAATCAACCCTGTTCGCCAGCAGCCGAACCAGGAAACATATGGTTACGAATATGAGTTACGCCTGCCTTTGAAACAGCCCATTCCCCTCAAATGAACTGGTTTACCGAGAATAAAGTCTTTTCCAGTTTCCTCGTCGTGATTGCACTCGCGGCGCTAGCTCTAGGTTATCTAACTTTCTCCGAAAGCGGCCGGAAGAGTGAGGCGGTCGCCGCATATGACGCCAGTATGGAAAAACTCACGCGGCTCAGGGGATTAGCTCCATACCGCAATGTTGAGAACCTTCAGAAAATCAAGGACCAGGTCGCCAACTACCGCGGCCTCACGGATAGTCTGCACGCGGAACTTATCAAGGGCCAAGGTGAGATTATAGAGATCGAACCATCCGCGTTTCAGGTGCGTCTCCGCGACTCCGTGTCCAAAACGGTGGAGAAGGCGAGCCAGCGCGGCGTTGAGTTGCCTCCGAAATTTTACCTCGGTTTTGAGAAATACGAAAGCGAGCTACCCCGAAACGACATCACGGGTCTGCTTAGCTGGCAGCTCACGGCTGTCGAAACGGTGGTCAATCGACTCATAGATCTCAAAGTCACCAAAATCGAACCTGTTCTGCGACCATTATTGCCCGGTGAAGCCAATCCCGAAGCGCCGTCTAAACAGGCATCTCTTCTGCAGAAATACCCATTCCAGGTTGTGTTCCAAGGCACTCCTGGAAACCTCCAGTCAATTCTAAATGAACTCGCGAGTTCGCCACAGTTCACTATCACTCGTGCGCTGCGCGTGGAAAACGAACAGCTCCAAGGCCCTCCTCAGGGTGTCGCCGCTCCTGCGGGGGATCCATCCGCACCAGCTCAGCCTGCAGTTGATAGGATCATCATTGGTAAGGAAAAGATCACCGCGAACGTCGTAGTCGACTTAGTGCAGTTCACCCCCAAAGCAACACCGAAAAAGTGATCGTATGGATTGGATAAAAACCAAATATGAGCGTGCCATTTTGCTCGCTGCGACACTGTTGCTTCTCGCCTCGGCAGTTTTCCTCGTCCTGAAAACGCGGAACTTTCCCGAGACATTTGCCGCGTATTTTGCTCCTGTTACTAAAAACACGAATATCAAAGCACTGCCCGTTGACGTGATTACGAATGCGCAGGCGGCATTGACGGCTCCGGCCAAGTGGAAGGTTCAGGAGAAGACGATCTTTACGGGAACCCAGTACGTCCTTCGGAAAGATGGCACCTTCGAGAAGTTTGATCCAACCGGTGGCCAATATCACCCGCCGATTCCCAACCAATGGTTTACGGAAAACAAGATCGATCTTTTCGCTCCAGACGCTCCTACTCAGGATCCTGACAACGATCGGTTCAACAATCGCGAAGAGTGGGCAAACGGTCAGAACAGCACGAACCCGAACGACCCTGCCTCCCATCCCCCATTCACAGATAAGCTGCGGCTTGCTAAGTACATTCAGATTCCATTCCGCCTCATTTTCAAAGTTCGCGACGGAGAGATCATGCAGATCAACACAGTTGATCTCAAACAACCTTCCCAATTCCTAAAAGTAGGAGACAAGATCGCAGGCACCAAGTTTGAAATCATCAAGCTAGAGGATAAGAAGGGAGTGGACTCACTCGGCACCGAGAAAGACATTTCAGAAGCCACTATTCGCAACGTTGAGACCAAAGAAGAAATCATCCTCGTGCTGGGCCTGATTGCAAACTCTCCCGATACCTACGCACTTTTCAAGTATCTCTACGACGGCACTGAGTTCCGCGTGAAACGCGATGGCCAGTTTCAATTGAAGCCAGACGACAAATCCACTTACAAACTCATTGACATCAATAACAACGAAGCAGTAATCACTAACGCTGCAACGGGTGCCAAGATAACCATTCCGAAACTGTAGCGTCCATTTCCGTATTACCTCCAGCCTTACCTAACTGATTCTCCCTTAACCAAGTCTATGATCCATCAACATACTGTTCCCGCCCTCCTCGTTGCTGCCTGTGCAGCCGCGATCAGTTCATTGCCGCTGCCCGTCCATGCAGGCAATAGCTATGATGGAGGCCAAGTCGTCAGCGTCACTGAACGCGAAATCGTTCGCCGCCAAGATCGGCTAACCCAGGCAGACGTAGCCCTTCGCGCAGGGGACGAGGCGATGGACAACGATGACTACGAGCAAGCGACCGCGCAGTATAAGCTCGCGGTAGATATGCTGCCCGATGCGGTAGCAAGCGGCGCGCAACGCTCCAAAGCGATGTCGAAGTTCAGTAAGGCCAGCATCAAACTCGCTGAGCAGCGTATCAACGAAGGCCGTTTCGCGGACGCTCAAGCAATCATCGCGCGCTTGGTGGAATACGATCCGGAGAACGGCACCGCCCAAGCGATGCTCAGAAATTTGGCCGAGCCGGACTATTATAACAAGACAGTCGGTCCGAAGTTCGCTGCCAGCGTCGAACAAGTGAAGAAGTTACTCGCGGAAGCCGAAGGTTTCTATGACAGCGGTCGCTACGACATGTCCTTCAAGCGCTACGAGCAAGTGCTTAACATTGACCCATACAACGTCGCTGCGCGCCGCGGCGAGGAGAGGGTAAACAAAGCTCGTTCGGAATATGCCGGCGCGGCCCGAACCGAAGCGCGCAGCCGTGCGGTCTGGGAAGTAGAGAAAAGCTGGGAACGACCCGTTACCCGTTACGGCATGGGGGCGAATACGATCATAACGAACCCAACGGACGACCTGCGAGGAACCGCAGCGATAACCCAGAAGCTTAACAAAATCGTTATTCCAAGAATCGAGTTTCGAGATGCAACAATCCGAGAAGCCATTGATTATCTGAAGGCTAAAAGCCGAGACATAGACGACGATCCAAATCCAGAACGCCGCGGGGTCAACATCGTGCTCAAATTAGATTCATCTTCTCGCGGCACCAGCGCGGCTCCTGCCGCTCCTGCGGCACCGGTGATTCCAGGCTTGGAGGCGGCCGCTGCGCCGGAAGAGGCACCTGCGGCGCCGACTGCCGAGCCGGGCTCAACTCCAATCACGCTGTCTCTTACGAACGTGCCTCTGATCGAGGCTCTGCGCTACATTACCAGTCTGGCAAACTTGAAATTTAAGATTGAGCCATTTGCCGTATCGGTGGTCCCGCTATCGGCGCTCACCGACGATCTGATAACGAAGCAATACCAGGTCTCTCCGGGCTTTATCAGTGGCGCTGCGGCACCAACTGGTGATGCTGCGGCTGCTGGCGGCGGGGATGCCGATGGAGCAGGGAATCGCATTGCTAGCAGGCAAGGAGCAAAAGAGTATCTAATGGCGAGCGGAGTACCATTTCCTCCAGGATCCAGTGCAACCTACCAGACAGGCACCAGCCGCCTGATCGTTAAGAATACCCAAGAAGCTCTTGACCTAATCGACACCTTGGTCGCTGATGATTTGTCGAACGCGCCGAAGCAGGTTGAAATCGAATCGAAATTTGTCGAGATCACTCAGAACAACAATAAAGAGCTAAGCTTCGACTGGCTGCTAGGTGGATTTGACCTCAACTCGAAACGCGGGCTTGTTGGTTCGGGCGGAACGACAGGAAATCAGCCGAGTTTTGACAGCGGGGACTTCCCGATCTCAAGAAACGGATCTCCCGCGGGGATTGGGGCACAAGATGGCGGGCCTCTAACCGGCGGAAATCGGAGTGGAACCACCGCGATCAGTGCCAATGCGATCGATGCGCTTCTTTTCGGGTTGACCGGGGATACATTGAGAGCACCGGCGAGCTTTGCCTTGGCGGGAATTTTTACTGACCCACAGTTCCAGCTGGTTATCCGCGCTTTGGACCAAAAAAAAGGGGTTGATCTTCTCTCATCACCACGTGTCACTACGAAGAGTGGTTTGCGTGCTGTAATCGAGATCATTCGCGAATTCCGTTATCCGACAGAATTCGATCCGCCACAGATTCCTCAGTCCGTAGGCGTTTCAAGCAGCATTACGGGAATCGGCGGCGGTTCAGGTGGTGGCGCTTTCCCTGTAACCCCTACGACACCCACTACGTTCGAGACTCGCAATACGGGTGTCACTCTGGAGGTGGAGCCTCAAGTCGGACCAGACGGCCAGACGATCGACCTGACTTTGGCACCGTCGGTGACGGAGTTTGAGGGATTCATTAACTACGGTAGCCCCATCCAGACAACGTCCACAAACGCGCTCGGTGTCTCTACGATCAACGTATTAACTCCGAACGTAATCAATCAACCCATCTTCAGCACTCGCAAGGTGCAGACTCAGGTCAGTATTTGGGACGGGCAAACTGTCGTGATCGGGGGTTTGATGCGTGAAGATGTGCAGAAAGTAGAAGATAAAACGCCGCTTCTTGGAGACATTCCAATCGTGGGCCGACTCTTCCGCTCGAATGTGGATCAGCACATCAAGCGGAACTTGGTTATCTTTGTTACGGCTCGTTTGATGAATCCTGCTGGCCAGGCGATTCTGAGCACCGAACTTGAAGAAGAGACTGTTGAACAACTGCCGCTAGTGGAGCTGAACCCGCCGACGGAGGCGCTGCCGAACTTCGCGAAGTAGCTAGGCATCACGATGCCCGTTCTGGGGATCACAGGCGGTATTGCCTCTGGCAAAAGCACTGCGATTCGAGTCCTAAAGGAACAGATACAATCACGATCCGCCGGAGAGGTTGAAACCTTTTCGGCGGATTGCTGTGCCCACGCCCTGTTAGAAAATGATCTTTATGTCCAGTCCGCGGTTGTAGGTCGGTTTGGCAATAGAGTGCTGAACGATAGTGGCGTCATTGACCGAGCCTTGCTCAGGCAAGTCGTCTTTGCGGATGCTACAGAACGTTTACGTTTAGAAGCTATTCTTCATCCTAAGATCCGAGAGATTTGGATCGAAATGGCGGGGACGAGCCGATCCAAAGGAAACTATTTTCTTGCGGAAATCCCTCTTCTATACGAGACAGACAGTGATCTCTTCTTTGACTGCATCATTGTGGTCGAAGCGGACGCCCAGGTTCAACTGGAGCGTCTCTCGTCCAAGCGGGGTTGGTCCTTGGAAACGGCGCGTCGAGTGATCGAGGCCCAAATGCCCACCGAAGAAAAAAGGCGGCGCGCAGATATCTTGATTTCAAATCACCACACCGAAAAGCTGCTCACCCGCCAGGTTCAACTCGCGGCCTCTGCTCTGTTAATGCGATATGCTTGAAGAAAACACTCCGGAACCCACGCGGGGGCCGGAATCCCAATTGTCTCCAGAAGAGCATTTTCCAGCGACTCAAGCTGTCCCTGAAGAACCGGTTCATCCGGTTCTGAAGATCGGAGACCGAGTCATCGGTGCTGAGATCACGATGAACGACCTCCATGCGGCAACGTTCCACCAGCTGGTCGAGCTTGGCCGCGCCGCGCGGATCCGTTTTGCCCAGGAGCGTTCCAGGCATCATATCACCCTCGATATCGTCCGCCATCTGCTGCATCAGGGAGTTCGGATTCGTGTTGAAGGGATGCTCGATGTTAGCAATGACGCTTATGGCCTGCTTCGTTGGGCCAGATATAGTTTCCAACCCTGCCCTGAGGATATTTACGTTTCGACCCAGTTGATTCGCCGACACAGTCTTCGCGCGGGGCACAAGGTTTCCGGATGGATCCGCCCAGCGCGGGATAAGGAAAAGTACGTGGCTCTCGAAACAATCGAAGCAATCGAGGGGCTGCCAGTGGAAGAGTGGAAGGAGACGAAGTTCTTCGACAACCTCACTCCGCTCTTTCCAGACAAACGAATCATCCTCGAGAACGAGACCACCAACTCGATTACCTCACGTGTCATTGATCTGATCTCCCCCTTGGGCCGAGGTCAACGCGCGTTGATTGTGGCTCCTCCTCGGGCAGGCAAGACCATCATGCTCAAAGAGATCGCGAAGTCGATCCGAGTGACCGCGCCAGAGATCACGCTGATTCTGCTGTTGATCGACGAACGTCCTGAAGAAGTCACGGACTTCCAACAGACCGTGGACGCAGAGATCTACAGCTCCACTTTCGACGAAAACGCGCAACGGCACACGCAAGTTGCGGATCTGGTCATCGAACGCGCCAAGCGACTCGTCGAGCTAGGCCAACATGTCGTCATCATGCTCGACAGCATCACCCGTCTCGCTCGAGGCTATAACAACTTGCAACCTGGCAAAGGTCGCACCATGTCGGGCGGCATCGACGCTGCCGCGCTCATGAAGCCGCGACGGTTCTTTGGAGCGGCGCGGAATGTCGAAGAGGGCGGCAGTCTCACAATTGTCGCCACCGCTTTGGTGGAAACCGGCAGCCGGATGGACGACGCCATCTTCGAAGAATTTAAAGGCACAGGAAATATGGAACTTCACTTGGACAGGGCGCTGGTCGAAAAACGCGTTTACCCAGCCATCCACGTGCTGAAATCCGGCACCCGCCGGGACGAACTACTTTATCATCCCGAGGAATTCCTCCGCATCGGAACCATCCGCAAGCAACTGGCTTCCATGCCTCCTGTTGAATCCATGGAAGTGCTTTTGGCAAACGTCAAGGCGACGAAAACCAATGCGGAACTACTATTACGGAGCTTCCGGTGAGCAAATTGGAACCGACTACGCACGATCTGCCGACTTTGCCGATCGTTATCGAAACCGACTCCGTCCTGGCGGAGTTCGCCACTGAACTCGCCAAAGCAGACCTCGTCGCCATCGACACAGAGGCAGACAGTTTGCATTGCTACCGCGAGAAACTTTGCCTCATCCAGATCAGTATCCCGGGCTACGATGAGATCATTGATCCCTTGGCTCCGATCCGCATGGAGCCGTTGGCCGCAGCTTTGCGCGACAAGGAAATGATTGTCCAAGGGGCCGATTTCGATCTGCGCATGCTCCGCAGGGCGAACATCACGGTCGCAGGTGTGTTCGACACGCTCATTGCCTCCAAGCTGATCGGCGAAACCGACGTCGGCTACGGTGCCTTGGTGAAAAATTTCCTCGGCATAGAACTCGCGAAAGGCTCACAAAAAGCTAATTGGGCGCAGCGCCCGCTTCCGCCGATCATGCTGGATTACGCTCGTAACGACACGCGTTACCTTTTGCCGTTGAGAGACTTGCTCCTGGCGAAGCTTCAGGAACTCGGGCGCGAAGAGTGGTTCCGGCAAAGCTGCCGACAAGCCTGGCAGCAGGCATCCGTCGATCGCGACCGCAATCCGGATGAGCAATGGCGTATTACGGGCAGTGGAGCGCTGAAGGGACGAGCCGCCGCAGTTCTGCGCGCTCTGTGGCATTGGCGCGACAAGGAAGCGGAAACACGCGACCGCCCGACCTTCCACATTTTACAAAACAGCAAGATGATCGAGACCGCAGCGGCCATCGACGCGGGGAAAACCATCTATCTTTCCGAACTGCGCGGCAGCCGCGGTCAGCGGTTTGATGAAGCCGTCCGCACGGCACTCGACCTCCCGGAGTCTGAGTGGCCGCAGCGAATTGCCGCGCCGCGCCACCGTTGGACAGAGGCTCAAGAGAAAGAATTCGACCGCATCAAAGAAGTCCGCGACAAGAAGGCTGCCGAGCTTCAACTCGATCCATCCTTGCTTGGCTCTCGCGTGGCTCTCGAAACGATTGCACGCTCTCCAGAATCCGCGGCGCAGACTCTCCTTCCATGGCAGCTCGAACTGCTGGGACTCAACACCTGATTTTTCCATTCCAATGATCATCGTTACCAAACCAGGCGCAACCGCTGCCGAAATCGAACATATCGTCGAGCGCATCCACGAGTGGGGCCTGAAAACTGAAGTTAGCCACGGCGAACAGCGCGTCGTCATCGGTGTCATCGGCGCGGAAGATCTGATCCGGGAAAAGCCAATCGCTGCCATTCCCGGCGTAGAATCCGTCACCCCGGTGCTCAAAGCTTACAAGCTGGTGGCACGGGAATTCCGCGGCACCCCATCGAAAATTCGCATCGGCAACGTCACCATTGGCGGACCGGACATCGTCATTATGTCGGGCCCTTGTTCCGTGGAGAGCAAAAGCCAGATCACGGAAATCGCGCAGATTGTGAAAGACGGTGGAGCGACCGTGCTCCGCGGCGGTGCTTTCAAGCCGCGCACCTCGCCCTATAGCTTCCAAGGTCTTGGAGTGGAAGGTCTCAAGTTGCTCGCGGAAGCACGCAAATCCTCAGGCCTGCCGATCATCACTGAGATCATGGATACCAAGGATCTCGAAGCGGTGGAGCAATATGCCGACTGCTTGCAAGTTGGCGCTCGCAACATGCAAAATTTTTCGCTGCTCAAGGAAGTCGGGCGCAGCAAACTGCCTGTGATGCTCAAGCGCGGAATGAGCGCCACCATTAAGGATCTCCTGATGAGCGCCGAATACATCCTCAGCGAAGGAAACTTCAACGTCATCCTCTGTGAGCGCGGCATCCGCACTTTCGAGACCATGACTCGCAACACGCTCGATCTGAACGCAATCCCCGTGTTGAAAGCCGAAACCCACCTGCCCGTCGTGGTCGATCCAACCCACGGGGTGGGGGTGCGGGAATTCGTACCGGCAATGGCCTTGGCAGCCGTGGCTGCGGGAGCAGACGGCCTCATGCTGGAAGTGCATAACGCACCCGAACTTGCGAAGAGCGACGGCGAACAGGCATTGCTCGGCCACGAATTCGCCGAACTGGTTCAGCAAATCCGCAAAGTCGCCGAAGCCGTCGGACGCAGCGTCGCTTAATCGAGAGGCCCTCACCGGCAGAGGGAGAGCCGATCGGCGAACTTCCTCGCTGCCAAGGCAAGCTCCGTCAGCGATCTCATTCCTTCCCGCTGCGCCCATGCGCGCAGCGGTGCACCTAAGAGTATAGGTTCGGCTGAGACAGTGTAGAGTGCCTCCAATGCCGTAGGGACTGGCAGAAAGGTCTCCTGGCCCTACGGGACTCTTCTTTCCCCGGCGCTAAAGCACTGGCTAATGGCAGAAGACGGAATTCTTTACGCGCCTCTGCGGAACACGCGCGGCGACTAGTCTCCGATGAGTAGGAGATTCGTCTTAACTTCCTGGCTCGAGACTTACCGCCAAATTGCGTGTGCCATCTTCTGGTTTCAGAAGGGCTCCAAGGTCGCTATTTTCGATGCACCCGCCTTGCGCGCTTTGTGCCGCCACGCCCACAAGGAGAACGCGCCAATTGGAAAGCGTTCCGGCCATTTCGATTGAGATCTCGGGCCCCGTGCGCCGGGCACTGAGACGGCCCGCAGCCTCGCCGCGCATGCCGTAGACGGGTGCCGAAATCTCGGCGCCGTCGTCGAGCTGGTAAATCCGAAACGTCACGCCATCCGCAAAATCGTAATCGGGCCGCGAGTCCACACTCCCCATCGCCAAAATCGTGTTCGGGCGCACCAATAGGGGGAGCGAAAGGAAACCGTGGGTTTCGCGTCTCCAAACAGGCCCTTCGATCGTTTCACCGCTCCAGAAATGCGTCCACCGACCCGGCGGCACGTAAAACTCAACCTCAGGATCTTTGGAGAAAATCGGCGCGATGAGCAGACTTTCCCCCAGCAGATACTGGCGATCCAACGTCGCGCACGTGCGGTCCTCAGGAAATTCCAGAAGCATGGCGCGCATCATCGGAATGCCCGAAGCGCGCGCTTCCACGGCACAGGCAAACAGATAGGGCATCAGAGCACATTTCAGCTTAGTGAAATGGCGGCAGACTTCGACAGATTCTTCATCGAAAAGCCACGGCACACGATAAGAGGTGCTGCCGTGCAGGCGGGAATGCGAACTGAGGAGGCCAAACGCGAGCCAGCGCTTGTAAACCTCGGCGGGAGGGGTGCCTTCGAAACCGCCGATGTCGTGACTCCAAAACCCAAAGCCCGACAGACACAGCGACAAACCGCCACGCAGAGATTCGGCCATACTCTCGAAGTTGGAGTCGCAATCGCCACCCCAGTGAACCGGGAATTTCTGACCGCCCGCCGTCGCGCTCCGCGCAAAAACGGCTGCCTCGCCGACGCCCAGTTTTTCTTCCAAGGCCTCAAACACCGTCTGGTTGTAGAGCTGGGTGTAGAGATTGTGCATCTTCTCGGGATCGGAGCCGTCAAACCACGCCACGTCCTCCGTGGGGATCTGCTCGCCGAAGTCCGTCTTGAAAGAATCCACTCCCATATCCACCAACCGCCGCATGTGGTCGCCAAACCACTGGCATGCAGCAGGATTCGAGAAATCCACGATCGCCATTCCCGGCTGCCAGGCATCCGTTTGCCAGACTTCGCCGTTGGTTTTCTTGAGCAAAAATCCGCCCGCCTTTCCTTCTGCAAAAAGCGGCGATTTTTGGGCGATATACGGATTGATCCATACGCATATTTTCAAGCCGCGTGTGTGCAATCGCTCGAGCATGGCGCGCGGGTCGGGAAACACCCGGCTGTCCCACTCGAAATCACACCAACGAAATTCCCGCATCCAAAAGCTGTCGAAATGAATCACCGACAGCGGCAAACCACGTTCCTCCATCCCTTCGATGAAGCTGGTGACGGTTTCTTCGTCGTAGCTCGTGGTGAAGGAGGTCGTGAGCCACAGCCCAAACGTCCACGCCGGTGGCAACGCTGGGCGCCCCGTGAGGGCCGTGTATTTGCGCAGAATTTCCTTGGGAGTGGGCCCGTAAATGAGGAGATATTCGAGACTCTCACCGGGGACGGAGAATCCGACGCGCGAAACCCGTTCGGAAGCGACTTCAAACCCCACTTTTCCCGCATGATTGACAAACACGCCGTAACCCCGGTTCGTGAGGTAGAACGGCACGTTTTTGTATGCCAGATGGCTGCTGGTGCCACCGTCGCGATTCCAGATCTCGAGGCTCTGCCCGTTTTTGACGAACGAGGTGAACCGCTCGCCGAGCCCGTAAACGTTTTCACCGACGGTCAACGAAAGCTGCTCTTGTAGATAAACCTCGTCGCCCGCTGTCTGCATCAGGGCTAAAGCGCGCGTGTCGCTGCTCGTCAGCACTTTATCCTCGGCGAGAAAATCGATCTTCCATCCGTCCTTCAGGACGCGCGCGGTGAGCTTCCCGCTCGTGAGCGAGGCAGAATCGTCATTTTGCGCGACGTTAACCTCTGGCTTTTCGTCCAAGAGCGGAAAGGCCGGGCCGCTTTGGTGAGCGCCGCGGAAATGCGCAATCTCCACGCGAATGACGTCAGGAAGGGGCGATGAAAACCGCACATCCAGCGTTGGCCCTCCCAGAGTATCGCCGCGTTGACGGATCTTCCGCGTCGCCAGAATCTCCAAGGCGCTTTCCAGCACTTCAATGTCGTAGGCTTGCTGCGGGTAAAACGCTCGCACGCCAGGTTGCATCATCCAGTTGCCATCAGTGAACTTCATAAAAATGTATAGGTTAGATCGAACCGCGCTCGCTCCGTCTCACGGGCGGCGATTCCAGGTTAGTTCCTGCTGCTTCGAGCGCCTTAGCCGTTCCACCAGCCGGACAGGCGGGCGCCGGGCTTCGTTGGCACGGATAGACCGGCGCCGTCGTAATGCGAGGTGTCGTTAAACAACATCA
This sequence comes from Chthoniobacterales bacterium, assembly GCA_036388355.1. GTDB lineage: Bacteria > Verrucomicrobiota > Verrucomicrobiia > Chthoniobacterales > DASVRZ01 > DASVRZ01. Next base: position 5,294 of record DASVRZ010000081.1, on the reverse strand, counting down.
AGCGCGCACGAGTCGGATCTTTGAAGTCGATCACGTTCAGTGCTGCGGGACTTTGATCCAGGTTATCCCGATAACGGCGCGGATCGAACCCCAACAAGGAGCTTAGCAACAGGCGGATGGTCGCCTTGTGCGACACGATCAAAACATTTTCATCCGTATGTGAGCGCACGATATCCATCAGCTCCGGGAGGGCGCGCGCGGTCACTTGCAAGCCACTTTCGCCGCCCACGGGGGCGAAGGTAAACGGATCGCGGTCCCAATTTTCCAATTCATCGGCAAACTTCTCCGCCACCTCTTTGCGGGTATGCTGTTCCCAACGGCCGTGGGAAATTTCCTTGAGCGCTTCGCGAGCCTTCACCTTCAGGTTGTGCGGCTCGGCTATGATCGATGCAGTCTCCATCGTTCGGCCCAGCGGAGAGGCGTAAATCGCTTTGATATTGTCATCGGCGAGACGGCGGCTGAGGCTGGTGGCTTGGGTGCGGCCTTCCTCCGACAGCGGCACGTCGGTGGCTCCGGCGAATCTATCTTCAGCCGAAAGAATGGTGGCTCCGTGACGAACGAGAAAAATGCGAGTCAAAGACATGGATGCATTCTGCATGGACCGCCATAAACCGCGAGATTTCTCTTCCCGCCCAGGCAAATACCTTTGGCCGAAAGGCATCGGGGCTGATAGGTTCGACGCTTACCAAACACATCGTTCCCATGGCCAAATCCGACGAATCTCCGACCGACAAAGCAACCGTAGCCCGCAACAAAAATCTCGATCTTGCCATCCAGCAGATCGCGAAAGACTACGGCGAAGGAGCCATCATTCGTCTCGGTGACAAAACGATCACGGACATCGAAGTCATCCCCACGGGCAACATCCTCATCGACCGCGCACTCGGGACCGGCGGTTTCCCCAAAGGGCGCATCGTGGAAGTTTACGGACCCGAATCTTCGGGCAAAACGACACTCACTCTCACGGTCATCGCTCAGGCTCAGAAACGCGGCGGCCTGGCTGGTTTCATTGACGTCGAACACGCTCTCGACGCGCAATATGCCCGCCGCCTCGGGGTGAATCTCGACGAACTCTTGGTCTCCCAGCCGAGTTCCGGTGAAGAAGCGCTCCGCATCTGCGAGACGCTCGTCCGCTCCAACGCTCTCGACGTTATTGTCCTCGATTCCGTCGCTGCACTCGTCACCAAGCAGGAGCTCGAAGGCGAAATCGGCGATTCCACCGTCGGCGCGCAAGCCCGTCTAATGTCCGCGGCGCTTCGCAAACTCACCGCGCTCATTTCCAAAGCGAACACTGTCGTTATTTTCACAAACCAGATCCGCGAAAAAATCGGCGTGATGTTCGGCAACCCGGAGACCACACCTGGCGGCAAGGCTCTCAAGTTTTACGCCAGCGTGCGGGTGGATATCCGCCGCATCGGCGCGATCAAGAGCAGCGACGGCACCGTCACAGGTAACCGCACCAAGGTCAAAATCGTCAAAAACAAAGTTGCGCCGCCGTTCACCGAGGCCGAGTTCGACATCATGTATAACGAGGGCATTTCCTCCACCGGCGCGCTCCTCGATCTAGCATTGGAGAAGGGAATCGTCGAAAAACGCGGCAGTTGGATGAGTTACAAAGGTAACCAACTCGCCCAAGGCCGTGACGCCGCAAAAGAGATCCTCAAGAACGACGCCGCTCTCTACGAAGAGATCGAGGCATTGGTTAAAGCCAAGCTCGAAGAAGAGAAGTAGAAAGCAGTTCCCCGGCGGATCTTGGGCCAGAATGTGTTCAAGCCCCTGGTGTTCAGGAACGGGAGGTGCATGTTGATCTTCCTCCGAGCGCGCTAGTGGGCGGAAGAGTGAGCTGCCCATTCAACGCTGGAGCAAGGCCGGGATCCGGTCTGCCTGACTCGCAGTGGGTTGGTGATCAAACTTACAGCCACGAGGCTTAAGTGAGATGGAATTTAAATGCGAACAGCAGCAAAAGTGCGGGCGTTGATTCTATAGGAGGAGTTCCTCTCGCAGCGCATGAGCAAAGTTTTAAAGTTCCCTGTTTCCGAAGCCAAAAACATCGACCTCCACCGCCGCATGGAACTCCTCGGAATCCGTGAGGATGACCTAGGCGAGAGCTACTTCAAAACGGTCAAGAGCGGAGGCAAAGCAGGACTGATTGGCGTCATGCTTTTCCATCCCTCCAGTGGCATCCGGGTTCGCTGCCAGCGGGAACGCAGCCAGGGCATCAACCGTTTCCTCGTCCGCCGCATGCTCGTCGAGCAACTGGAGAAACGAGCCCGCCGCGCCGCTGCTCCACTACCACCAGTAAAGCTAGACCCCGCATCCGCCGAACCTCCTCAGAAACTCACGCTTGCCTTGCCTCCGTTGCACTGGGGTTTGGGTGGGAATGACCACACGTCAATCGTTGAGGATTCAGATGCTAAAGCTTCGGATCTGGTGCATGATCCAGAAAGCGAAGATCGGGATCAGGATCCGTGATTGATACGTTTCTGGGAGAGCCTGCAGAAACGAAAAAGGAGGCAAAAGAAGTGCCACCTTCTGATTAGAAAAAGATTACGCTCTTGCAAGCCGCTTCCGGCGCATGACCACGAACACCAAGCCAGCGCCGCCAAAAAGCATCGCGTAAGTCGAAGGTTCAGGAACCGTATTAACAGTGATGTTATCGATTAGAGCACCACGTGCAGCGTTAGTTGTGTTGTCGAAGACATAAAGACGAAATTCGACTGGAACCGCTATATTCTGGAATGCAACGCCACTCAGTTCAAAAACTGCGTTGGTAAATGCACCATTAGAACTGGCTGCAACCTGAACAGCCCCTCCAATGTTACTGGCGAAGCTATTACGACTGGATCTCAGAAAAAAATTCTCGGTTGGGAAGGTGCCGTCAGTGGTGAAATTAGCTAAATCTACTGTCAAACTCGAAAAACTTAGTGTCCCGACGTTCGGGGTAATTGTGAAGGTAATGTAGTCATTGGCAGTTACTGCACCACCTTGAGTATTAGGCGAGTCTGTTTCTGACGAAACAATCGAAAGTGACGGAGCGGGATTTCCCCATGTGGTGCTAAATGTAAGTGAGCTAAATCCTGCCCCGACAGTGATGGCTGAGGCGGTGGAATTCGCGTCAGGATCAGAGGAGGCAGCGGACGATGCGGAGAAGTCGTATCGAGCGACGACGTCTGCAGTGGCAGCGGCGCCTAAGGCCAGAATGAAGAGATTAGCGAGGAATAACGTTTTCATAGGATGTGGTAGTCACGTGCATTTGCCTGTTCGTGGTGGCGTTTCCGGAAGGCTCCAAATGCGTCTTTAAGCTTTCCTAGACTTCAGGTGTTAAGCTGTTTCTGACAAGAAACGTATTGCTACAATTCGGTGTCAGGAATCTGCAAAGCTCCTAGCATGGAGCATGCCGTTACTAACAGAGGCTGTCGGGCCCGTGTGGCAAGACGAGCGGATTCGACGGGCGCCATGGAAAAGGATAAGAAAAGGCGGGTGCTGAATCGGCCACCGTGGATCATTCACGACAGGGCTATGTGCTATTAGAAGCAATGATGAAGTAGCTACGGGTTCGAGGGCCGCGCAATCGCGCGCGGTCGCGACGGCTGGAGCGATTGAGGCGACTCGCTTCCGCGACTAAAAGATGAGAACGGCTGTGCCTGTATCTACCAGAGGGAAGAGATCGGCTATGTCGGCGTTTGCCATACGGATGCAGCCATGGCTTGCGGGGAGGCCGAGGTGCTCTTCGTGGTTGGTGCCGTGGAGATAGATGTAGCGGCTGTGCGTGTTAGCGTTTTCAGGACCAGTGCCGTCCAGCCAAAGGATGCGGGTGACGATTTGATCATCAGGAGAATGCGGATCCGCCAGCTCTCCGGTGGGCTGTCGGCTGCGGAAGACGGTGCCGATTGGCGCATCGTGCCCATACTTTTCCGCGATGGCGAAGTTCCCGGTGGGTGTGCGCAGGCTGCCCGGTTCCGTGCCCGGTCCAACGAAGGAGGAAGAGATGGCGCAGGCGAAGACGGGTTGGTCCTCATCCAGAAGGGTCAGGCGCTGGCGGGCTAGATCGATGTGGATGTGCATCCGGAGGAGGAATTAACCACCAAGACACCAAGGCACCAAGGGGAAATGCAACGAGGAGGCCCGAACGCTCTTGAGCCGCGTGCAGAGGCGATTCGAGGCAGAAAGGCAAACCCACTGGGATGAGAACGGCTTCGCCACAGAACTACGGGCAGAGCTTGTTCAGTAGCGATAAGGGGCTGGGAGAACGAAGGCGTCCTGAACAATGGTGATGATAGGCTTCGGCTCGTCCATTACGACCTCCACTACGTCGAAGCGGAAAGGGACTTCCGGATCATCTAGCATCCGGAGCCACGCGAGTGCTCCGCGCGCGATAAAGACCTGCTTGGAATGATCCACGGCGCGGATAGGCCGGCCATATTTCTCGGAGGCGCGCGTCTTCACTTCGACGAAGACGAGTTTCTTCTTCGCTTTGTCGCGGCAAATGATGTCCACTTCGCCTCCTCGTGGCCCGCGGAAGTTGCGATAGAGGACCTTATAGCCGTTGCGCTGGAGATGGCGGGCGGCAAGATCTTCACCCAGGCTGCCGAGTGCTAGATGAGCTGCTGGTTCCGAAGTCGAGCCAGCATTGTGCGACCGGCGCAAACGAGCGACGATGGATTGAACAAGGCCCATGCTCGCGCAATATGGCTAGGTGCCGCGGCGTTGGGTAGCCTTTGTTTTGCCGAAACTCATAAACCGGATGGAGCTCGTGCCATTCGTGCATGATGCGGTCGCGCGTGACTTTGGCGATGATGCTCGCCGCAGCAATGCTGAAGCTCAGCGAATCGCCTTCCACCAATGCGGTGTGCGAGTAGGGGAATGGCGTTACCGGCAATCCATCGATCAGCGCGTGATCGGGCTCCAGCCTTGCGGCTGCCTGGCGCATCCCTTCGTGAGTGGCTCGCAGGATGTTCAAGCGGTCGATCTCGGGCGGATCGATGCTCACCACGGACCATGCAACGTCCGACCGGGTGCTGATTTCTTCATAGAGCGCCTCGCGTTGCTTCTCGTTGAGCTGCTTGGAGTCGTTGAGAACGCGATGCCGAAACTTGAGGGGAAGAATCACCGCCGCCACCACCACGGGCCCTGCCAGAGGTCCGCGCCCCGCTTCGTCAATGCCTGCGATGCGCGTGTGGCCAAGAGCGCGCAGACGGTTTTCGTGGCGCAGGGAGCAAGGCATGGATTCACCCTATAAAAAAGGCCGGGGAGTTAAAGCCCGGCCTTTTTAGAAAATGTAGGGAACGAAAGTT
>DASVRZ010000080.1:0-1543 GCA_036388355.1 Chthoniobacterales bacterium | reverse complement strand
CGTTTCGCTCGACGATGTGGTGGGCAGGCTCAAACCAGGCGACGAACCACGGCTCGGGGTCGAGGGGAATTTCGCGGAAACGGACGAAGGCACGCATCTTGTGGATGTCGTGCCGGATGCTTTTCTCCATGGCGAGGAGTTCGTGAACGTCGGGATCGACGAGGACCTTGAGAAGGTGCGGTTCGCCGTGGGTGATGCGCCAGAGGACGCGGTAGAGGAGCGCCCAACGTTGAGGTGAGCGGTGGCAGGCGACGGTTTGTGCGAGAGAAAGGAAGGCTTTGGGGACGCGAAAGGGGGAGGGGGTTGTCGGAGCGGCGTCTGGCTCTTCGAAGATTTCGAGTTCGGGTTGTCCGCTGCCCCATTCGGCCCAAATGATTTCGCTCGGACTCCAATGAGAATTGAGCGCGGCGCGTGCTTGTTTTTGCCAGCTCGGGAAGTCTGGGAGGATGGTTAGCTGGCGCATGGAAGTAGCGGTTAATCGAACAAGGTTGGATCGGCTCGGCTGACTCTCCGGCGGGACGCCGGAAAGAGCACGCGAGACGCGTGCGCTCCCGGGGCGTTTTTTCCCGCGAGCTCCTGGTCCAGCTTCAGGATGGGCTGTCCGCTTGCCCTAACCACTTCGACCGGATTTCAGATCCGGATGCCTTTCGAGGTCGGCTGCGGTTTATTGACGGATCTGTCCGGTGCCGCGGATCTGGTATTTGTAGGTGGTGAGTTCTTCCAAGCCCATGGGACCGCGGGCGTGGAGCTTGTCGGTGCTGATGCCGATTTCGGCGCCGAAGCCGAATTCACCGCCGTCGTTGAAACGCGTGCTGGCGTTCCAAAAGACCGTCGCGGAATCAACTTCATTGAGAAATTGCTCTGCCTTGGCTTCGTTATTGGTCACGATGGTGTCGCTGTGATGCGAGCCGTAGGTTTCGATGTGTTCGATGGCTGCATCGACGCTGTCAACAATGCGGAGATTGAGGATGAGGTCGAGGTGTTCGGTGCGGAAATCCTGGTCGCTGGCGAGGCGCAAAGACGGGTATTTCAGGTCCGAGAGTTGGGCGTAAGCGGGTTCGTCGGCGCGAACTTCCACGCTGTTGAGGGCCAGTTCGCGGGCGATGATGGGCAAAAAATCGGCCGCGATGGCGTGGTTGACGAGGACTGTTTCCACGGCGTTGCACACTCCGGGGCGCTGACATTTTCCATTCACGATGATTTCGCGCGCCATGATGTAGTTGACGTTGGCATCGACATACACGTGGCAGATGCCGTCGTAATGTTTGATCACGGGCATCCGCGCGTGGCCGACGACTGCTTCGATGAGGCCTTTGCCGCCGCGGGGAATGATGACGTCGAGAAATTGATTCATCTGCGCCATGATGCGCACGCCGTCGCGGTCGGTTTTCGGCACGAGCAAAATAGAATCGGGTGGGAGTCCACTCACAGTCAGCCCCGTTTGCAGAGCGGCGGCGAGGGCGAGATTGGAGTTGATGGCTTCGGAACCGCCGCGGAGGAGGGTGGCGTTGCCGGTTTTTAGGCAGAGAATGGCGGCGTCGCT
>DASVRZ010000079.1:0-64619 GCA_036388355.1 Chthoniobacterales bacterium | reverse complement strand
GGTTGAGCCACTCCGGTTCCGGCACCGGTGTGTGGCCGTAAACCACCCTTGCCGAGCCGCGATAATCCGCCGCCCAATTGTAACGCACCGGCAACCCGAACTCGTCCGTCTCGCCGGTCGTTTCTCCAAACATGGCGAACTCCCGCACCGCTCCCGAGCCGCGGCCTTGCATCTCCTCTTTGAGTCCAGCGTGGGCCACGACCAAGCGTCCGTCATCAAGGACGTAGTGGCTCACCAGATCGTCGATGAACTCCGCCACTTGTTCGGAAAATCCCTCCGGCTCTGCCGCTAACTGCGCGACTGATTCCGCGAGGCCGTGCGTGAGCTGCACATCGCGGCCGCGCAATTTCCGCATCAGCTTCATGTCGTGATTTCCAGGCACGCAAAGAGCCGTGCCACTCGCCACGGCATTCATCACGAGCTTGAGAACGGCGGGCGTTCTCGGTCCGCGATCCACCAGATCGCCGACGAAAACCAGCTTCCGATCCGCTGATGGGGCGACGGTGAATGTATCTTCATCCACCGTGTGTCCGAGCTCCCGCAGCAAGGCAACGAGTTCATCGAAACAGCCGTGCACGTCACCGATGATGTCGAACGGCCCGTGCTCCTGTTTGCGATTATTCCAGAGCGGTTGCCGCTCGATCACCAGCGAATCAATTTCCTCTGCGGTATGCAGCACGTGCACATGGCGGAAGCCTTCCTTCGGTAGCTTGCGCAGCGCCTTGTGCAACTGCTGGGATTGCTGGCGAATCACGTGCGGTCCGAACGCACGATCTTCCCGCGCTTGGTTGCGCTCATGTGCCATTCGCTCCGGAAGGTCGAGCACGATGGCGACTGGCAGGCAGTGAAATTCCCGTGCAATTTCGACAAAGGCTTTTCGCGATTCCGGCTGCACGTTGGTGGCATCAACAACTGTTAGCTTTCCTGCAGCGAGACGTTTGCGTGCGATGAAGTGCAGCAGGTCGAAAGCGTCCTTTGTGGCCGCCTGGTTGTTCTCGTCGTCTGACACCATTCCCCGGCAGGCATCGGAGGAAAGCACTTCGGTCGGCAGGAAATGCGTGCGCGCAAAGGTGCTTTTGCCGGAGCCGGAAACCCCGATCAAAACCACCAGCGAAAGCTCAGGAATGGTGATCGTTTTCATAATGCAAACACAGCCATCTGGGTGGGGGAACCAACCTCGGCATCGTCTGGCCCGACCGGAAGAAAGCGCACGCTGTAACCGAAGCGTGAGGCGTTGCGACTCGCCCAATCCTGGAACTCCGATCGGCTCCATTCGAAGCGGTGATCGCGATGGCGAAACTCGCCAGCCGGTAATGTTTCCCAGCGCACATTGTATTCGCTGTTAGGTGTGGTGATGATGATGTGCGTCGGGCGGGCGAACTCAAAAAGGACGCGCTCGAACGCGGCGAGACGGGAAGGATCGAGATGCTCGATGACTTCCACAACCGCGGCGGCATCGTATCCAGCCAGACGTTGATCGCGGTAGATGAGGGAGCCGTGCAGAAGCTGCAGCCGCTTTTGCTTCATCGGCGGCAGGCGATCGTAATGCAGTTTGTCGCGGACGATCTCAAGGGAGCGATGGGAAACATCCAGCCCTACAATCTCGGTGAATTGCTTTTCCTGCAGGAGCGCGCGGAGCAGTCGTCCCTCTCCGCAACCGAGGTCGAGGACGCGTGCCGCGCCGGTTCCTTTCACTGTGGCTAGGACGGTTCCGAGACGTTGTTCGTTGAGGCTGATGGCGCGCTCGATGAGAGCCTCCTCTGCAGCTTCCTGCTCAGCAGTGGCGTCTGGCTGATCTCCTTCGATGAGCTGCTCCAGCGCGCGATCGAACAAGCTGCGGCGGTGCTTCAAGTAGCGGCGTGCGATCGTTTCGCGTTCGGGATGCGTTGGCAGCCAGCCTGTTCCGTGGCGCAAGAGCTTTTCGACTTCGTCGTCGCCGACCCAGTAGTGCTTCTCGTTATCGAGGACCGGCACGAGCACATAGAGATGCGCGAGAAGTTGTCGCGCCGTAACGTGTCCGCGGAGTTTCACGTCATGATAAACACTGTCGCCCCAGTCGGAAAATTCGGCGTCCAGCGTGGCACGTTCGGCTGTGACTTCGTAGCCGAGAGGCTCGAACAATTTCCTCAGAAACTCCGCGCCGCCGCGACAAGGCAACGCGAACAAAGTGACTTCAAAAGGCATCACCTGCTCGGCAAGTTCGGGCCGTTCGTTACTCTTGCCGGCGAGAGCGGTGCCGAAGACTTCAGCGATGGCTACGCTCAGAAAAGACGAGGCGGCGTAAGGACGATCATTCACGTATTGATCAAGAGCGCCGCCTTCGCCGGAGGGCCCGCGGCGGTTGCGGACCAGCCCTACGGGATCCACTTCGACGAGGAGAGCCACTGTGCATTTTTCCACGGTGGCTTCGGGATAGAAGACGTGTGCTTTGCCAAACGAGAGGTTGAACGACTGCACCCGCGCCGGGTGTTTGCGGAGCAGAAAACCAAGATCTTTCGCAGGCGAATGCGTCGTGGAGAACGTCAGGAGCATTCGGCTACCCTAGCTGTGCACGCCTGGCGCGCACAGTTAAATTACCAGCGTCGGCCCGCCCAGTGGATCGGGAGGGGCAGCCAGGCGAGGCACCAGAAGACTGTATCGAGAAGGCTGGAGACGGGGATGAGGAACAGGATTTTTGGAAACGGAATGGACCAGCCGAGAAGCTGCGCGCGGCGTTGGCACACGATGACTCGGGAGACGGATGCGAGGGCGAGTGCAGCCCAGCCAATCGGATGCAGGCTCGCTGCGAGGAGGCTCCAGAAGATGGAGTGGAGCACGAGAGAACCCGCGAATCCGAGCGGCTGGCAGCGGCGGTAGGTGGCGCTAATCCGGTGCAGCTGGTGGAAGGTGGAGAGGACTGTGGCGGGGTCGTTATCTAGCGCAGCCACAGTGCGCGAGAAACGGACGGGGACGCCTTGAGCGGCAAGGCGGTGGCCGAGTTGGTAGTCTTCCGCAAGTTCATCGGAGAGCGATTCCCAGCCGCCCAGTTGTGCAATGTGAGCGCGGGTGACAGCGAGAGCGGCACCGAGCGTGTTTGTGATTTTTCCGGTGCGTTGCAAGACGGCAAGTCCTGGGAGCAGCATGTGCAGGACGGGAGCTGTGGCAAGAGTTAGATGGCGAAAACGATACGGGGCGCTCAGCACGGGAAACTGCCCGGCGGTCCATTCGTTGACGAATTCCGGCAGGAACTCGGCAGGGTTTTCAAGCTCGCTATCCGCGACGATCCAATGCTCATGTCGCGCAAGCGGAGCGAGTTGGAGGAGCTTGTTGATCTTGGGATTGCGGGCGACATCGCGGCGGCAAAAAACGATTTGGATATCCTGCTCGGAAAACACAGCAAGCGCAGCCTGGGCCTGACTCGCCGAAGCTAAATCGTCTTCGTGGATGCCGATGAGCACCTGATCGTCGTGGTCTATAACACTGAAGAACGCACGGAGTTTTACCTCTAACTGCGGGACTCCGGTTTTGAGCGGACGGAAATACGTGATCGCTGGAATCTGGGGAGCACAGGCGGCTCGCCTGTTCTGCTGGGGCGCTGGTCCGGCAGCCGGCTGCACGAGGTGAGCAGCCTGCGCTTCACGTAGAGCCAATTCTCCGGTTGGGATTGGCTCCGGGTTGGGCGGACTCGCGTGGTCGCCACCAAGAATGTGGTTTCCACTCAGCCAATTTGTGAGCCAAAGCGTTGTGACCCAATCGTAGGCGAAGCCAATGAGAACAAGCCCAACTAGCAGCCAGATCATAGCACGCCGCGATGACGGAAATCTCGGACGGCGCGCTCCACTGCGTTCTCTAGCGGGGAGAGGGTGTAGCCGAGTTCGCGCATTGCTTTAGCCGACGAGAAAAAGTACGGACGCTCCGACATCCGCACGCTTTCCATGGTGATAAATGGATCGGCATCGGAGCGAATCAGCCGGTGCCAGCTTTCGCTCCCGAACGCTGCGATTCGGCTTAACCAGACCGGCGCATATCTTGTCGGCACGGGATGTTTCGCATACGGCGCGAGCAGTTGGAGAAATTCCTGGAGCCAAAGATTGCGACCAGCCAACAAGTAATCCTGGCCGGTTTTTCCGTGAGCGAGCGCGAGCAAATGGCCGCGTGCCACGTCGCCCACATCGACGAAAGAGAGACCGGTCTGCGCGAGCATCGGAAGCTGTCCTTTCAGAAACCGAACGATGACCGCGCCGGTTGGAGTCGGGCGCAAATCGTTCTCTCCGATGGGTGCGCCCGGCAAGACGGAAACGATGGGAGCGCCCTGCGCAAGATGCTTCTGGACGACATCGTGTGCGGCCAGCTTTGATGATTTGTACGGCCCGTGCACAGCGGAGATCCGCCGCGTTTCGCCGCCCGGATTTTCCAGCGTTCCCGGCTCAAGCACACCCTGGGTGCTGGTGACGACGATCTTCTCTGCGCCCACCGTGCCGGCGAGTTGGAGAACGTTTTCAGTGCCCGCCACATTGCTCCGGTAGATGGTCTGCGGATCGCGCGCCCAGAAGCGGTAATCGCCCGCGACGTGGAAAATGTAACGGGCGTCAGCGAAGGGTTTGCGCAGCGTTTCGATCTCCGTCACGTCGCCTTCGAACCACTCCAGCGCCGCAGCAAATTTTCCTCGCGGGGCCTGCAACGAACGGGTGAGCGCCCGCACGTGTGCACCACTTTGCACGAGTTGATCCGCGACATGGCTGCCAATGAAACCGCGCGCGCCGGTGACCACGACCACCTGGTCTCGGAAGAGATCGCGAAAGAGGTTTTCCATTTCGGTAGAGGGCGTGTTGTAGTGGGTGCGGAAATGACACGACTGCTCATCACCGGCGACGATTTTGGCGCAAGTCATGAGGTCAATGAAGCCGTCGAAGCGCAGTATCAGGCGGGGCGATTGAGCCAAGCAAGCCTCATGATTCACGGTCGCTGTTTGGATGAGGCAAAACGCATCGCTCTGCGGAATCCCGGCCTGTGCGTTGGCCTGCATCTGACGCTCTGCACCGCCGCACGTGGAGGGCAGACGGAACTCACGGATACTGAGGGAAACTTCGAGCCCAGCCCCGCGTTGGCGGGGGTGAAATATTTTGCGGACGCCCGTTTGCGCGCTGCGTTGCGGGCGGAAATTGAAGAGCAGTTTGTTCTGTTTTTAGCAGCAGGATTTCCGCCGGTGTATTGGGACGGCCACACGCATTTGCATCTGCATCCGACGATTTTCCAAGAGACATTGCCGATAGCGAGGAGGCACGGCTTTCGTGCGGTGCGGCTTTTGCAGACACAGAACACAGGCCTTCTGGGTTGGATCTTTAATCAGCTCAGCGCTAGCGCACGTAAGCAACTCGGCAATGTGCAGTTTGCCGATCGTACGTTCGGTTTACGCGAAACCGGCAAGGTGGATGATGCGGCATTTGCCCGTCTGCTTCTAGCCGCCCGCTCCTACGAAATGGCGGAAATTTATTATCATCCCGGCGTGGATGGTCCGAGGGAAGGGGAGCTGCCTGCCGGGTTGCGGTTGACAAGCTGGCGGGAGATTGACGCTGCACTGGAATCTCGATAGACAAGGCGCATGAGCGACATCCACATCAACCGCGCGGGTCAGAATCTAGGAACTTTTACCGCGGCTGAAGTCCAGGCAGGACTTGATAGCGGCCGCTTCCTGGGCACTGATCTGGCCTGGCGCACGGGAATGGAAAATTGGAAGCCATTGGAAGTGTGGGCCGATTTTTCCGTTCCGGCTGGGACTCTCCCGCCGCTCATGGGAACCGCTCCAGAGCTAAGCCCCGCTACGCTGGGAAGCGATCTCCCTTCCTGGGAGCAGAAGGAGCAGGTCGGCTTCCTGAGCGCGTTTGGATCCACTGTGAAGGAGGTGCTCACCGAACCTTCGGAGACGTTCAGCCGGATGAAAGCGACGGGCGGCTACATGACTCCTTTTGTTTACATGTTGCTCGCCACCTTGTTGGGCACCGCGTTGGGCATGGGCTTGCAATTGGCCATTCAGCCGCTGATGAGTTCCTTTGCGGCAACGCAGGATCCTGCCGTGGCTAAACTCTTCGCCGCGCAGAGCATGGGCTTCGGCGCAACGATCGTCATCCTGCTGATCGTTTTGCCGATCGTCCTTTTCATTGCCTCTTTCTTGAATAGCGGCCTCTGGCACCTTTCTCTGATGCTTCTCGGCGGCGCAAAGAAACCTTTCGAGGCTACTTATCGCGTCTATTGCTACGTCGCAGGTTCTTGCGCGTTGGTGAATTTGGTGCCTTGCTGTGGAGGAATTATTTCATTCTTTTGGACCATTGTTTCGGGCGCCATCGGCTTGTCCAAAGTTCACGAAATCAGCACAGGCAAAGCCGTAGCGGCGATTCTGCTGCCGCTCGTTCTTTGCTGCGGACTCTGCGGCGTCGGCTTTTACTTCTTCTTTCAGGCGATGTCTGGAAATCCGGAGTTCATGAACGCCTTCAATGAGGCTCTGAAAAAGTCCTAAGCGATGAAATTCTATCTGCGACCCCTGGCTCCAGGGGAAACAGATGTGGAGTTGCTTTGGTTATGGGTCTCGTTGGCCGCGGCGGCATTGGGAGTTTTCTGGCTGCAAATGGGCCTTCCGCTGCCGGTATGTCCGTTCGCCACATGGACTGGCTGGCCGTGCCCGGCTTGTGGAGGCACGCGGATGGTGCGTGCGCTCGTAAACGGCGACTTAGCCCTCGCCGTTCGCTGTAACCCAATGCTGTTTCTCGCCGGGGTGGCGGGAACTTGCTTCGCGGCCTACTCCGCGGTGGTCCTGACGTTCCGTTTACGCCGCGTCCGCTGCGGCAAATTCCCGGAAAAGCTCGGTCACATACTGCGGGGTGCGGCGGTATTTCTGGTCGTCGCTAACTGGATTTACCTCGCTTGCACTCTGCCGGTCGGCAGCGGGCGCACGACTGGGTTGCACGGCGAATCGGGGGCTCACCTCGGCATGGGAAGCGCAATGCACCTCCACGTCGGACACGCCGAGAGCCACTAGCTTTTGGCGCATGGTGGAGAGGGCGATCTCCGGCGTGTTGCAGTCGCGGCTGAGGTGACCCAGGATGAGCTGGCGCAGATTCCGCTCGAGCAAATGGTGAACAACATTGGACGCTGCCGTATTTGAAAGATGCCCGTGCCGGGAAAGAATCCGCTGCTTGAGCGACCAGGGGCGTTTCGGGCAATCCTGGAGCAGCTTCTCGCAATGGTTGCTCTCCAGAACTAACGTATGGGCGTCCCGAACGCGCTCGATCGACAGCGCCGTGGCGTAGCCGAGATCGGTGAGGAAGCCGATGCAATCGTCGCCGCAATGGAAGGCGTAACCCACCGGATCCACGGCGTCGTGCGGAATGTGAAACGTCTGCACGGTGAGATCGTCCACCGTGAATTCCGCGCCGGTTTGAAAGAATTGCAAGCGCCGATAATCCGGCAGGTTGCTGCGCAGGGCATTACCGGTCTGAGAATTGCAATAAACAGGGAGATCCGTCTTCTTCAGCAACGTTGCTAGACCCGCGACGTGGTCGATGTGCTCGTGCGTGATGAAAATGCCGTCGAGTTCACCCAACGTGACTCCGACCGACTCGAGCCGCACGGCAATTTGTCGCGCGCTAAGTCCGGCATCCACGAGAAACTTCCGTTTCGCGGTCGTGAGCAGCGCGCAATTTCCCCCACTGCTGCTGGCCAGGATTGTCACGCTAAACATCGCAGCCACACTTAGCTCTCAGCACTTGAAAAGTAAATCGAATCCTCTTCGAGTTTAACATTCGGGGCGAAGGAATTGGTCAACGCAACCTCTTGTGAAATGGCCTGCAAGAATGCGGAGGCGTAGCGGATCGACCTTACCCTCACCTGTCATTCCGCGACAGAGTTAGGAGTGACCGTGTCCCCGGCAGCTGCCCTTCAGGAATCCCCCAGCTCCACGTTCCAATACGCCAGATCGATGAAATGCCGCCAACTCTCGTGTTGCGGACCATTGAAGGTCAGATTCACGAACGGCTTCCACTTCGGTCGCTTCGGCTTCTTGATAAGATGCATGTTCACCTCGTAATAGAGCCGGTTGCCCTTCCGCGTATTGCACGGGATGCACGAGCAAACAATGTTCTCCCAAGTCGTCTGCCCGCCTTTATCACGTGGGATCACGTGGTCGAGGTTCAAATCCTTCCTCTCGAAAACTTTGCCGCAATATTGGCAGGTATTCTTATCTCGCTCGAAGATGTTGTGGCGGGTGAATTTCACCTCTTTCTTCGGCATCCGGTCGAACATCATAAGGACAATGATGCGCGGAATACGCACCTTAAAATGGATCGTGTGAACCATTTCCTCCTCGGGAATCCGGTCGGAAACATCGCGCCAGCTCTCGAAATCGTGCGTGGCAAAATTATTGCCCGTCTCGGCAAAGACGACCTGCGCCTGCCGCTGGAAAAGGAGCGTAAACGCCCGCTTCACGCTGCAAATATTCACAGCCTGCCAGAGCCGGTTCAGCACGAGCACGGGATGATCGAAGGTGGCTTGCATAAGTTACCCTGAGCGTTTCCCAAACCGGGCGGTTGGACCAACTCTTGTGAGGAACTGGCGCTCTCCCGGATTGGAATGCGCAGACGCTAACATTCCGCCTTCGAGGTGTCAATGAGGCGCCCCTCTTTTGAAAGTGACAATTTAGAAACGAGGACAGCCTTTCCAACCGCCTTTTTACCCGCTGATCCGCAGGAGGTCTGCGGTTGCCAAGCCTGTGGCCATGCGCTAGTCTGCGAGCCGCCTGTATGAAGCGCCCCCGCATCCTGTATCCCATTTTCCTCGCAGCCTGCCTGTGGACTCAAATGGCGACCCCTGGTTTTGCGGCTCAGGACCCGTCCGACATCTTCGTGCAAGCGCTCCTGGCGAGCCAATCTGGAGAGAAACTCGCCGCCGATGGCAAACCTCAGGAAGCGCTGGCGAAATTCCGTTTTGCAGCCGGCCTGCTGGACCAGATCAAGGCCGATTCGCCGAAATGGCAGCCGCTCGTTCGCGAATATCGATCCAAGAAGACCGCCGAATTCATTTCCAAGCTCGAGTCCACCACCACGCGGGATCCTTCGCTCTTGCCCGCAAAGCCGGGTGACGACGAGTCGCTCATTCCGGGGGCAACGCCCAGCCGCCAACCCACGCCGCCGCCGGTTCCCGACGAGCCACTCCCAGAAATCTCTGGCCCAGCTGGCAGCGCTGAGGCCGCAGAACTCCGGCGTCAGGTGACCGAAGCACGCCTGGAGATCAAACGCCTTCGCGCGCAAAACAACGACCTCACCCAAAAGTATGAGTTTGCCTCCGCAAACCTCCGCGAGGCGCTGAAAAAGGTCGATCAAAGCCGCGTGGCCGTCGCCGAGCTGCGTTCCCAAGTGGCCCAGACCGAGGATCGTCTGCGCACAGCTTCCAGCGCTCAGAAGAAAGACGCCGCGGCTATCGAAACCCTGAAAAAGAGCGTCGCTTCCTTGAAGCAAAAGCTCTCAGAACGCGCTGCTGACGCGAACCTCGTCGAAGACGAAGCCAACGAACTTTCCAAAACGGTCGCCCAAGCCAACGAACGCGCCGCGAAGGCCACTCAAGACCGCGATGCTGCGGTGCAAGAGCGGGACGCCGCAGTCAAAGAGAAAGCCGAGGCCGTCCAGGCGCGCGACACAGCCCTGGCTGATCTCGAAAAGGCCACGCAGGACAAAGCCGCCGCTGACCAAGCGATTGCAGCCAATGCCACTCTCACCGCCAAACTCGACGCAGCCGAACGACAAGTCGCCGATCTGAGCGAGCGTCCGGCGCCAGCCGACGTCGAAGCGCTGAAGACCCAGATCGCGGACATTCAAAAACAGCTCAGTGCTGCCAAGGACCAGACCCAGGTCGATGCGACAAACATCGAGGAGCTGAAAGCCCAGCTGGAAACCTCTAACAAAGAATTGGAAGAGGCTCGCAAGAAAGGCGCCAGCGAAGAGGAAACCTTGCAGCTCAAGAGCGAGAACGATCTCCTCCGCGGCATCGTTATCCGCACGATCAAAGATCAGGTCAAACGTAACCAGGCCCGCGAAATCGTGGCTGAAGAGCTGGCCCGCATCGAAGGGAAATCGCAGGCTTTGCTAGATCAGGTCGATGTCCTCGGCGCCGCGACGCTGCAACTTTCCGATGAAGAACGCAAACTCTTCAAGGAGCCGGAACTCGCCGTTCTCGACGCCAGCGGCCCTGGCCTCTCTGTCGAAATGACGCAGACCGACCCGGATAACGTCCGCCCAATTCTTCCAGGGACGGCACCTTCCACGACCGCCGGGGCCACGCCAGCTCCGAGCCCCGCCGCAGAAGCGAATCCGACACCGACTCTCACTGTTCCCGATAAATACGCCTCGCTGGTCACCCGGGCGAAGAAGCTGTTTGATCAAGGCAAACTGCCTGACGCGGAACGCGCCTATAACGAGATCCTCGCAGACGATCCTAACAATCTCTACGCCCTCTCCAATCTCGGCGTTGTGAATTACAAGATGGGCAAGCTGGTTCCTTCGGAAAAAGCGCTCACTAAGGCCGCCGCCATTGCTCCGAAGGATTTCTTCGTGAATTGCACGCTCGGCATCGTTTACTATCGCCAGGGCAAATTCGAGAAAGCCATCGAGTCCCTCACACACGCGATCACTATCGATCCGACCAGCGCGACGGCTCACAATTACCTCGGCATTGCGGCCAGCCAAAAAGGCTGGTTTGAAGCCGCGGTCAAAGAGCTCGAAAAAGCGACCACTCTCAATCCGCAATATCCCGACGCCTGGTTCAACCTCGCTGTGGTTTACGCCACGAGCGAACCGCCGCAGCTGGATAAAGCGCGCGAGTGCTATGAGAAAGCCGTCGCCCTGGGCGCGGAACCCGATCCAGCCCTCGAAAAGCTGTTCAAGTAAGAGCTAGCATGTGGTTGGTCTTCCTCCGGCGCCATGTCTGACACCCCGGCTTTCGGAATTCGCGGCTATCTCATCGATGCTCCGATCTTTGGCACTCTGCGAAGCTGGCCCGACGGCGCTTTAGTCATCGAAAACGGAAAGATCGCCGAGATGGGCGACTACGACACGGTTAGGAAAACACCGCGCCCCGACAAAATCCGTTGGCTGCACGGACCTCACGCGCTGGTCGTTCCCGGCTTGATCGATCTTCACGCTCATCTTCCGCAGTATCCTTCCGTCGCCAAAGCGGGCGGGGAACTGCTGCCGTGGCTGCGTCGGCATATCTTTCCGGTGGAGAAGGAATTCACCGGCGCCATTGCAAAAAAGCAGTCTGCGCTGTTCTTCGATGAAGTGGCCCGCCACGGAACGACTAGCATTGGACTCTTTACCGCCATCTACGAGGATAGCTGCGATGCCGCCTTTGCCGCAGCAGAGAAGAAAGGTACGCGCGCGATCATTGGGAAGGTGATGATGGATGTCGGCTCCTATGGTTCTCTGCAGCCGCGCAAGGTTCTCTCCATTTCACTGTTGGAAACAGAGCGTCTCATCAAGAAATGGCACGGCGCCAATGAAGGTTTGCTGGAATATGCCGTCAGCCCGCGCTTCGCGGTGAGTTGCTCCGAAAAAATGATGCGCGGTGCGGCGGAACTCGCGACGCAATACGGCACTTACGTGCAGACGCATCTCTCCGAGAACACGACCGAGATCGACATGGTGCGGCATTTATTTCCTAACATGCGGGACTACACGGATGTTTACGATCAATGTGGATTGTTGGGAGCGAAGACGTTGTTAGGTCACGCCATTCATCTTTCCGAACGGGAGACGGACGTCATTCGGGAGCGGCAAAGCAGGATCGTGCATTGTCCGACCTCGAACCTTTTTCTGGGCAGCGGAATCATGCCGCTTTTCACTTGGCGTCAGCGCGGCCTTACCGTCGGGCTCGGATCTGACGTTGCGGCTGGCCCAGAGATCAACCTGTGGCAAGTCATGCGCAGTGCTGTCGAATCGCAACAGGCACGATCTTACTACGATCCGGAGCTAGCTCCCATTTCCACGGCAGAAGCATTTCACCTGGCGACCGCGGGCGGTGCCGATGTTTTGGGAAAATCGGCAAAAATAGGAACGCTACACGCGGGCAAGGAAGCGGACATCACGGTGATCGATATAGCGAGTCTTCTCCCGTATCGCAAACTCGGCCGCGGCGGCTCCGAACTATCCGCGGAAGACCTCATTGCACTTTGCGTCTATCGCGCGAATGCAGCCAATGTGCTCGAGACCTTCGTCCGAGGTCGCTCCCTCTATCGGGCTCCTGAGCCCGCCTTTTTCTAACTCATGCACGATCCAATCGCACTAGCTTTAGCCGAAGACATAGGCACCGGAGATCTCACCGCGCGTTATTTCATTGATCCTGACGGTGTCTGCGCCGCGCGAATCTTCGCAAAGGAGAATGCGACCCTTTCCGGCATCGAAACCGCCGCTGAAACCTTCCAACGAGTGGATCCGTCCCTTGAGGTGAGCATCCATCGGAAGGACGGTGATCAGCTCCAGAGTGGCGACACGGTGTTAACCATTGCGGGGAAGACGGCATCTATCGTCACTGCAGAACGCGTAGGCCTCAACTTCCTGCAACGCCTCTCTGGCGTGGCCACGCTCACCGCCAAGTATGTGGCCGCGATTTCCGGAACGAAGGCCCGCATTCTCGACACGCGCAAAACCACGCCCGGGCTGAGGTTGCTGGAGAAAGCGGCCGTAAAAGCAGGCGGGGGAACCAACCATCGCATCGGTCTCTACGATATGGTCATGGTGAAGGACAACCACCTGCTGGCCAACGGCAACATGGTTCATCTTCAGGAGGCCATCAGCCGTTTTAAACAGGATCATCCTAACACCCGCATCGAACTTGAGGCGGATCATCTCGATCAAGTGGCGTCGTTCCTAAAGCTCCCCCAAGTTGACGTTATCCTGCTGGATAATATGTCGCTCGACCAGCTGCGCGCGGCCGTAGCATTAAATGCCGGACGCGTTCTGCTGGAAGCAAGCGGCGGCGTGAATCTCGAAACGGTCGCAGCGATCGCGGCAACAGGAGTGGACTTCATTTCCGTCGGCGCATTGACTCATTCGGCACGCGCCGTTGATTTCTCATTGGAACTCACATGACGGCGGGGCGCATTAGCAGTCTTCTCACGAGCCGGATCATCGGCCGGCCGACGCGCGTCTATCAGGAGCTCACCTCTACCAACGACCTGGCGTCGCAGTTAGGAAACGAAGGCGCACCGGAAGGCTTCGCTATCTTCGCGGAGACTCAGACCAAGGGCCGCGGCCGCTTGGGGCGTTCCTGGCAATCGACCGCCGGCGACAGTCTTAGCTTCTCCATTTTGCTGCGCCCCAGCTGGCCTGATATCTCGCGCATGAGCTTGGCTGCCGCATGCGCAGTCGCACGTGCGCTGGATAACTTGACGGACCTGCCGGTTGGAATCAAGTGGCCGAACGATATCTACATCGACGGAAGGAAAGTCGCGGGAATTCTCTGCGAAGCCGGCAAACAGTTTCTAGTAGTTGGCATAGGACTCAATGTCTTTCAGCAGGTAGAAGACTTCCCGGAAGAGTTACGGGAACGAGCCGGTTCACTAGCAATGTTCGCCAACAAGGAAATTGATCGGGCGGAGCTCGCGGCGTCCATTCTCGATGCGCTGGATCGTATTTATCTAACGCTCCCAGACGGCTTTACGAACGTGAAGGAGGAGTGTCAGCGCCGCAGCGTCCTTTTGAATCGCGAGATTGCAGTGGAGATGGGTTGCGAGCGTGTTACCGGGACCGTAACCGGGCTTGATGGGAGCGGGGCTCTGAGAGTATTACAGGCTTCCGGCGAGGAAATCCTCGTGTCGGCCGGCGAGGTCACTCTTCTCACCGTATGAGCCTCTGTGTTGTCACCTGCGGTCCCGCATCGACGCGCATCGATGATGTCCGGCGGATTACCAATTTCTCGACAGGTGAACTGGGAGCATTGTTAGTGGACGCGCTCCTGGCCGCAGGTCACGAAGTGATCTGCCTTCAAGGAGAAGGAGCCACATTCCCGATTGCAGCGGCAGCAAGCTGCGAAAGCTTTTTCTCGAACGACGACGTGCTGCGGATCTTGGAAAACATTTCGGCGACGCGTGAGGTAAGCCATTTTTTCCATGCTGCGGCACTCACTGATTTCGAGGTGAGCTCCGTCACCAATCTTCGTGGAGAGGCCGTTGACGGGGCGAAGATCCCAAGCACAACACCTGAGCTTCACATCACTCTCCGACCAGCGCGAAAGATCATTCCTGAGCTGCGCCGCTTGTTTCCTCACGCGCAGATTACCGGCTGGAAATACGAACTGACCGGTACGCCTGCGGAGGTGTTGCAGAAAGCGCATGAGCAAATCCGCAGCTGCCGCACGGATGCGTGTGTTCTCAATGGTGCCGCGCACGGCCCGGGATTTACCTGGACCACGCCCGATCGTAATCTGCACCTGCCGAACAAACAGGAGCTAGTGAAGTTCCTTGCGAAATCGATTGTTGGAGAGTGACGTAAACGATTTACAAAACGCACTCCGCGGGATAACTAGGGCGCATGAAGCTACCCGCTGCGCTGGTCTTCCTGCTAACGATAATTCTTCTCGTGCGTCCGTCGTGTGCGCACGACTACTGGCTAAAGGTTGACGAAGCGCGTTACCAGACCGGGCACAGCGCGGCGGTCAAACTAATGTTTGGGGATCCAGCAACAGAGGGAAACGAGAAACCCCTACAGATCGCCCGGACGGCGCAGTTTCGTTGCTACGGACAGTCGCGCAAGTTCAAGGACCTGCTCGTGAGCGGTGAAGAGAAGGCCATGCCCGCGGCGAGGCTCCCGCTCTCCAAAGAGGGGACAGTGTTAGTCACCATGGAACGCACTCCCTCAGAGGTCCGCTTCGGGAGGGCCAAGTTTCTCCAGTATGCGGCCAGCGAAGGCGCTGTGATCAGCGATCAGGAACTTCCTCCCAGCAAGCCCCGGGTTCGGGAAAGGTATGCGCGTTTCATGAAGACGCTGCTGCAGGTGGGCGACACCCCCGGCGACACAGCCACTAAAAAGATCGGGGAGGAATACGAGATTGTTCCGGTTGATAACCCCTACGCCATCGATGGAGGCGAGCTAGTGGTGAAAGTTTTCTTTCGAGGTAAACCAGCGGCTGGAGCGAAGGTCTCTTCCATTCACAAGCTGGATGGAAAGGTTTCCACCTCGTCACGAATCACCGATGCACGGGGACGTTGTGCGTTGCCGATCACTCGCGACGGCCAGTGGCACATCCGATCGGTGAAGATTGTTCCCGATGCTCCCAAGGAAGGGCCTTTGGCGGGCTATCATAGCTATTGGGCCTCGCTCACCTTCCGCTACTGATGGCGCAGTCCGAAGATCTCCACATCGACTTCCCGGGCATAGACGGCGTGGTCGAATGGAGTCGTCACCTGAGACAACCCTGCCGGAGCTAAAAGGTGTGTGCTGTGTTCCAGCACTTTCACATCCTGCAAGGGGTAAGGGCGATGATGCACACGTCCCGAGGAGAGGCGACCAGCTTTCGCATCGTAGCTATAGAGCAAGTAACGTTCAGCTAGAAAGAACTCCAGCGACCCGGCCTCTGCAAATCTTGCGGGCCCGACCGGCTGATACACAAAATGATCTGGCGGAAGCTCACCGCGTTGCGACCAGTAATCCAACGTGGCAGGAGTCGCCCGCGCACGCATCCGAGCGCGATAGTAGGGAAGCCCGAAAAACGTCCTCGCGAGGAAAACCGCGACGGCATTGCTAGCATCCAGCGAGAAAAACCACACCCCCGGCACTCCCTTCTCGTCGTGCACATACGTCCTCACATTCAGCTCCAGGAAATTGGACAATCCCGGCATTGGCGGACACCACACTGGGCACACACCGCACATGAAAAAGGGCACGATGCCCACCCAGGCAGCACCGTCAAAACAATCCACTGTCAGCCCCGGCGGCAGCAATCGCTGAATCTCCCCCGGCTCATATCTCCAGTGAAGAAAGAGCAACTCGCGCCACACCTGCCGCATCACACACCGTGCCGCAGGACGTTCACGCAGTGCCAACCGCTGCTCCAGAGTCGGGTATTTGACTGGCATCCTTTGACTATTACCCCGGATGAAGCTATGTCTCACGCCCCAAATGCTTACCGTCTCCAAACTCTCGAAATCCTACGGCGGCCGCACCCTTTTTCAGGACGCTTCCCTTCAAGTCAACGTCGGCGAACGCATCGGCCTCGTCGGACCCAACGGCGCGGGCAAATCCACTTTGATCTCTCTCATCATGGGAGAAACCTCGCCTGACGAGGGCAGTGTCAGCTTCGATAAACGCGCCACGCTCGGCTTCCTTCCGCAGGAAACCGCTCCCGTCGGCGACGAGACCGTTCTAGAGGTCGCGATGTCGCACAACGTCGATCCCGACGATTACCAGATGGAGCCCAAGGCAAAACGCATCCTGCACGGACTCGCCTTTCGCGCGAGCGATTTCGACCGTCCGGCACGGCACCTGAGCGGCGGCTGGGTCATGCGCGCCCATCTGGCTCGTCTGCTCGTGCAGGAGCCCGATCTCCTGATTCTCGACGAACCCACGAACCATCTCGACTTGGAAACGCTCGTCTGGTTTCGCGAATATCTAAGCCGTTACCCCGGCGCCATCGTCGTCATCTCGCACGATCGCGATTTCCTCGACCGCCTCGTCGGCTCCATCGTCGAGATCAAACATTCCCGCCTCACCCGATGGAAAGGCAACTATTCCGCCTACGTCGGGCAGAGCATTGCGCGCGACGAACAGCTTCTCTCCGCCTACAAGAACCAGCAGAAGGAAATCGAAACCCTGCAACGTTTCGCCGACCGTTTCCGCGCCAAAGCCAGCAAAGCGTCTCAAGCGCAGAGCAAGCTGAAGCAGATCGATCGCATGGAAAAGATCGAGGCTCCGGTGGCGGCAGGAAAAACCATCGGCTTCCGCTTTCCCTCACCGCCGAAGTCCGGGCAAAAGGTCATCAATCTTACCGGGGTGGATCATGCTTATGGCGAATCGGTCGTCTACCGGGGCCTCGACTACACGGTGGAAAAAGGCCAGCGCACAGTGTTTTGCGGACCCAACGGAGCGGGAAAATCCACCCTGTTGAAGCTGCTGGCGGGCG
The DNA here is from genome assembly GCA_036388355.1 of Chthoniobacterales bacterium. GTDB lineage: Bacteria > Verrucomicrobiota > Verrucomicrobiia > Chthoniobacterales > DASVRZ01 > DASVRZ01. The sequence goes on along the minus strand of DASVRZ010000079.1, from coordinate 47,483 downwards.
TGCTCGACATCCAAAAAGGGGAGCGCGAACTCGGTTACAACGTCAAACCCGGCTACTACTCGCAAAATCGCGTCGAGATGCTCAACCTCAAGCAAACCGTGCTTCAGGCTGTGCAGGACATGCCGAATCCGGTTTCAGAAGAAACCGCCCGCACCGTCCTCGGCAGCTTCCTTTTCCGCGGAGACGACGTTTTCAAGCCTGTCGCCGTCCTCAGCGGTGGTGAGAAAAGCCGCCTGGCCCTCGTAAGACTCCTCCTGGATCCGCCGAATTTCCTCCTCATGGATGAGCCGACGACCCACCTCGACATCGCCAGCATCGACGCGCTCATCGAGGCGCTCAAGCAATACGAAGGCACGCTCCTTTTCATCAGCCACGACGTCTATTTCATCCGCCAACTCGCTACCAGCGTGCTGCACATTCACTCCGGCGCGATCAAAGCCTACCCCGGCGATTACCAATATTTCCTCGATAAAACCAACGCCCTCACCGAGCGGGCCGGGCTCACTTCGGGACGTCCTATGGAGCAGGTCGAGCAGGTGAAAGCCGGCCCCGTCGTTGCGAAGGGACTCTCCATGCGTGAAGTGCGGGAGGAACGCAAACGCGTCCAGGCCGAACGCGCCGCCGCTAACGCCTTGAAGCGGGCCGCCGAGAAAGAAGTCGCCGCCCTCGAAGCGGAAGTCATCTCGCTCGAGAAACAGCAGAGCGACCTCTCCACCCGTCTCGAGTCGAGCGAAGCGCAGAGCGACTCAGGCCTCGCCTTCCGACTGAACCGTGAGTTGATGGCCGTCAGCACCAGCCTCGAACGCGCCAGCGCGAAATGGGAAGCCGCCGCCAACCTGATCGGCGCTAAAGAAGAGCCGGTCGAATAGTTGGCCGCCGCCTCGAAGAAAGCCTTCTAAAGACCCTCCCCCGCCGGAGGATCAGAGCCTTACCAAGAGTACTTCACCGTGTAGGTAAGGGCTTTTTCGCCGTCTTTGTCGATGGTGACGGGGAAGTGGATGGCGTTGCTGTCTTCCTTGTTCCACTTGTCGGTGGACTCGGTGATTTCCCACTGGTTCCAGCGGTAGAGCGTCTCTTTGACGATTACTTCGACGGGGGTGTCCTTGTGGTTGCGGACTTTGATTTCGAAACTTTCCGTCGCCACTCTGCCGCGGGTGTTCACCGTGTAGTTCGTCCGCTTGCGTTCGCCGACAATGTCAAAAGCGTCGCCGGTGGTGATGCGGATTTTCTCGTTCTTGGGCGTGTGATCGATTTCGTCTTCGCCGACGAACTCCAGTGAGTTATCCGCAGGATCACGCTTGGAGATGCGGATCTTTCCTTTCGGCAGGGCCATGCCGAGGTTGTTCTCCTTGGAGTTGTTGATCTCGAAGAAGACTTTCACCTTCTTGTTGGATTCCTCGGAGCCGAAGTTTTCGTCCGTTTGAAGCCCGCCGTAGAAACGCATCTGCGGTAGACCGTTGTAAAGGTAGAGTTTCTTAAGAGGAAGGTTGTGCGCGGAGAGAAGCTCGATTTGTTTCGTCTGGTTTTCCGCGACGGTCGCCGGGCGGCCTAGGGTGTAGAGGTGGTACTCGAAGAAGGATTTCTCCTCAAAGCCTGCTTCGGCGGGGGCAGCTTCGGCCATGACCATCCGTGTTCCCATGCCTTGTGCATCCTTCGCCTGCGGCTGCACCCGATTCACATCACCAGCGACGAGCTTCAGTTTCGCGTCTTTGTATGTGGCGCCGGATTGATTGTTGATCGTGACCCACCCGCCCAGATCGGCCTTCGTTTCATCTGGGTTCAGGACCAGGTTGTAATCAGCGCTCCAGCCGAGGCCTTGGGTTTGGTAGGCGATCTCCACAGTCTGTTCGCCGGGCTTGGCCGTCGCTACTTTCCAGACGAGTGATGGCTTGGTAATGAGGCCTTCGGGCAACGCTCCAAACTGAATATCGACCACATTTTGCGGACGCTGAATCATCGCGAGACCTTTGTCATCTGCTTGCGCGAGAACGATTTGGTTCACGTCGAAACTCTGCAATTTTCCGGTGTAAATCGCGCCGCCTGCCGTCTTCACCGTGAGATCGCGATCTATGTATTTTTCAAGAAGCTTGTCGGCGGAGACGAGGTCGTATTCGTAGTTTTGCTCCAGCACTTTTGCGTCAGGATCGGTCAAGGAAAGGAAGTGGACGCTCGTCGGGTCGATCTGCTTCGCGACATCCTGAAAGCGCACGCTGCCGTCGGTGATGGAAAGGTTCCGCGTTTCGCGCACCACGCCGAAGTTTTGGTTATAGATAGTGAGAGCCACACCCGGCTGCTGCGCGGGTTGCGATTGAGCGAGAGAACTGGTGACGCTGAGAGCTAGGACGGTGAAGATGGATTTCATACGGAGGAGACGGTGCGGTGGGGGTTTTTATTAGAAGACGACCAATCGATTATTTTATCAGCTTAGGGGGCAGCCTTTTCGGCGGCTATCTGAGTTGCAGAGAAAGCTTTCAGGAGAACCTTACTGGCAGCGCGCGCCATGAGAGCAGCGCCCTCGGTGCTGGGGTGGACATTGTCGGGCACTGTTTCCGCGTGGCCAGCCAGGGCAGCATGCATATCGATGATCCCTACGGGCAGCTGTTGAGCCAGTTGATCGAGGATGGGCATTTGCTCCTGTAGGGCGGCCTCGTTGATAGCTCCGAGGCCATTTCCGAAGACGGGAATCGGGCGGCAGATATAAACCTTGGGCCGGGTTTTCAATGCTAGAAACGTTTTGATGAGATCGGAGTAATCCTTGGCGAAGTCAGCTTTATACCTCCAGTTCCCAATTTTGGTGTCGTTGGTCCCGAGCATGATAATGACAACGTTTGGGTTAAAGGCCTGGGCTTTCTTGAAGGCGCGTTCTTTCAAATAGGGATGGTCGCCTTTGCGCAGCAACGTCCGTCCGCTCACTCCGAAATTTCCCACCTCCCAATGCTTGCCAAGGAGCTCCTGAAGTTGAGCCGGATAAGAGCGGCCCCTCTCGGCGCCGACGCCTTGCGTGATGCTGTCTCCTACGCAGGCAACACGGATTTTTGGAGGGGGCTCGGTCGGCGCCGCAGGTTTCGCGCAGCACCCGACAAGCGAACCAAGAACGACGAAAAAGACGAAGAGCTCTGAGCGGAGGAGTTTCATAATGGCAAGCCAACTAGGACTGCATGACCAAATTCTCCCGACCGTGCGGAGCGCTGAAGTCGATCATCGGTCCGAGCGGAATGATCCGGTTGGGATTGATCTCATCGTGCGTCTGGTAGTAATGGCACTTGATGTGGCCGAAGTTCACGGTCTCTGCCACGCCGGGTTGCTGGTAAAGATCCCGGACGTAGGCAAAGAGATTTGGGTAATCAACGAGCCGCCGCAGATTGCATTTGAAGTGGCCGTGATAGACTTCGTCGAAGCGGATGAGCGTGGGAAAAAGGCGCCAGTCGGATTCGGTTTGGCGGTCGCCGAAAAGGTAACGCCGCTCCGCGAGAAGCGCTTCCAGTTGATTGAGCGTGTCGAAGATGGCGTAGGCGGCGGTCTCGTAGGCAAACTGGCTGGTGGCAATTCCCGCCTGGTAAACGCCGTTGTTCACGGAGTCGTAGATCAGCGTGTTGATGGCGTCGATTTTCGGGCGGAGATCCGCCGGATAGAAATCCACGGTGTTCTTGGCAAACGCGTCGAACTCGCTGTTGAGCATCCGCATAATGTCGTCATCGGAATTGCTCACGATGCGGCTGGTTTTCGTGTCCCAAAGAACGGGTACGGTGACGCGGGCGTCGTAGTCAGGATCTGTTGCGCGATAGGCTTCGCTCAGAAACTGAAAGCGGTTGATCGGGTCGGTTGAATGTCCCGGTCCCTCACGGAAGGCCCAGCCTTTTTCGTCGCGGTAAGGATCCACGACGGTCATGCCGATGGCGCCTTCCAATCCCTTCAAAGTGCGCAGGAGAATGGTGCGATGCGCCCACGGGCAGGCGAGGGAAACATACAGATGATAGCGGCCGGCTTCAGCGGCGAACTCGGAGCTGCCGTCGCGACGCACCCAGTTGCGGAAGGCGTCGCCTTGGCGCTGAAATTTACCGTCGGCGGATTGTTCTTTGGGAAATTGAGCCATGACTAAGGGAGCGGAGTTTGGCTGAGAGGGCCGGACAAAGCCAGTCCCAGCAGACTAGAAATTGAAGGCAAAAAAGATGGCACCCATGATGCAGACGTAGGCGCAGAGATAATTCCATTTCCAGAATGGCGTGCCGAACATGAAGTAAGCCACCACGCAGAAAACGGCGAGCGTCAGCGCCTCTTGCAGAATCTTGAGCTGGGCTACATCCCATTGACGCGCGCCGATGCGATTGGCCGGCACTTGGAACATGTATTCGAAAAGGGCGAGGCCCCAGCTTGCGAGGATGGCGATCCAGAGCGGCGAGCTTTTGAATTTCAGATGGCCATACCATGCGAGGTTCATGAAAATGTTGGAGATCAGAAGCAGCAGGACGGTTTTCACAGTGACGTAGTTGGTAACGGTGTTGGCGCGCAAAAGCAGCAGCCATGTTGCTGCCGCGACGGAAAACGTCCAGCCTCGGCAGAGCTAAATGCGAAAGATCGAGCCCAGCTTTTTTCCCAAGATGACGCTCGCGCCGAGGATCGTCGTGCCGAGGAAAACCATCGCCCACACCCCCAGCGCGGAAGCAACGAAGCGGCCTTCGCCGAGAAGTTGGAAGAGTTCGTAGATCGCTTTGGTGATCGGGAAATGCTGCTGCTTTTGCGCGAGGATGAGGGAGTCGGAGACCTCGAGCATCGCGAAGGAGAATGCGAGCAAACAGCCGGCGAGCAGGTTTGCCGTGATGAGCGGGAGAGTGATTTTGCGCAGCGCGCGGAGCGGAGAAGCGCCCAGATTTTGCGCGGCTTCTTCGAGCGTGACGCTGGTTTGCTGGAAGCCCGCCGCGGCCGCGCGCACCACATACGGCAGGCGCCGCACCGAGTAGGCGATGACCAGCAGGAGAGTCGGATCGACGGTCGGATTCATCCAGGCAAATGGCCGCCCCTCTTGAGTCATGGCGATGTAGCCAAAGGCGAGCACCAAACCGGGGACGGCCAACGGCAGCATGGCTACGGCATCCAGGACGTGCCGTGCGCGTAAGTTAGTACGCACCACGATGTAAGCAATGGCGGTGCCGAGGAGCAGATCGATAGCTGTAGAGATCGACGCGTATTTCAGGCTATTGGAAATGGATGGAACGGTGAGCCCATGTCCGAGCGCATCATGATAATGCTGCGCCGTAATCCCAGCCGGAAAAATGGTCGCATACCAGTCGCTCGAGATCGAAACGAGGACGACGCCGACGTGAGGCACTACAGCCAATGCCGTGACGCCAGCAAAGGCCGCAAAGCACAGGAAGCCCACCCATTTCCCAGCCGGACGCGCTCCGCCAGAACTCGTCGCTTTGGACATCATTGCGTGGCTGTTGCGGCCGAAGAGCAGCTTGCTCACGAGATAGAGCAACATCGTGCTGATCAACATGACGACGACCAGCGCGTACGGAAACGGATTGCCCGTGAGATCTTTGATGCCGTGGAAAATCTGCACCGGCGTGACCCTCACGTAGTCAAACATCAGCGGCACGCCGAGTTCCGTGAAGGCCCAGATAAAGACGATCGTGCCGCCCGCAAAAAACCCCGGCATGATAAGCGGCAGAGTGATTTTCCAAAACTTCCGGAAGCCGGTGCAGCCGAGATTTTCCGCCGCCTCCTCCAGGGCCGGGTCGATGTTAGCAAGGACGGCGGTGAGGTTCAGAAAGAGGATCGGGTAAAGGTGCAACGCGTTCAGCGCGACGATGCCCCAGAAGCGGCCGTTGCCCAGCCAGTCCACCAGATGATCGGGATCCATGAGGCCGAGTTGGATAAGCAGCGCGTTGAGCGATCCTTGCATTCCAAGGATTTGCTTCAGGCCGATGGCTCCGACGAACGGTGGCAGAATCATCGGCACCAGCACGAGCGCGGTGAGGAGTTTCTTCCCCGGAAAATCGAACCGATCCGCCAGCCACGCTAGCGGCAGCGCGAGAAGAATGCTGGCGGCCGTGCTGCACACCGCGAGAAGAAAGCCGTTCTGTAATCCTTCGCGGTATACCGGGTTCAGAAAGACCTCGGCGACGTAATCCATTGTAAATCCGCCTGCGGCATCGCGAAAAGCTCCGCTCACCGTCAGCCCGATGGGATAGAAAAAGAACGCTCCGAAGAAGAGCGCAACGGCCACAAGGAGAGTGGTGGCAAACGAGCGAGACACGGAAGGTTTCTCTAACACCCCACGCCGCGCAGGGGAAGGGGAAACATCGCGCCAGTCTCTCCAGCGCGTTACAATTCAGCGGCGTTCACGTGTGGTGCTTATTAAAGCGCGCCACTTCGCGATCCGTTTCGCGCTTGGTGGCTTTTTCCTTCAGATCCGCGCGTTTGTCGTGCGACACCTTGCCTTTGCCGATGCCGATCTCGACTTTGACGCGGCTCTTTTTCCAATACATCCCGAGGGCGACAATGGTTTGTCCCTCGATGGCGGTGGCGCTGAAGAGTTTCTGGATTTCCGCTTTGTGGAGGAGCAAACGCCGCGGGCGCTTGGGCACATGCTGCTCATGGCTGGCGTTATCGTAGGCGCGAATGTCGGCGTCCATGAGGAACACCTCGCCGTTGTCCACACGCGCAAACGCGTTGGTGAGATTCGCAAAACCAGCCCGGATGGACTTGAGCTCGGTGCCTTTCAGTTCGATGCCGGCTTCAAACCGCTCGACAATGAAGTAGTCCCGCAGCGCCTTGCGGTTGGTGGTGATCTCCGGGGTTTTCGCCCGTTTCTCTTTTTCAGCCATGATCTGGCCGGATCAACCTCGATTAAACGATTGCGGGCTCGGAAAGATCGAGCCGGAGCTTGCCTTCAATGATTTCCTGAAGCGCGATATCGGAGAGTCCCATTTTCGGGCCGACTTCGACGGTCGGCCGGGCACCGGAGCTGAGCTGACGAACGCGCTTGGAGACGACGTTGATGAGCACCTGGCTGTTGGTGATGATTTTATGGGCTTCTTCGACGAGCAGACTGTTCATGAAAATGGAATGGCGGATTAAAAGGAACCGGATGAATAGAGGCGAATGGCCGCTCTGTCAACAGCGGCGGAATTCCGGAACCAATGGCGGCGCAGGAAACTGGTATCCGCTCAGCGTGCTTTATCCGCGGATCTGGTCTTCGTAACCCGCTGCGCTCTTGAGAGATTCCATCTCGGACGCGTCTGCAATCTTCAATTTGAAAAGCCAGCCTTCGCCGAAGGGATCGCTGTTGAGGAGCGCGGGATTGCTGTCCAAGGCAGCGTTCACCTCGGTGACTTCGCCGCTGAGGGGAGAATAGATGTCGCTTGCCGCTTTCACAGATTCGACCACGGCGACTGTTTCCTTAACGACCACGCGGCGGCCGACCATGGGCAGCTCAGCGTAAACAATGTCCGTCAGCTCGGCTTGCGCGTGCTCGGTGATCCCGACGGTCGCAATGTCGCCTTCGAGGAGAACCCACTCGTGGGATTCAGCGTATTTCAGTTTTTCGGGGACGTTCATGATTTTTGATAAAGAGGTTTCTTCGCCACGATGGCAGGAAAGTTCCGCCCGCGCACATCGATCTCCAGCTCCGTGCCGGGAGTTGCGGAGACGGGTAAATAAGCCATTCCGATCCCGCAGCCGAGGCTTGGGGAAAGTCCGCCGCTGCACGTTTCGCCCACCACTTCGCCGCCGATCAGCACCGGGTAGTGCGACCGCGGAGGCGGGCTTTTCGAGGTCATCGTAAATGGCGTGAGCTTGTGCGTGATACCGGAGGCTTTCTGCGCCTGCAATGTCTCACGGCCGACGAATGGACCTTTCGCCAGATCGACAAAAAGTCCCAAGCCGGCTTCCAAAGGCGTGCGTTCCGGCGAGAGATCCGATCCATTCAGCGGATAGCAGACCTCCAGTCGAAGCGTGTCGCGCGCACCTAATCCGCAAGGCTTCGCGCGAAGCGAAAGCAGCTTCTGCCAGACCTTCACGGCCTCGGGCGTGGCGAAGAAAATTTCCGCGCCATCTTCCCCGGTGTAACCCGTGCGACCCACCAAAAAGCTAACGCCGTGCGCCACGACTTCGATCATTCCATTGCGCGGCGGGAGCTCAGCCCCGAGAAAACTGGTGAGTAACGCCACGGCTGTTGGACCCTGAACCGCCAGCCCCGCGTAGTCGGCGCTCTGGTTGGAGATCTCCATATCCTCGCCGTCCCGCTGTTGCTCCAGCCAGGTGAAATCCGCCTCGATCCTGGACGCATTCACCACCAGAAAATACAGATGCTCGTCGAGCCGATAGGCGATGAGATCGTCGATCACGCCGCCTCTTTGGTTCAGCAGCAACGTGTATTGACCCTGCCCCACTGCGAGCTTCGTGATGTTGTTCGTGAGAACCCGATTCAGGAACGTCGCAGCGTCTGGCCCGGAGACGAGAATCTGACCCATGTGCGAAATGTCGAACACGCCGACTGCTGCACGCACGGCGAGATGCTCCTCCATGATGCTGGTGTAATAGACGGGCATTTCCCACCCGCCAAACTCGATCATTTTCCCGCCGAGGCGGACGTGTTCGTCGTAAAGCGGGGTGCGATGGGAGGAGTCAGACACAAAGGTTTTGTAGGGGTGGCCTGGAGAGAAGTCAAAAAAATCATAGCTTCTCTCCCCGCGAGGAGCGTTTTAGATATACAGGAATCCACCACATTCCTCTCGCAACCACCGCCGTAGCCTCTTTCTTAATGTCCCTGCTTAATAAACTCGAACGCGCCGCCGCGCCCATTGCCATCCCAGGAATCATTCGCTACGTCGCGTTCCTGAGTTCAGCGGCATTCATCATCGGTCTGGCGATGCCGGAGACCCGGGAAATGATGGCGCTCGAGCCGCACAAAGTCTTGCAAGGAGAACTCTGGCGCTTCCTCACTTTTGCCTTCATTCCTTCGACTTACAGCCTGTTTTGGATCTTTGCTTTGATGCTTCTTTTCTTCATCGGCACCTCGCTGGAACAAGCCATGGGCGCGACCCGGCTCACGCTTTTTTATCTGATGGGATGGCTCGCCACCGTGGTGGCCACTTTCGCTTTTGGCGCTGTCGGAACGCCAATCTACCTGTCGCTCTCGCTGCTTCTGGCGTTCGCCACGCTTTTTCCCGACGAGCAAATTTTGCTTCTGTTCATTCCGGTAAAGGTAAAATGGATCGCCATCTTTTCGTTGGTGGCGAACATTGCTGTCGCTGGGAGTCTCGCAAATTACGGGATGCTGGGCCTGTGCCTGGCGAATTACCTGCTCTTTTTCGGGGTCGATATGGTGAAGGCGTTTCAAAACCGGCAGGAGATTGCCCAGCGGCAACACGAGTTCCGCGAAAAAGCGCGGCCGGAAGAGGAAACGCTCCATTGCTGCCACATCTGCAAACGCACAGAAGCCACGGATCCAGACCTGGATTTCCGCGTCTCAGCCGACGGCGAGGAATACTGCGTGGAGCATTTGCCCAGCCGCGCAGTTTAGCTCGTGGACAGTTCGGATGCGGCGCTGTTGAGACGCCGATCCTTACACAGCTGACCTTCTCATCCCAAGCTACAGAGTTCAAGGCGACTGGGCGCGCAAAGCTGGCGGCAGACGGCTGATCAACCGCAGAGTGTGAGCGTCCATTAACGCCCGTTCCACAAGAGCATGTGGCAAGCAGCCGGTGCTCCGCGCTTGAGGTTGGTTTGATCCTCCGATAACTAATGCCAATGGCAAGATTGCTCAACCGTCCCGTCGTCACCGCGTTGCTTCTGATCTTGTTCGGGCTCACGGTTCGTCTCGTCTTCTCCTCAACGGTCTATAAATACTTCATCGACGATGCGTATATCACCATGCGCTATGCGGAGAATTTCGCGCGCGGAGACGGCCTTGTTTATAATGTCGGTGAGCGAGTCATTGGCTTTACCTCCCCGCTGTTTCAAAGCCTGCTCGCAGCGGCGAAATACCTGTTCCAAGGTGTCTCAACTCGCCTGCTGCAAAGCGTATTTAACTATGGTTTCTTCGCGATCGCAGCGTGGTTCGCGATCCAGCTCTTCCTACGCCGCCATCTCCTCTGCGCAGTGCCGGTGTTACTCCTGCTCTACTTCCCTTACATCGACGCGACTCTCAGCGGACTGGAGACGACGCTAGTGCTGGCTGTCATTTTCGGGACACTCCATCTTTTGGCGCAGGAAAGATATGGACCTGCCATCGTCTTAGCCACGGTTTCCATCCTCGTTCGCCCAGAGGGAGTATTCTTTCTCGCGCTGGTTGGGCTGTTTGCCGTTATCAAAGGTAAACAGCTCTATTGGAAAAGCGTACTGCTCGGTGCGGCGCTCCTGGCGGTTTGGGTCTGCAGCACCTACGCCTACTATGGCTCGGTGTTAGCCCAATCAATGCTGGCGAAGTCTGCTCACGTTACCCAAGCGGCATGGGGCGGCTTTTCAACCAGCCCTTGGGATAAGAACGTCCTGCTCGCGTTTGGCTTTTCAGACATTTCCTATGTCAACTGGTCTGGTTCAACGAGACTCTTTCTGGTCGTGTTTGCGCTGCTCGGGGTCGCTCTCCTTTGCTTCAGCCTGGTCCAGAACTTCCGCGAAGGCTCCTTCCTTCTGATCCCGCCTGCTTTCTACCTCTGTGCGTGGGCCTTTTACGTTGCCGGGCAGCCGATCCGGATTTTTAGTTGGTACACCATACCGACGTCGCTCTGCTTCTTTATCGCGGTGCTGGATGGGTGCACTCGCCTGATTGAACGCATCGGCTGGCGCATTCCCCGGCCACTCACGATGGCCGCGTTCGCCCTGGCCTGCATCGGCAGCATTGCTTTCGCGCTTCCTCATAGAGCTGACTACCTGAAGCGAAAGTTGCCCGAAATGGAGCGATTTGCGGCCTACGTGGGCGCCATTCCCGGCGCAAAGTCAATCATGCTCGGAGACATCGGCCTGGTGGGTTACACGAGCGGGCTGCGGGTAATCGACTCGGTCGGGCTGGTCTCGACGGGGGTGCTGAATCTGGCGCCTCCGGGTGAAATGGGATATCTCAGCGACCTGCTGCGACGTGAGCAGCCGAGTGTCGTTTGCCTCGAATCCGATCCGGCTACACAGACCGTGATCAAGCAGTCGGAGCGCCAGTATCACACGTTCCGAGACGCCGCCGAGGCCGAAGCCTTCCACGCTCGCTACGAGCGTCTCCCGATTCCGGCGGGCCGCTACACTCACGTCTACATAGAGAGGACCCTGCTGCAGGCGAGCCGGGCGGCAGGACAGTTACCACCTAGTCAGTGAGCCTTCCATACGGTCAGGGACGGTTTCTCAGATAGAAGTTTGGCTCAGCCCTCACTTGTTCAGGAGCAAAGGGACAATGTGTTCCCACAGCGACCTTGCCTGGTTTTCGAGTGGAAACAATGCCCTCAGCAATCCGCAAAGACTCGTAATAGACTACTGAACGTTTATGAGCTGCGGCTCACTTTGCGGAGGGCTTCGACCTTGGGCCAGGCGGTGCCGGCTTCGATGATTGCCCAAGCTTTTTCTGTGCCGGTCTTCAGGTCGGGAGCTGCTCCTGTGAGAACGAATCCCGCGGCGGCGTTTAAGGCGACGATCTCGCGCAAGGCTTCCATGTTTTCGGAGCCGCGGAGTAGTTTTTCCAGTGTCTCCGCGTTCGCAGTGGCGTCGCCGCCGCGCAAGGCATGGAGGTCACGTTCTTCGCGCACGTTCGCCTTCACGGTGAAACGGCGGGTCACACCATTTTCCAGCGCGATGACGCGCGTGGCACCGAGAGTGGAGAGCTCGTCCATGCCGCGACCGTCCGCTGTGGTGCCATTAACGACCCAAGCCGCTTTGCGGCCGAGCTTGCGGAGAACGGCGGCGTATTTTTCCTGCATCTCGGTTGAGAAAATTCCGACGAGCTGGTGCGTGGGCCGGGCCGGATTGAGGAGCGGCCCTAGCAGGTTGAACATCGTGGTGGTGCCTTCGGAGGCCAGCTGACGGCGCACGCGGCCGATGATTTTGAACGACGGGTGATACGTCGGGGCGAATAAAAACGCGCAACCCGCCTCGGCCACGCATCGCTGCACGATGGCGGGTGTGGTTTCGATCTGGATGCCGAGCGCTTCCAAGACATCGGCGCCGCCGGATTTCGAAGTGATGGCGCGGTTCCCATGTTTGAGAACGGTGATTCCACCGGCTGCGAGAACGAACATGGCTGCGGTCGAGACGTTGAAAAGCTGCAAGCCGTCGCCGCCGGTGCCGCAAACGTCGAGGGTCGGGCCTTTGACAGTGAGCTGTGGATCAATGCCACACTCGAGAAATGCCTCTACGAAGCCAGCCAGTTCCGCGACCGTTTCCCCGCGGAGGCGGAGCGCACGGAGGAAGGCTGCCTTGGGGGCGTCATCGACGTTGGGAGAGAGAAGGGCGCGGGCGGCTACCGGGATCTCCAGCGGCTGAAGTTCCCGGTCGAGGATAAGGGCTTTGGTGAGTGGAGAGTCCAAAATTATTTCTGACTTGCAGCAATGATGATGCCAAGCAAGAGGAGAACTGCGAGACTGATCAAAAGAATTTTCACCCAGCTCAGCGGATATTTTCCAGCGATTTTGCCGGTGTAGCCATTGATGACGACGACGAAATTCTTCGAGCCGTAGGTGTAAGTGAGCAGCCACACCGGCACGAGAATGTGCTTGAAGGTCTGCCCGGTATAATCGGCTTCCACCTGGAGGCCACGCTGAGTGTCGCCCGGAACTTCGCGGCTGCAGAGCGTTTCCAGTTGAGAATGCATCGTGGCCCGGGCGTGTTGCAGGGCGGCGACGAGATCGATCTGGTATTGCTCCACGACCCAGCCAGAGAGGAAAGCGGTGCTGTAAGGGACGAGATCCGTCGTGGTTGGGAAAGGCTCCACCTCTGCAAGAAGATCAGCGGGAACCCCTCGCGAGCCGGAGACGAGGGTGTCGTCGAAGAAATGATCCAGCGATCCAGAGGCAGGCACCCACCTGGTTTTTTGCACCTGGCGAGTTTGCGTGCGGCCGTTGGCGTCGCGGTAGCTCTGCGTCTCGTAGTAATGGTGACCGGCTTCGGCGGTCCAGTCGGCATGCGCCTGCGCGTCAAAGGTCCAGTAGGGGAGATACGCCCCGTGCAAGGTGTCGGTGAGGGCGCGGCTTTTCAGTTTGTTAGGAGCCAACCAGTGGGAGCCGTACCATTGGCGGATCGTTTCCCGGATGGTGGCCTCGGCGATCTTGAACGGCAGCACGCTCTCGGGTCGGATCGGCGCCTGCGTTTCGGTGTAAGGGACCAGGGCGGGGGAGCCGCAAAAATCGCAACGCTGCGCGACGCGTCCTGCTGAAAAGACGCTGATGGCCTGACAGCTCTGGCATTTAACGGTGATTTGCTCGGGCGCCCAGCCCCGCTGCGAATCGGGAATGCTGCGCAAGGCCGTGGCGAGGTCGTTCTCCTGGATCTCACCCGTGGCAGTTTCGTGGAATTGGGAAACGGTGGCGCAAAAGGGGCAGCGGAGCGTTTGTGTAGCAGGTTCCCACTGAGCCTGCGCTCCGCAGGAGGGGCAACTATGTTTGGGGGAGGCGACAACTTCGGACACGCATCACGTATGTCGGAAACCCCCGGACTCGGGAAGTCTTTCCCGACAGAAACGAGAAGCTTGCGGTGTTACGCAGGCTGTTGAGGGGGCGTGGGGAACTGCAAACGCCGGAGCAGGTAGATGGCCGCGAGCTGGACGATGAAAAAAGCCGAGTACATGGCGATCGACTACAGAATTCCCTTTTGCCAGAGAACGCCCGTCCGCCAAGGAGTCATGTGACGAAGGAACACCCAACGGATCCACAGAACGGCAACTATGGTGAAGACGGAGAACAGGGGCCACCAAACCCAAGCGGAGCTGAGACGGCTCCAGGGGAGGAGCAAAAGAACCCCGATAACGAGAGTGGGGGCACTGAGTTCAAGGACAACCGCTAAAATTTGCACGCCGTTCTAAAAGTTCGAAAAAACCGAACTCAACTTGATAGACCACAGGACTGTTGAGCAGATGAGCCACAATCCACTTACAATCCCCAGCGCTCTAATCATGAGAAGCGCTCGTCTCATGTGTTGAGCTGCGCTTAACTGATCCGCTCAGCCTCAGCGGCGGCCCGTTTCAAACTGCCAGAAAGCGTCGCAACGCGGTCGCGCATGATTTTTCCTGATTTGAACTTCACGGATGCACGCGGCGGGATGTCGTATTTGCTGCCGGGCTGGTTCGGATTACGCCCGATGCGAGCTTTGGTGAGGCGCACCTCGAAAATCCCGAAATTACGAAGCTCCACGTCGTCGCCATTCGCCAGGCTCTCCGTAATCAAATCCAGGGTTTTCTGCACGATCTCAAAGACCTGATGCTGCACCACGCCGGTCTCGTTGCTGATCTTAACCACTATGTCCCGCTTGGTGAGATTGCCCATCGTGTGTTCCTTGGTTGAAGTGGTTAATGCCTGGTTTTCGACGCAGCCTGCCATGGAAAATCCTCGCGGTGATCCCCTGAAAAGCCCCTTGTTCGCGCAGGAAAATAAGGAGGAACGGCTCGCAAAGGCAAGTCGCAAATGCGCATCAATCTTTTTTGCGGAAATAAGGCTTCGTGCGCAGACGAAACGTCTCGGGGGCAATCTCATGCGCCGTTTTGAAATGCGTCTTCGATGAGAGCTGGAGAAACTCCGGGCCGCGCTCCGCCACCAGCTTCTCCGCCAGCTCGCGCACCGCTGCGGAAGCGCCTCGCGGCAGCGTCGGGAGCCCGAGTTTTTTCCCAGCCCGATCCATCCAATCGATGAAAGCATCGCGCGCCAGAATGGAGGCGGCCGCTACGGCGATGTCCGATTCCGCTTTCGTGCGCTGGTCGATCTGCAGCAGCTTGCCGCGCTCGAGCAGCGCTTTCTTAATGAGGCTCGGGTCGGCAAACTGATCCGACAACGACCTCGGACAATCCGGGCGGCGCTCCGCCAGGTTTTCAATGACGCGCGCGTGGCCCCAGGCGAGCAGCCGGTTCAGGCTGTCGAACTTGTCGTAAAGCTCGTTGTAACGCTGGGGCGACATCAGGATGACGTCGAAAACTGCGCCCGGCGTTTCGCGAATGGCCTTGGCGATTTTGCGAATGCTGGCGTCGCTGGTGATGCATTTGCTGTCCTGGACACCCGCCGCTTTATAAGCGTGCGCCAGCTCCCGATCCACATAGGTGCCAGCGACTACGAGCGGCCCGAAAAAGTCCCCTTTGCCGCTCTCGTCGACCCCGAAATGCGGCGAGAACATTTCCGGATTCAGCTCTTCCTCGTAGCCAAACTTCGCTTCGCCGAGGATCTCCGGCTCGAGCCGAAACGTGAGGAACTCCTCCGTGTCTTTTCCCTGCAAGACCACCTTCGGACCCTTCTCATATACCGCCACGTTCAGCTTGCCTTTGGTCGCGGCGTAGAGCGTGTAAGGCTTCTCGGAAAACTCAAAGCCGTCCTCCTCCAGCAACACGCGCAACTTCCGCGCCTGCTCGGGAGTCAGCGCGGCGGTGTGGGTAGTGAGCGGCATCGCGGAAACGTAATCACCAACCTGCCGCGACACCAACCAAAAGCGGGCGGCGATCGCGAAGCTGCTGTTCCGCGGGAATTCACCCGCCCACGCGTTTTCGCCTTCGTGCCGCTGCCTCTTCGTGCTTAATCCTCTCCCATGAATCCGCAGTTCACCGAGCAACTCCGCGCCTGGTTTCGCAAGCACGCGCGCGATTTGCCGTGGCGCCGCACGACCGATCCTTACGCGATCATGGTTTCCGAATTCATGCTTCAGCAGACGCAAGTTGCCACCGTCGTTCCTTATTTCAACCGCTGGATGCTCCGATTTCCCACCGTCCAAAGTCTTGCCGCGGCCAGCGAGCAGGACGTCCTGAGTCTCTGGCAGGGCCTGGGCTACTATTCCCGCGCTCGCAATCTGCAGCGCGCCGCCCAGGAAATCGGCGACCGCTTCCCAGACAACCTCGCCGACATGAAACGCCTCCCCGGCATGGGCGACTACACGGCCGGTGCCATCCTCACGTTTTCGGGAAACGCCCGCGTGCCTATCGTTGACGCCAACATTGCCCGCGTACTCGCTCGCCTCTTCGACTTTCAGGCTCCGATCGATTCCACCGACGGACGCGCCAAGATCTGGGCGTTTGCCGCGCAGTTGTTGCCGAAGGAAAACGCCGGGGAATTCAACGCGGCTCTGATGGAACTTGGCGCCCTCATCTGCACGCCGAAACCGAAGTGCGAGGAATGCCCCGTGAACACGCACTGCCTCGCGTTCCTCTCCGGCAGCGACCCCGCGCGCCTGCCGGTGAAAAGCCCGAAAGCTGCCGTCACGCAGAAGGTCGAGCGCGCGCTGCACATCACCAACGGCGACCTCGTCGCTCTCGTACAGCGCACGGAAAACCCCTGGCAGGGAATGTGGATTCTCCCCGCCATGACCCACGTCCCCGACATGCTCGAAATGCCGATTATCACCCACCGCTACGGCATCACGCGCTACCGCGTCACCCTGGAAATTTACCCGGCGAAATCCACCAATGCACCCATCCGCTGGTTCGCTCCCGCGGAACTCGCCGACCTCCCCATTCCCTCGCCCTATCGCCGCGTGCTGGAAGCTTTGTCTTAGTTCGTTCACATCCGCGCTTGAATTTCTCCCGGTGGCACCCGATGGAACGCGATGCCGCACGCCACCCTTCTCCAAGACCTCGCAGTGGTCATGGTCGTGGCGGCGATTGTCACCATCGTTTTTCGGCGGCTTAAACAACCCGTCGTCCTGGGCTACATCCTCGCCGGGCTCATCATCGGACCCCACACGCCGCCGTTTCCGCTCATCGCGGATCGCGCCACCATCGAGACCCTCTCCGAGCTGGGCATCGTCTTCCTGATGTTCGCCCTGGGCCTCGAATTCAGCCTGCGCAAACTTCGAAAAGTCGGCACCACCGCGCTCATCGTCGCTTTCTTCGAGATCCCCGGAATGTTCCTCGCCGGCTACGGCCTCGGACAGCTCTTTGGCTGGGGCCTCATGAATAGCGTCTTCCTCGGCGCCATCATCTCGATCTCCTCCACCACCATCATCATCAAGGCGCTGGAGGAAGTTGGGAAAACCCGCGAACGCTTCGCCCAACTCATCTTCGGCATTCTCATCGTCGAAGACATCGTCGCCATCATCATCATCGCGCTGCTCTCCGGCTTCGCCACGACTGGTTCGCTGGCCGCCGGAGACATCGCGATCACCATGCTGCGGCTCGGCGCCTTCCTCGGCACCGTACTCATCGTCGGGCTCATCGTCGTCCCGCGTCTGCTCGATTATGTCAGCCGTTTTAAGAGCAACGAAATGCTCCTCATCACCGTGCTGGGGCTGTGTTTCGGCGTGTCGCTTTTAGCCGCGCAACTCGGCTACAGCGTCGCCCTCGGCGCTTTCTTAATCGGCGCGATCATCGCCGAAGCCCGCCAGATCATCCGCATCGAGACGCTCATGCATCCGGTGCGCGACATGTTCAGCGCCGTCTTCTTCGTGTCCATCGGTCTGCTCATCGATCCCGCTCTGCTCCTGAAATACATCGGGCCGATTCTCATCCTCACCGTCGTCGTCATGGCCGGGAAAATCCTCTTCTGCTCCCTCGGCAGTTTTGTCGCGGGCAACGACCGCCGCTCCGCCCTGCAGGTCGGCATGGGCCTCGGGCAGATCGGCGAGTTCTCCTTCATCATCGCCTCGCTCGGACTCACCCTCCGCACCACCAGCGAATTCCTCTATCCCATCGCCGTCGCCGTTTCCGTCCTCACCACTCTCGCCACGCCCTACCGCATCAAAGGCTCCGACGCCGTCGCCGCCTTCCTCGAACGCTGCCTCCCGCGCACCCTCCTGAATTCCTTCGACGATTACACCCGCTGGATCGGCCAGCGCAACGGCAACGACCGCAACTCCACCGCCGTCCGCCTCCTGCAACGCTGGGGCTGGCAGATCGCCATCAACCTCCTTCTCGTCACCGCCATCTTCCTTGCAGCCGTTTACTTGCGCCCGCGCGTTCTCGCCCGCTGGACCGAGATCCCCGGCGGACCCGAGACCCTCAAAGCCGCCCTTTGGCTCGGAGCCATGCTCCTCGCGTTGCCGCTTTTCATTGCCGTCTTCCGCAAGCTCCAGGCCGTCGCGTTGCTCATTGGCGAGATTACGGTCAAACGCAAATTCGCCGGCGAACGCACCGAAGCCCTCCGCTCCGTGATCGGCAGCATCGTCGTCATCGCCGGCTCGCTCCTGCTCATCCTCATCGTCCTGCTCCTCAGCACCACCATTCTCCCTTCGGGGAAAATCCTCATCGCGCTGGGTTTCGTCCTGGTGGCGGCCTTCATTCTTCTGCGCCGACCCTTCATCCGACTCTACGCGGGCGCGCAATACGCCCTCCAAACCACCCTCTCGCAACCCGAGATCGAGCGGCACCATGGCGAAGCACCCTCCCCGCTCCCGCTGCCTTCCCTTCTGCGTGAGGCCAGTTTGCGCACCATCCCCATCGTCATCGGCTCCCCCGCAGCGGGAAAACTCATCGCCGAACTGCAAATCCGCAGCCGCACCGGCGCGAGCATCGTCGGCATCGAACGGGAGAATGGGAGCATCCTCAACCCAGGACCGGACGAGGAACTGCAACCCGGCGACCAGTTAATCTTCCTCGGCCACCAGAGCCAACTCGCCGCTGCCGAGACGCTTTTCTCCCCAAACCGAGCCGAGTAGCGGAAGGTGACCCGCATCCGGTCAAAGTCGGAGCCGAGCTAACGGGGAGCGCTGATATTCCGCGTCCCAATCGTCCAAGCACGGAAGGCGCGGTGCTCCAGCAGGAGCCCTACGCTCTTCCGGCGGAGGAACACCCTCCCATCCGACCGCTCCTAATCACAGCCTTAGAAGGTCTAAGGGCAAAACCTGAGTTAAATGCACTCAGAAGGCATAGGGAGCCGTTTAATGAATAGACGCTGCTCCCCGGAGTCGAACCCCAGACTATGAAAAAACTAACTCTGCCCTTTCTCACGCTCGCCTGTCTGGCCTTCGTCTTCACCGCGCCCGCCGCGGAAGCCAAAGACAAGGACAAGAAAAAAGACAAGAAGCGCCGCGCCAACGCCGAACGCGTCGTGGTCGTCCGCGACGGAGATCGCCGCACCGTTACCCGTTACGACAACGACCGCAGAGACGGAGATCGCTACGATAGAGATCGCCGCGAAGTCGTCGTGGACCGCCGCGTGGTGGTGACCCGGGAATACGCCGACGACGGACGCGATTATCGCAACCGCCGCGGAGACTTCAGCTACCGGAGCCGTTACCCGCGCCGCGTCGTCGTCTATGAGGACCGCCCTTACGGCTACAATTACTACGATCTCCAAGTCGTCCTCCGCCGCGAAGGCTACTATCGCGGACCCCTCGACGGTATTTGGGGCCCCGGCAGCCGCGCTGCGCTCGTCAGCTACCAATCCAACCGCGGGTGGCGTCGTGACGGCGAAGTTGATGGCCGCTTGATCGTGAATTTCGGACTCGGTTACTAAGACAAATTTGATAGGACACCTGCCGGAGCCAACGTTGTAGAGACGCAGGCTCCGGCAGTTTCCGTTTTGCGGGGAATCGACGGGTTTGGGTTTCTACATAGAGCGTGCTCACCCGCCGCGGCTATGGTCTTGAATCTCGGGATTCCGATCACCGCTCTCGCGAGCAACGGATCTCGCTGCGGGGAATTTGGTTGAAGAAAGTCGTTTTAGAAGGTCCTCTACACCCCGTGTCATCTGCCCCAGAAACCATTGCGCATCATCTTGACGTCCTGCGGAAGCGCTTAATTGATATTAGCAATCGAAACAAGCTAGTTAGCTTTCGCCCTCCTAAGAAATCATGCATTGAGGTGACCCTTCCAAACCTCAGTGAGCTCTTTTCAAAGCTCACCGAGGATGAGGATAAACAGCTCCGGCTTCAACCGGGGGTGCAATACCTCGTCAAAGGAGAACTAAGCAAACGGAAAAAGCCGAGCGTGGCTTCGGAGCCGCAGATAGCGTCGCGTGGGGATGTGGAGAAAGCTTCGGCACGGCGACAGATCGTCTGTAGCCACGATGACGGCGATCTGGAAGCACGCGCTGAGTACATCCGGCGGGAAGCTAAGGCCGTCTCGGATGAGACAGGCATCAACCATCTTTATCTAGCCTTAGGTTTTCTTCGGTGGCGGGAGAGTGACGATTCTGAACAAGACCGCCGCGCGCCTCTGTTGCTGATACCGATTCTCATCGAGAGGAAAAAAGAAGTAGGTGCCGGGACCACTCGCCACTACACCGTAATGCATGATGGGGGAGAGCTTTACCCAAATCTCTCGCTTATCGAGCGGCTTCGGACGGACTTCGGCCTAGATCTACCGAGGTTTAGCGAGGAGTTCACGGACGTGCAGGGATACCTTTCCGAGGTTGAGAGGGCTGTTCGGGGAAGGGATGGATGGCAAGTTGAAGACACGGCCTTTATTAGCTTCTTCTCTTTCGCCAAAATGCGGATGTATATCGATCTAGATCCTGCCAAGTGGCCGGAAGGATGCGGTCTCCTGGAAAATCCCCTCGTCCAGCAGATCCTCGACGGAAGTGTGATTGAAACCGAAGAAGTAGGATACGGCGGAGTCGAAGTAACTGATGACCATCCTGTTGCACACGACATCCCGCTCGTCGTAGAAGCTGATAGTTCGCAGCATACGGCCATTCTCAAGACTTGGGAGGGCCGCAATCTTGTGGTTGAGGGGCCACCGGGAACGGGCAAGTCCCAGACGATCACGAACATAATTGCCGCAGCCCTTCACCAAGGAAAAACGGTGCTTTTTGTATCTGAGAAGCTTGCTGCACTCGAGGTGGTGAAGCGCAATTTAGATGTCGTTGGATTAGGAGAATTCTGTTTGGAACTCCACAGTCACAAGACCCGCAAACAAGAGGTTCATTCTGCGATGCAACGGAGGATCCACTGGTCAGCCCCAACAGCGAATCAGTTTGATTCAACGCGGAGGAAGTGGCGGCAACAGGTTAGCCAGCTTAACCAATATCTAGAGGCATGTGGCCGGTGCCTTGGCCCACGCACAGAAGCCGCGTTTAGGATAATGGGCCGCGCGATAGCCCTCCGCGGGCAAGCTATCCCGACGATTCGCGATCCGTTAACGCGACTGGAAATCGACGCCGATAAATTTGATGATGCGCTCACCTGCTTGCAGGAGATAGGTCGGCATCTACAAAACCCCGCAGACTTCCGAGATCATCCTTGGAAAGGATTCTTGTGCGAGCAAACTCGAGCGGGGGACGAACTAGCGATAGAACGTATCTTTGGCGAGCTGGCGGAGGAACTGGAAGGAGCCGCCACGGACGCCGCCCTGTTCGATGAAACAACTGCACCTTCCGCGTGCCCCGGTCCTGCATTTCTCGAATGCTCCTTGAATTCGGGACCTGAGTCGCTACCAGAGATACCCGTGGGGTTCATTCCTGAGATCGTTCCTCATCTTGTTTCGGTAAAGAACTCGACGGCGCTCCTTCAGATCATCAAGAATGCGCAAGCCAGCCAGGAGCATTTGCAGGAAGCCGCTGAAGTTTTAAGCAGTGGTGCCATCTCTCGCGGTGGCCTAGGTCAGTGGTTGCAACAGTCGAGCGAGACTGCCATCGCACAACGTCTCGGAGACACTCCGATTTCAATCCTGCAGGAGAGCTTGCCATCGCTTGCGGAAGTCACCGAGTTGGCAAGCGAGGCGGTAATTCTGGCGCAGTCGATTGCAGAATTGGGACTCGGTGCCGCCGCCACGCTTCACGATTTGGAGCGATTTCTCCCCCGACTGCGAGTTTGCGGTTCTGCACCAGGATCGATCGAACGTCTACTTACCCCAGAACACCGCTTTCCAAACGCCCGCAACGTATTCACAGGTGCTAAGGCGGAAGCGGCTAAACTAGCTGATGCACGAAAAAGTCTGGAGACGATGTTTGCCATGGCTGATGCGCCGAACGCCGACGGTGTGGGTCAGTTAAAGAAGTGCCTCCGAGCAACGGGCGGTCGCTGGTTCTCTATCTTCAGTCGAGATTACCGAGAAGCCCGGAAAGATGTGCTGGGGTTCACTCAATCTCGAAGCCTTTTCGCGTTTCCGATTATTCTCCAATCATTGGAAAAGCTCGAGCAGTGGAGCTTAGCTACTGAAGATTTCGCTTCTCGCGCGGCTTTGAGAGACGTGCTGGGACCGGGCTTTGCCGGTCTCAAAACGGATTGGCTCACGTTGTCTGGTGCCATCGATTGGGGACTAGCGATGACACAGGAAGCGCTGCCGTGGGAAACAGTCGAAAGAGTTGCGCAACCTGACGTCCAGCAGAGGGTGCGTGAGTTAACAGTGAGCGTCGAAGTTCTGCTCCGCCGGCTCGACGGGTGCGCTGAAGGCGCGAATACCATAATAGAGCCGCTTTTTAATGGTAGGCCCTATCGGGACACTGAACTCATGGAACTTCGGCGCGTAACAGAAGAGTGGTCGAATTGGCTCCGTCAGACCCTAGACGCGGTTTTTGCAGTGGCGGTTCAAAAGAGCAGCACCTTTTCCGACCTGAGCGAAGCCGCGGGGCATATCATCACGGCTGAGCGGCTTGAGCACTCGGTCTCCTCTAATGAAGGATTTCAAAGAGTAGCTGGTAAACATGCGCGTGGACTCTCAAGCGATTGGAAGGGCCTTTCAGTAACGCAAAAATGGGTCGAGGACGTTCGTGCTCTCGATTTCCCTTCTCCACTTTTTCAGTGGGTGCTCGGTGGTAATATAGCTGATCGTGTTTCCAGAGTTGGCGCCATGCTTCTGAAGTTTCGCCAGCGTATTTCCACATGCCGATCCATCGTTACCCGTCTGGAGGGATACGGCACCATTGATAAGCAATGGCTCTGGGGCTCTTCTGAAGCGTCTTGGACAGAACGCGTAGACCGTATTCGCACCTTCAAAGCGCAAGCACATCTCCTGCAGCAGTGGGCGCTTTTTAGGAAGCTTTATACACGGGCAGATGAATTGGCCGCGCGTTTCGCTGTCGATCAGGTCATCGATGGCACGTTGCCACCGGAGCAGGCACACGAGGCATTCGACCTCGCAGTAAGTGAGTTCTACGGCTACGAGATTTTGAGAACTTTCCGGGAGCTTGAAACCTTCACCCACCAATCCCACCAACACCTAACTGACAGCTTTCGTATCACAGACCGTGAACTATTGAAGCAGTCTCAGATTCTAGTCGCGCAGCGAGCGGCAGAACGTCGTGTGCCTGCTGGAAATGGGGTGGGGCCAGTGAAAGTGTGGAGCGAGTGGCCACTCCTCCGCAACGAGGTTAATAAGCAAACCAAGCATATCCCCATTCGTCAGCTCATGCAGCGCGCCGGGCGTTCAGTTGTGGCCTTGAAGCCGTGCCTCATGATGAGTCCGCTGTCAGTTGCGCAATATCTGGACCCAAGCTGCACCCCTTTCGACCTTGTCGTGATGGATGAAGCCTCTCAGATCAGGCCCGAAGACGCTCTCGGAGCGGTTGCTCGTGCAAAGCAGATTGTCGTTGTCGGGGACACAAAGCAGATGCCTCCTAGCAGTTATTGGAGCCGCACTCTGAATGAGGACGATGAAGACGATACCGATGAAGAAGCTACGGGCCGCGGGGTAGCACAAGATTCAGAGTCAATTCTTGAATGCGCCAGGAACGCCTTTCCACCTGCCCAGCGCCTTCTGTGGCACTACCGCAGTCAGCATGAAAGCCTAATCCGGTTTTCAAATTATGCTTATTATGACGAGGAACTGATTGTCTTCCCTGCTGCCAGTGACAAAGCAGGCAGGCTTGGTATCAAGTTTCACCATCTTCCTGAGGGGCGTTACAAAGCTGGTGCACGTGTGAATGAGATTGAAGCCGAAATGGTGGCCCGCGCGGCCCTGCATCATCTGGTGGAGAACTCTACGGAAACCCTCCTCGTTGCGACCTTCAATCGGCCGCAGCAAGAGCTTATCGAAGCGTTAGTTGATAAGTATGCCGCGGAAGATGAGGAGCTTCTTGAGCGATTGGAAGAAGCTCGTCAGCACCCCAAAGAGCCCTTTGCAGTCAAGAATCTAGAGAATGTCCAGGGCGACGAACGCGACGTGGTTTTTATCTCTTGCACGTATGGTGCCGATCTGAACACAGGCAAGATCATGCAGCGATTTGGACCTATTGCTGGCGCAGGTGGTCGCCGCCGGCTGAACGTACTATTCACAAGAGCCAAGAGGCGCCTGGAGGTTTTTAGTTCTATGACACATGATCAAATCTTGGGGCGGCCCGGGGAACCAAATGGTGTTAATGACCTTCGTGACTATCTGCGTTTCGCCCAGACTCAGGTTCTTGCGGACAACGGACAGATTACTGGCCAAGCTCCGGATTCCTATTTTGAAGAAGCCGTCATGCGCGTTGTTCACAGCGCTGGTTTCCGAGTAGTGCCGCAAGTGGGCGTGAGCAGCTACCGTATCGACATAGGTGTGGAGCATCCCGCCCGGCCAGGCGAGTTCATCCTAGGCATCGAATGCGACGGAGCGATGTATCATTCCGGCAAGACGGTTCGGGATCGTGATCGCTTGCGGCAAGAAGTCTTGGAAAGACGCGGGTGGAAAATTTACCGAATTTGGTCCACAGATTGGTTCCGTCAGAATCAAGCTGCTCAAGAACGCCTCATCGCCGTATTGAATGGCCTTAGTTAAGCGACCCTTTTCCACGAAATCGGGCAACGCACCCCCATTCGCTGCCGTGTAGATTCCGCGTTTACCCTCGCGGCTCCCTTGAACCATAGGCTTCTAATCCCAACTGCATGGCTCACCACACACTGTATGCTTATGCCATCGGACCGGAGTTTAGCGGCGTCGCGGAACAGGTTGCCGAACGCATCGACAGCTTCATCGCAAGTCGGCAGTGGCACAGCCCCGACGTTTGGGTTGTCAATCAGCAGCGTGGCGCCGATGACTGGGAGCTGGGACTTAACCTTTCTCTGCCCGAACCGTATCACGAGCCGCCCGGTTGGTTCACAGACGTGGAGGCAGTCGTTGGCTTTTGCACCGAGTTGCGTCGCGAGTTCCACCACGACTTCGCTATCGGCATTGCCGACGCCCGCACAGGCTGCGGCGAGGACATCATCGAGGTCAGCTCAGAGCCGCCGGATTACGACTACCTTCGCCGATTCATCGGCGTTCAACCTCCAACACCCCGAAGCACCTAGCCATGCGCTGCAACGAATGCTCAGGCCTGCGCAGGAGGCGCGCCCGAGCCGCGCTTCGCTGAGGTTAGGGACGTTAAGCACTATGACGCTGCCATGAAACGGAAGACCAACACTTCGAGATTGCTTGCTGCTCTGGTGGTTGGCGGTATTGCGTCGTGATATTCTTTGTTTCCAGCGAGGCAGTCGCCACGGGCAGATTTGCGCAGGTTACCAACGGCATGACCGAGGTGCAGGTTCGGGATCTTCTTGGGGTCCCAAACGCGGTGCGCCGTGACGCTCCAGATACGACTGTGTTTTTCTACGGTGGATTTCTACGGTTGAAGTGGTGCAGCGTGAAGGTATTTTTCGGCGCCGATAGCCGAGTGAAAGGCAAGTTTCATGACCACTAACCTTCTCTCTAACCAAGCGCTGCAGCGAATGCTCCGGTCTACGCACGTCTCGTGCATACGCAGGAGCCCGGTTCATCCCTTCGCATCGCTGAACTGGAGGGCGTTAGGGGTTTTACTGTGAGCGGCTCGAATCGCATTTCTATCGAGGGAGGCTGCTTTTGTGGCGCCATTCGGTTTCGTGGTCAGCTCGACTGCCAGCGCGTCCTCCACTGCCATTGTGACGATTGCAGGCGGGCAGCCGGAGCGCCCTTCGTTACTTGGGCTGGCTTCGAAAGGCACCACTTCGAGATTGTCGCGGGCGCCCCCAAATTGCATGTGCAGAATGAGCGGATCAGACATTTCTGCCAGAACTGCGGCACGCAGCTCTTCTTCCTGAGGGCCGAAGAAGCGCCGATTATTGGCGCGACCGTTGCCAGCTTTGATGATCCACGGCAGGTCACGCCTCAACGTCATATCTGGACCGAAGACAAGCTTCCTTGGATCCCGATCTGCGATGATCTTCCCACCTATACACAGCGTCCGAACGCCTAACCAGGCGATGCAGCTGACCGCGAGCAAGCCTGCGATTTACGCTCTGGGTGTTTGTCATCCACGTCGTGCGTGCGAACGGAATTGCATTGGGCTCGCGGCAGCTGATCTTGTGTCTCGTTAGGCATCGCTACCCGTCTCCCATGAACGAAAGCCAAAACCATCTGCAAGCGACGCCATCCGCCATCCGGAAAGCCACAGCGGACGACGCCCCAGCCATCGAGAACCTTTACCGCGAGTTAGTTTCTGACCCACTCATTCGCGTCCTCCCGGAGCAGGTTGCCACGCTCTACGATTCACCGACTAGTCACCTTCTTGTTTCCGAGGCCGAGAGTGGCGTTTGTGCAACCGCGCTTCTGACCATCTGCCCGGATGCTATGTATCGCACGCAACCCTTTGGTGTAGTCGAGAAGGTCATCGTGACGCAGGCGATGCGTGGACGTGGCTTTGGCCGTCTTCTGCTGGGTCACGTGGAGCGGTTGGCCAGTGCCCACGACTGCACCAAGCTCATGCTCTTGAGCAGCACCAAACGCGAGGCTGCCCATTCCTTTTTCCGGCGGTGCGGGTTTACCAGCGACACCAAGCGTGCCTTCGTGAAGTATCGCAGGCATTTCACCGCCGAATGACGCAACAGCCAACACCGCATCGCTGAGCTTGTCTCGTTAGGCAGAAAAAATGAAGATCATGCTCTTTGGCCAGATTGGTTCCGGGAAGACTCATATTGGCTCGCTGCTGAACTCGCGGTTTGGGATCCATTTTCACGACGCCGACCACGACCTGCCTCCACGCATCCGAGAGGCTATAGAAAAGCAGGAGCCGATCTGCGACGACATGCGAGACGAATTTACAGAAGCAATCATCTCACGCATCAAGACACTGGAAGCAACGCACGAGCATTTTTGCGTTGCGCAGGCGTTGTTTAAGAATAGGCATCGGGAGAAAGTCCGCGAGGCTATCCCTGGGTTGGATTTTGTTTGGGTTAAAAGCACTCCGATGCTGATTTCGGAGCGGCTTCAGCAACGGACCGGTCACTTAGCTACCGCCTATTATGGGGAGATCATCAATCCGCAGTTTGAATTACCGACGATTCCGCACCAAGTGATCGAAAATGCAGGTGATGATTCGCTCCTGGAGTCCCGCATTTCCCATGTTCTTGCTCAGATCAGAGTAACAAAATACCAAACATGAAGACCTTGGCCGCAAAATCGTCATCCTCATAAAACTATGCGCAAACTCATTCTCTACACGCTATTGGTCGCCTGCCTGGCCGCCTGCAAGCCCAACGTTAGCAGCAGCGGCACTGCGGGCTCCAAGGTCCAAACTCGCGGCATCACCTACGAACTGCCCGTCCAGAAATCGAGCTCCACGAATGTGTCTGGCGACAGCTTCTCCTTCACGGGCGATTCGCTCTCCATTACCGAGTAGGGCGGGCAGTTGACCGTGGACGGCAACAACTATGGCTTTGTGAAGAGCGGAGACACGGTCACGATCCACCAGACGGGCGCTGTTTCCGTGAATGGGATTCCAGGAACAACGCGGTAGGGCGCTTTTACATTGTTCACCGTGACAAAAACACTTCTGCTTTTAGCGGCTCTCATCATTCCCCAATTGATGTATGGCGACTCAGCGCCGCGCGATCTGATTCTCCCCGCTAACCCCCCAATTTATCTACAGCCGTCGCCTGCTCCGGAACGGCCTTCACTCGCTACTCGATCTTACAAAGCGATTAGCCCAGAGCGATCAGCACAAGCCCTACTTGAACGCAAGCTCGATAGGATTGTCATTCCCGTATTTAACATACGCGAAGCAACTATTCAGGAGGCGGTCCAGGTTTTGCGAGAGGCTGCCAAACAGAGCGATAAGATGGCGGACCGTCCGCGTGACCGCGGCGTCAATCTGGTGCTCAAGACTATTTCTGCCCCTCCGTCCCCAGAGCCGGTATTCACGCTCCGCCTAGAGAACCAATCTTTGCGTGAGGCGATACGCCACCTCAGGGCTTTATCCCATGGGACAATGCATGTTCACCCTTATGCAGTTTCAATTGTGCGCCATTGAGTTACTCACGGCCATGCCAGACCTTGTGCTGAGCTTGGATCGATAGGCAATTTCCACTCTATAAACATAATGAAGCTCGAAAATTTGA
Source organism: Chthoniobacterales bacterium (assembly GCA_036388355.1). Lineage (GTDB taxonomy): Bacteria > Verrucomicrobiota > Verrucomicrobiia > Chthoniobacterales > DASVRZ01 > DASVRZ01. The sequence goes on along the minus strand of DASVRZ010000079.1, from coordinate 19,175 downwards.
TCAAAGGAATGAAGGCTCAGCGCAAGCTGGGCACAGCCAGCATAGTTGCCTTCGTATCTACCGTCTTTACCTCCGCTATAGGAATGTTCTGTGCGGTCTTCGGGTTCGGGCGAGCCGCAAGCAGCATCGGCAACGTTTGCTTTTTTATGCTCTGTGGCTTCACCATCCTTTTCGCTCTCTTTCTGATCGGTTCGGCGGTCGGTGCCTCAAAGCTCCAGTCGGATGACGCCCGCAAAGAATGAACGGCGCGACTCACATCTCAACGCCGTCTAACCATGTGCTACAGCGGATGGCAGGGCTGCAGACGTCCCTGGCATACGCAGGAGCCCCGCCTGTCCCTCTGCATTGCTGAGATCGATGTTGTTAGACACCTCTACGCACTGCCTGTGAATGTAAGACCATCTGAACCCGGCGATCTGCCTCGTCGCGCCGAAATATACAGGGCTTCGATTCGCACTTTAGCAGCGTCCTATTACTCGGCGGATCAGATCGCCGCATGGGCACCGCTTACGGATGATGCGGCTCGCTGGGAGGAGCGTCTTGCGCCGCTTCACACCATCGTCGCCGAGTCGGATGGCGTTCTCGTGGGCTTCGCCTCATACACGCCCGCTGGCTACATTGACTTTCTTTTCACTCATCCATCGTTTGCCCGTCGTGGCGTGGCCAGTAGCCTCTACAAGCACGTCGAGTCCGCTTTGCTGGCCGACGGGGTGCCGAGCGTTACCGCCCACGTTAGTCTTGCAGCCAGGGCATTCTTTGATAGTCAAGGGTTTCAACTCGATGCCGAGGAGTGCGTCGAGTGCCGAGGCGCTTACCTCCGCCGGTTTTCGATGCACAAGCAACTCCGCCATGAACGAGTCGCCTAATCACTTGCCGAGCTTGAGGTCGTTAGGAGGAATTCCCTTACAACATCTTTAACCAATTCACCCCATGAATACTCAAAACATAGCACCCGTCTTTCAAGTTTCGAATCTAGATTCAGCCCTCAGGCACTACATTGAGATTCTCGGTTTTTCTGAGGATTTCCGCTTCGGCGATTACGCTGGCGTTAAACTTGGAGGGGCATGCCTGCATCTTTCTGGTCACTCAATCCAGGACAGACCCGTTGGCGGAGGAACCGCTTACATTTTCTGCGATGAGGTGGATTCTTACTACGCGGAGATCAAGGCCAAAGGGGCGACTATCAAGGCCGAACCACGAAACTACGACTACGGGATGAGAGACTTTGAGACAGTGGATCCTGACGGCAATCACCTCGGGTTTGGCTGTGCGGCCGGAAATGCCTAACCTCGCGCTGCAGCGAATGCCTGAATGACCACGGATTCCATCGCTGAAGTCGGGATAGACGAGCAGGAGCGTCTCTACGTCCGCCCGAGCATCGCGACCCTTCCTTACATCTATCGCGAGGCCGTCGAGGTTCATTGGGAGCCGATTCGCCGTCATCTCCATTCCCCCAAGCCGCGCGAGTGGAGTTATCTGCAGTGGTTTAAACATATTGTCAGTGCTGCCGAACTCCAAGCCTACGAGCTACGACACACACCTTCCACGACGTGGATCAATATCGCTCCTGAGTTGGCCGCTGAGATGCAGCGTTGGTCCTCTTCCTACACTCCGAGAGCGCCGTGAGTAATCAACGTTGCCTAACGAGACGCTGCAGCAAACTGCTCCGGGCCGTCACGTCTGCCTGCGCAGCGTCCGTGCGATCCCGGAGTCAGTGTTGAGCTTGAGGTCGCCCGGCAGATATCGTCCAATTGCAAAATGACACCACCAGAAATATCCAGCATTTCGCCGTTCTTCATCGTGCGGCATGCGGCGTTAGCACTTGCGTTTTACCGCGACTCGCTTGGATTCGAGATCGCTTTTCAGGAGCCTGCGGAGAATCCTTTTTTCGGCATGGTGTCCCGCGGTGGCGCGATGCTCATGCTGAAAAGCGTCGGGGTCGCTCCAAGTCCCAACTATAGGCAAGAACCGGCTGCGCGGTGGGACGCTTACCTTCACGTTCCCGATCCTGATGCGCTGGCGGCGGAGTTTGCATCGCGCAATGTGGCGTTTTCGCAACCGCTCAAGGACACTCATGACGGTTTGCGCGGGTTCGAGGTCAAAGATGCCGATGGCTACGTTTTGTTTTTTTGGTCGTCCTCGGGCTTAAGTGGCGGCACGATGAACTCGCCTAACCAAGCGCCGTAGCGGATGGCTCGAAGCTGTCGCGTCTGCTGCGTGAGTTTGTTCCCCGAAGAGAAATGTTTCCTTACCACCTAGCCAATGACATCCAGCTGCGCCTTTTGCAGAAGCAACACGCGCAGGAGCTTTTCCGTGTGACCGACGTAAATCGGGATCACTTGCTCCGATGGTTGCCATGGCTGGACGAGACCCAAAGCGAGGAGGATTCGGCGGCATTCATCGCCTCGAGTCTCCGGGCGTTTGCTGATGTAGGCACTTTTGTATGCGGTATTGGCATCAAGAGGCTCTCTGCGGGGTAATTGGCTATAACCGGATTGATTGGGAAAGCAGGATTGCCTTTCCCGGTTATTGGCTCGCCAAGGGTTCGGAAGGCAAAGGCATCATGACGCAGTGTTGTCGTGCCTTGGTGGATCACGCGTCCACCGAGTATCGCCTGAACAGAATCGAGATCATGGTGGCGACGGAGAATCTGAAAAGTCAGGCCATTCCCGATCGCCTGGGGTTTACCCGCGAGGGTGTACTTCGCGATGCAGAATGGCTATATGATCACTATGTGGATCACACGGTGAACGCGTTGGTGAATCCGCAGAATGGGTGATCATGGAAATGGAAATGGAGCCTAGCCACCCGGACCTAAAGGTTAGCATAATCCAGGTTTAGCCATGAACGACCATGACATTCCCAATCGGCCCGGCCTGCTTGATGCGATTTCCGCGGAGACGCGGACACTCGGCTTCAACATGGCTTCCGACCCGCTAACGGGCTCGTTGCTACGCACTCTCGCAGCGTCGAAACCGCGTGGGAAGTTGCTGGAGCTTGGCACGGGCACTGGACTTGGCACGGCTTCAATTTTGGCTGGTATGGATGCCGACTCGGTCCTGGAATCGGTGGAGAGCGACGCCACTGTGCTCGCCATCGCGCAGCAGCATTTGGCCGGTGACCCTCGAGTGACTTTTTACCACGAGGATGGCGCGGCTTTTTTGGAGCGGTCACAGGGGCGGTCGTTTGATTTCATCTATGCGGATACCTGGCCCGGTAAGTTCACGCATTTGCCAGAGGCTCTCGCGTTGCTTGCGCCAGGCGGACTTTACATTATTGACGACCTACTGCCGCAGCCTAACTGGCCGGAAGATCACGCTCCAAAGGTTCCACGCCTGATTGCGGAGCTAGAGAGCCGGGCTGAATTGAGGGTTACCAAACTCTGCTGGGCGACCGGCTTGATCATCGCGACCAAAATCGGTCGTGATGCCTAACTATTGAGCTCCGCGGGGAGAGCGAGGTCTACACGACTTCGCCAACCAAATCGTAAACTTGGGTGCCGGTGATTTGCACGTTTACGAAGGCGCCGACTTGCGCGGGCTTGGTGAGGATGATGCGGGCGTCTACGTCGGGGGCGTCGGCTTCGCTTCTTGCCACCAGCGGGCTATCGACGATGGCGCGGATGGTTTTGCCGACGTTGGCGGCGGCGATCTCTCCGGCGATGCGTTGCTGGAGTTTCATCGCTTTGCGATAACGCGCCTGGCGGACCTTGCCCGGCAGCTGGTTTTCCATTTTCGCCGCGCGGGAACCTTCCTCTTGAGAGTAGGTAAAGATGCCGAGTCGCTCGAAGCGGGTGGTTTTGATGAAATTGAGGAGGGCCTCGAAATGTTCCTCGGTCTCTCCGGGGAAGCCGACAATGAAGGTGGTGCGAATGGCGATGCCCGGAATGCCAGCGCGGATGCGGGCGATGAGATCGACGATGTGCTGGCTGGTCGTTTCGCGGCGCATGGTGAGCAACATCTCGGGGTGGATGTGCTGCAGCGGCATGTCGATGTAACGCGCGACGTGTTTGCTGCGGGCGATGGTGGCGATGAGTTCGTCGCTCCAATGCGCGGGGTGGGTGTAGAGCAGGCGGACCCAGAAGTCGCCGGGGATCTGGTCGATGGCTTCGAGCAGATGGACGAGGGAAACGCCCCGCTGCGAGTCGACCGGCTGCGTCGGCCCGGCTTTTTGCTCCCAAAGATCCATGCCGTAGTAGGTGGTGTCCTGGCTGATGAGGTTGAATTCTTTGACGCCTTCCGCGACGAGGTTCTGGATTTCGGTGACGACCGAATGGATGGAGCGGGAGCGATGTTTCCCGCGCATCTGCGGGATGACGCAGAAGCTGCACGGGTGGTTGCAACCTTCCGCGATCTTCACGTAAGCCGAGTGCGCCGGGGTGAGGCGGAAGCGCGGGGTGTCGTAGTCGGGAATGTAAACCGGCTTGCGCGTGACGAGGTTCAGCGGCTGCCAGTTTTCGTCGGTGACGGCGGGGTTCGGCTCCAGCGCAATACGCGGGCGAGCGAGCACTTGAGCGACGATGTCTCCAGCTTGGGCGACTTGATCGAGGCCCATGAAGGCATCGACTTCGGGCATTTCGCCGCTGAGTTCCTTCGAAAAACGCTGGGCCATGCAGCCGCTGACGATGAGTTTTTGCCCCGGGCGGCGCTTCATTCCACGGGCTTCGTGCGCTTCGAAAATGGCGTCGATGGATTCCTCTTTGGCAGAGTCGATGAAGGAGCAGGTGTTGACGATGAGCACATCGGCGTCGTCGGCGTCGGAGGTGATTTCCATCCCATGGGCGAGAATGCTGCCGAGCATCAACTCCGCATCGACGAGGTTTTTGGCGCAGCCGAGGGAAATCATTCCCACCTTGGGAGCGGCAGCGGGAGGAGCGGAGGGGTCGATGATGGCAGCGTTCATTTGCGGGCCGTGAAGATAGCGCATTTCGCTGCTGCGGACAACTCACCGGGCGCCTGGAGCCGTCAGTGTCCTCTGACCCGGGAAAACACGAAGGCTGCAGACACTCATCTGCAGCCTTCGCTTGCCTTGTTCCTTAACCTCACTAACAAATTTTGTGCGGTAGCACTGGCGAGTTTGACATCGCCTCGTGGGCTCCCGTTCACATTAATTATTCGGAGGCAATCGCTGCGGCGGTTTGGATTTTCTCACCGAAGTTCTTTGCCTTGGCAATCCGCCGCGCCGGATGATAAAACTGCCCTCCCATGCCTTCCTCCGATTCCGTATTTCAAGCGACTCTGGCCAATAGCGCCTCCCTTGCCGGCTCCTCGCTCCACACCGGGGAAAAGGTGACGCTGACGATCAAACCTGCGCCTCCGGGACATGGATTTAAGTTCAAGCGCATCGATTTGCCCGATGAGCCGACCGTCGATGCCAAGGTGGAGAATGTGAAATTTGTCGAGCGCGCGACGACGTTGGCCGAGGGAAATGTGAAGGTTCATACGGTGGAGCACGTGCTTTCCGCTCTAGTCGGCATGGGCGTCGACAATGCGCTCATCGAGATGGATGCGAACGAACCGGCGATCGGCGACGGCAGCGCGCGGCCGTTCGTGGAGCTGATCAAGAAGGCGGGCATCGTGGAGCAGGACGTGCGGCGCAGCGAATTTTGGGTGCGCGAGCCGATTCATATCGAGACGAAAAGCGGCTCGCTGTTGACCATCGTGCCGGACGACAAATTTCGGATTTCCTGCACGAATGTGGGTCCGGAAGGGCGTTTCACCCAATTTTACAGCACGGAGATCACGCCAGCCATTTACGAGAAGGAAATCGCTTCGGCGCGGACGTTTGTTTATTACGAAGACGTTCAGCCGCTGATGGAAAAGGGGTTGATCAAGGGAGGCAGTCTGGAAAATGCGATCGTGGTGCGCGGCGAGGCGATTCTCAGCAAGGAGCCGCTGCGGTTTCAGGAGGAGTTCGTGCGCCATAAGATCCTCGATATTATTGGGGACCTGGCTTTGTCCGGTCAGCGTCTGCGCGGTCACATTATTGCGGTACGGCCTGGGCACGGGCCGAATGCGGAGCTCGCTAAGGTTATTTCCAAACGTGCGGCGGATCTCGTGGCGCTCACGCCGCCCACGGCCATCCCGAAGGGGGACGAAGGCATGGGCATCAAGGAAGTGATGGCGACGCTGCCGCATCGATATCCGTTCCTCATGGTGGATCGTATCGTGAGCTTCGTTGGGGAGACGAAATGCACGGGTGTGAAGTCGGTGACGATCAACGAACCGTATTTCCAAGGGCATTTTCCAGGTCATCCCGTGATGCCGGGCGTCTTGCAAGTGGAGGCGATGGCTCAGGTCGCGAGTATTTTGCTGAAAAAAATCACCGGCGACGGGCGCATCGGTTATTTCATGAGCGCGGACAAGGTGAAATGGCGGAAGCCGGTTATGCCTGGCGATACGCTTTTCATCGAAGCGGAGTTGCTGAAGGCGAGGCGGAACGTCGGCAAAGCTTCCTGCCGATGCCTGGTGAATAACGAAGTGGTGAGCGAAGGCGAGCTGATGTTCGGCTTCATCGATGTCTAACTCGCATGGCGCAGATTCACCCCACCGCGATTGTTAGTCCGTCCGCCACCATAGGCGAGGGGACGGAGATCGGGCCGTATTGCATCATTGGTGACAATGTTAGCGTCGGCGACAATTGCTGGCTGCAACATCACGTCACGATTCTCGGGCCGAGCAAGATTGGTGACGGGAATCAGTTTTACTCCTACGCCTGCATCGGCCAGCGGTCCCAAGATCTGAAGTATCTGGCGGAGCCGACCTATCTGGAGATTGGCAATCGGAATACTTTTCGGGAATTCAGCACGGTGCATCGCGCCACGGCGGCCGGGCAGATGACGAAAGTGGGCAGCGACGGCAATTTCCTGAGCTACAGTCATATTGCCCATGATTGCATCGTGGGAAATCACGTGATCTTTTCTAACAACGGCACTGTCGCAGGCCATGTGGAAGTCGGTGACTACGCTAACATTGGCGGGCTGACGGCGATTCATCAGTTCTGCCGGATTGGCGCACACGCGATCACCGGTGGCTGCTCGAAGATCGTCCAGGATGTGCCTCCGTTTTTCATTGCCGACGGTAATCCCGCGGAGATTCGCGGGGTGAATAGTGTCGGCCTCGAACGCCGCGGCTACACTCCGGAGCAGCTTAAGACGCTCAAGGAATCCTATCGCATTCTTTACCGCTCGAACCTGAACGTGAAACAAGCCGTCGCTGAGATGGATAAAAAGCTGGGTCACACCGTTGAGGGGCGTTTGCTCATCGACTTCGTGACGACGAGCCAGCGCGGCATCATTCGGTAACCGCGGGGCTGGAAGACCAGGGAAAGATTTCCAATGAACTTGTCCCTCTCAGAACGCAGTCGATTTTATGATGAACTCGGGAAGCTGCTCACGGCGGGCTTTCCGTTTTTGCGGTCGATCGAGACGATGCTTTCGGCGCGGCCCCGCTCCACCACGCGGAGGATTCTGAAGAAGTTTCAGTCGTATGCGTTGGACGATGCTAATATCACGGAGAGCTTTTCCGCATATGGAATGCCTTTCTCCGAAATGGAGGTCGCGCTCATTTCGGCTTGTGAACGGAGCGGCCAGATGCAGCGTGGCTGCGATTTCCTAAGCCGCTATTACGCGCAGCTAGATGCGGTACGCGGCCAGATTATTCGCAAGGCGCTTTACCCGTTTTTCATGCTGCACTTCGGGATCGTGTTGCTATCGGTCCCGAGGTTTTTTCAAGGAGGATCGCCGCCGGAAATTCTCGCCGACATCGCGTGGCAATTGGGCTCGTTCTATTTTGTGAGCTTCGGGTTGTTGATCCTTTCCCGCATGATCATTAAACTAGCGGTTCATTCAACCACTCTTGATGGGTTGTTAGGAATGCTGCCGCTCTTTGGAGGGATTCGCCGGTCTCTGGCGCTCTCCCGGTTTTGCACCACCTATCAGATGCAGCTCGATGCTGGCGTGAACGTGATGGACAGCCTCGACACGGCTGCGCGAGCCTCCGCCAGCGCGCGGATCGCCCGAGGCATCCGCCGCACTCTCCCTCAAATCAGGGCGGGGGAAGCCGTTGGCCCCGAGCTCGCGAAGCTCGATGTGCTGCCGTCGGAATTAGTCCGCAGCCTCGTCATTGGAGAACAAACCGGCAGCCTCGACACGGAGCTCCTGCGATCAGCCAGTGAATATGAAGCCAAAGCACTCCGCGGAATCGAAGCCGTGGGAGATTGGATGCCGAAGATCATTTACCTGATCATCGTGGGTTTTCTCGCCTGGAACATCATTTCGGCGGCGAAAGAGTCCACCAGAAAGCTTCAGCAGATCATGGATACCGGTAGTTAGGGGCTTCAAGCCGGGTCTGGGAGTCTGCTGCCGATTGGCTGGTGGCGCGGCGGGATAAACTCTTTCTCCAGCTTTCCGAAAGGGCCGGGCACGCGGCGAGGAGTCGTGCCGCTTCCCAGTCCGTTGGCCGGTGGTGCATCACTTCGTTCGCGGCAGCAATTGTCCATTCGGGATGCCGCCTCTCGAGCAGGAAAAAATTAGCCGGTGCGTCGATCTCGCCTTCGGTTAACACGCGAAAATACCAGCCAGTCCGTCCCGTTTTTTCGACACGAGCCGCGAGGTCTTTTATCCTCCAGCGCCGTGCCAGTTTCCAGCAAGGTTGGCGCGGCTGCGAGATTTGTAGAATTGACTCACCGAGCCGAAACGCATCGCCTACACAAACCTCCGTTTCTACCAAGCCCGACGTTGTGAGGTTTTCTCCAAAAGCTCCATGGGGTATGGAGATGCCGAGTTCCGCTTCCCAAGCCGCAAAATAGTCCTGCGGATAAGCGTTGATGGCTTTATCGGGACCTCCGTGATTCTGCAAATCGGCTTGTCCATCGCCCTCCAGATGCGTGTAACCCGCAAAGACCGGACCTCCTACTGGTTCTTTGTAAAAGCCGGTGGTCCAGAGGCGATCATGCGCATTCTCTGCATTTTCGTTTCCATAACTCCGCGGCAGTCCGACCTGGATGCTGAGTAACTTCACAAAGCTTTGTGATTGTTCGCGACGTGTTCGGCTCCGAGCGCTTGGATCTGTTCGATGACTCCAGCCAGTCGCTGACCTACTGAGGTAAGATGATACTCAACATGCAGCACCTGCCCTGGGAGTTCCGTGCGGGTTATGAGTTCATATTCGAGCAGCTTGCGGAGGCGTTCCATAAGCACTTTCGTCGAAATGCCAGGGATGAATCGCTCCAGTTCTCCCGGACGATGCACACCCTTGCCTAGAGCGGCTACGACCCCAGCCGACCATTTACAGCCGATGACGTCTTCAAGACTGCGGTAGCTGTTGCGCTCTTTCACGGTCAGATACTTTGCATTCATCGGACGGAAAATAGCACAAACCGTAGAAAATCCGCATGGGCACAAAACGGTGCCTGCTCACTGAAAGGTGCTCACTTTCCCGGCTATTCACCCAGAGCAATGCTGAAGACGAGAGGCGATACGCCTCTCATCAACTGAAAACTAGAAACTACACATGAAAACAAAAGCCACATTCTACCATGCCGGATGCCCCGTCTGCATTTCTGCCGAACACAATCTCGCTGCCGCACTCGATCCACAGCGTTTCGATGTCGAGATCGTCCACCTCGGTGAACAAAAAAGCCGGGTTCCCGAAGCCGAATCAGCCGGAGTCAAATCCGTGCCGGCCCTTGTAGTTGGTGACTTGCCGTATCACATCAACTTCGGAGCTGATCTGAGCGTCTTGAGGTAAGACCACCAGACTTGAAGCAAAGCCAGTTTTCTATCGGGAAGACTGGCTTTTTTCGTGACCAGATCCCGGAGACTTGAGCCAAACGATGTGGCGCAGTGTGTCAACATGGCGCTATTCAGCTCGAAAGGTCAAGTTGGGATATGTCGCAAGTGGTTAAAGGCGAGGGAGTTATGTAAACAACCATCGCTCGGTCTGACAGCTGCTTAAGGGTTTGCCGTAACCAATTTTATCTTATGGCAAAAATTCTCGGCATCGATTTAGGCACCACCAACTCTTGTATGGCGGTCATGGAAGGCGGCGAACCCGTCGTTCTCGAAAATTCTGAAGGCGCCCGCACCACGCCGTCCATCGTCGCCTTTTCCAAGAGCGGCGAACGTCTCGTGGGCCAGGCAGCGAAGCGTCAGGCAGTCACGAACGCGACGAACACCATTTTCTCCGTCAAGCGCTTCATGGGCCGCAAGTTTGACGAACTCGGCGACGAAGTAAAACGCGTCCCTTACAAGCTCGTGAAAGCTAGCAACGGCGACGCGCACATCGAAGTGACGGTAAACGGCGAGAAGAAAACTTTCTCCCCACCAGAGATTTCCGCGATGATCCTCCAAAAGCTGAAGGCAGACGCCGAAGCTAAGTTAGGCGAGACCATCACCGAAGCGGTCATCACCGTTCCTGCTTACTTCAACGATAGCCAGCGCAACGCCACGAAAGACGCGGGGGAAATCGCTGGTTTGAAAGTGCTCCGTATTGTTAACGAGCCGACCGCAGCGTCCCTCGCTTACGGCCTGGACAAAAAATCCGACGAGAAGATCGCAGTTTACGATCTCGGCGGCGGCACCTTCGACATCTCCGTGCTGGAAATCGGCGACGGCGTTTTCGAAGTGAAAGCCACCAACGGCGACACCCACTTGGGCGGCGACGACTGGGACAACGCGATCATGGATTCCATGATTGCCGAGTTCAAATCCGACTCCGGCATCGACCTAACCAAGCAGCCTGATGCTGTTCAGCGCATCAAGGAAGAAGCCGAAAAAGCGAAGATCGCTCTCTCCTCTTCGCAGACCTACGACATCAATTTGCCGTTCATCACGGCCGATGCGTCCGGACCGAAGCACATCCAGAAAACGCTAACCCGCGCCAAGCTGGAGCAGCTCACCGATAGCCTGTTCGAGCGCACTTTGAAGCCCGTCCGCGATTGTTTGGCCGACGCCAAGATCGCCATGAACGACATCAACGAGCTCGTTCTGGTCGGCGGCATGACTCGTATGCCGAAGGTCATCGAGACCGCTCGCAAGCTGGTTAACAAAGAACCGCACAAGGGCGTTAACCCCGACGAAGTGGTCGCGATCGGCGCAGCCATTCAAGGCGGCGTGCTCAAGGGTGACGTTAAAGACGTTCTGTTGTTAGACGTCACTCCTCTCACTCTCGCGATCGAGACAGCAGGCGGCGTGGCCACGGCCATGATTCCTCGCAACACGACGATCCCGACCCGGAAGTCGCAGACGTTCTCCACCTACAGCGACAATCAGCCAGGGGTGGAAATCAAAGTCCTCCAAGGCGAGCGCCCGCTCAGCCGCGATAACAAAAATCTCGGAACCTTCCACCTGGACGGCATCCCACCAGCACCTCGTGGAACTCCGCAGATCGAAGTGACCTTCGACATCGACGCGAACGGCATCCTGCACGTTTCTGCGAAAGATCTGGGCACTGGCAAAGAGCAGAAAATCTCCATCACCGGTTCGTCAGGTCTCGATAAAGCCGAGATCGAGCGGATGCGGAAAGAAGCCGAAATGCATGCTGCGGAAGATTCCAAGGCGAAGGAAGGCATCGAGATTCGCAACAACGCCGATTCACTCGCCTACCAATGCGAGAAGCAGCTCAAGGACAACGGCGACAAACTGCCTGGCGACAAAAAATCGGAGATCGAGAAATCCATCGCTGACGTTCGTGAAGCCCTCAAAGGCGGCGACGTGGACGCGATCAAGTCCGCTCACGACAAACTGGAAAAACAGTTCCAGGATGTTAGCGCCGATCTCTACAAGCAGGCTGCAGCCGGTGCCGAAGCGGGTGCAGGTGTAGGCGCTGCTCCCGAAGAACCAGCCCCGAACGCGAAAAAAGACGACAACGTTGTCGATGCCGAGTTCGAGATGGTCGACGAAGACAAGAAGAAATAATTTTATCTAACTTCGGCCGTGCAAGCGCTAACCCGGTTGCACGGTCTTGTTAGACAAACCACAAAACAAACACACACGGAAAAATAATCCTAGTATGGCAATTAACGTAAAACCACTCAGCGACCGCGTCATCGTGCAGCCGCTCGAAGAAAAAGAAGTGAAAAAAGGCGGAATCATCATTCCTGACACCGCTAAAGAAAAACCACAGGAAGGCACCATCGTGGCCCTCGGCACTGGTAGAACCAATGAAGACGGTATCAAATCTGAATTCACCGTCAAAGTCGGCGACAAAGTTCTCATCAGCAAATACGGCGGCACCGAGATCAAAATCGATGGCGAAAACTATCTCATCATGCGTGAGGACGACATCCTCGGCATCATTGGCTAACACTTAACCAACCCAAATAACTTACATCTAATATTATGGCAGCTAAACAACTCCAATTCGACGAGCAGGCTCGTCACGCACTGCTTCGCGGCGTCGAGAAACTCGCCCGCGCAGTCAAGGCAACCCTCGGGCCATCGGGCCGCAACGTCATCCTCGACAAGAAATTCGGCAGCCCAACGATCACCAAAGACGGTGTGACTGTGGCCAAGGAAATCGAACTCGAGTGCCCTTATGAAAACATGGGCGCTCAACTCGTTCGCGAAGTCGCGAGCAAGACCAGCGATATCGCCGGCGACGGCACCACCACTGCGACCGTTCTCGCTGAAGCCATCTACAAAGAAGGTCTCAAGAACGTCACCGCCGGTGCTAACCCAACCTCGCTCCAGCGCGGTATCAACAAGGCTGTTGAAGCTATTGTTGCCGAGCTCGCACGCATTTCCGTCAAGGTCACTGACCGCAAGGAAATCGCTCAGGTCGCTACCGTTTCTGCTAACTGGGACACCACCATCGGCGAGATCATCGCTGATGCCATGGACAAAGTCGGCAAGGACGGAACCATCACGGTTGAAGAAGCCAAATCCATCGAAACCAGCCTCGACGTCGTCGAAGGTATGCAGTTCGACAAGGGTTACCTCTCTCCATATTTCGTCACTAACGCCGAATCCATGGAAGTGAACCTCGAGAACGCTTACATCCTGATCTTCGAGAAGAAAATCAGCAGCCTGAAAGACCTCCTTCCGATTCTCGAGAAGGTCGCCAAGACCGGCCGTCCGTTGCTCATCATCGCAGAAGACGTCGAAGGCGAAGCCCTCGCGACTCTCGTGGTGAACAAGCTCCGTGGCACTCTCCAGATCGCAGCCGTCAAGGCTCCAGGATTTGGCGATCGCCGCAAGGCTATGATGGAAGACATCGCCATCCTCACCGGTGGCCGTTGCATCACCGAAGACCTCGGCATCAAGCTCGACTCGATCACCATCGAAGACCTCGGCAAGACCAAGCGCGTCACCATTGATAAGGAAAGCACCACCATCGTCGAAGGCGAAGGCGCTTCTGCCGATATCCAGGGCCGCGTGAATCAGATCCGTCGTCAAATCGAAGAGACCACCAGCGACTACGATCGCGAGAAACTGCAAGAGCGCCTCGCCAAATTGGCCGGCGGTGTCGCCGTCATCAACGTCGGTGCTGCTACCGAGACCGAGATGAAAGAGAAGAAAGCCCGCGTCGAAGACGCCCTCCATGCGACCCGTGCGGCCGTTGAAGAAGGCATCGTTCCCGGCGGCGGCGTTGCTCTCATCCGCGCTCAGAAAGTGCTCGAAAACCTCAAGCTAACAGGCGACGAGGAAATCGGTCTGCAAATCATCAAACGCGCTATCGAAGCCCCGCTTCGCCAGCTCGCTGACAACGCAGGTCTCGAAGGCGCACTCATCGTGGCCGAAGTGAAAAAAGGCACTGGCAACCTCGGTTACAACGTCGCCACTGGCGAATATGTTGACCTCGTGTTGGCTGGCGTCGTTGACCCAACCAAAGTCACTCGTTCTGCGTTGCAACACGCATCGTCGATCAGCGGCCTCCTGCTCACCACCGAAGCAGTCATCACTGAGCTTCCTGCAAAGGATAACGGCCCAGCGATGCCTCCAGGCGGCGGCGGCATGGGCGGTATGGGCGGCATGGACTACTAAGTCCAGCTCTCAGCTAACCAAACAAAGCCAAACTTCAAACAGCCGGATCTCGCAAGAGGTCCGGCTGTTTTGTTTCTGTATAGTTTTTCCGCCAGAAGTTACAGAACGCTGCTGGCGTCGAACCTGCTTCAGGAGTGCTCGCAAATGAGCTTCGATTTCCTTCTCTCGCGCATGACGAGAACGCTTCTCGTGGGGATCGCCGCGTTCTTGCACCTGGCGCAAACCGGTCTCGCCCTAGACCCGGTGACCGAAAACCTCTTCCATTTCAGAAATTTACTTCCCGGAGTAAAAACCGGCGGAATCCCTGTTGAGCAATTGGATTGGGCATCGCTTCCCCCGAAGGTGGACATGCGGCGGGAGATGGAGGATTTACAGTTGAACTTCGTGCAGCAGGGATCTCGGAATTCGTGTGCCGCCTTTTCTGCAACCAGCGTCCTGGAATTCCAACAACGACGCCTGGGCAACGACATCGACATCTCAGAGCAATACACGCTCTGGGCCGCCCAGAAAGCGGGAGGGACTCCTCACCTGGGGCTCACCATTCCGCAGTTAGCCATGGCATTCCATCTCTACAAAGTCTGTAGCGAGGAAGCGATGCCGTATAAGAGCAGTGATATCATCATCGAGCCGACAGATCTAGCGATCGAAGATGCCAGGAAAATGCCAGCGGTCGTCACGGAGCACGTCGTCCAATCGAGCGGCAGAATTGGTCAGACACCGGAGGAAATCTTCCGAATCTGCAAAACGCTCGCTAAAAACCAGCCTGTTTGTCTCGCCTCGGAATGGGCGGATCCGGAACGTGCGCTTAATCAGAATAACGAACTGCAAGAAGCTCCCATGAGTGGCTTCCATATGATCGTCCTCACCGGTTACGAGCTATCCCCGACCAATCCGATGCAAGGTCATTTCCTCCTGCGCAATAGCTGGGGCATGAACTGGGGCGACTTCGGCTACGCAAAAATGCCCTTTTCCTTTGCACAGAAGCACGCTTCGGATGCCGTCACTTTCCGATTCAAGTGGACCGAGGTGAGTTCCACGTCTGATGGAAAAACGACCACACCTTCCGTGGATGTGGAGGTCGCAGACAGCTTCGGAAGCTACATCATGCAGAGAGCCCTGATCGGGTTGATCGCTGCGCTGTTGGCTATCTACTCAACCTGCTGGATCATCGGCAAGCAGGTCCGCACCTTTCGCAGCGTCCTTCTGTTCCTGCTGGTGTCCCTGCTTTATTACCTCCCTCTCGTCTGGATGAGCGCTGTTTTGGTCCGTGGCCTCGGCTCTCGTTTATGGATGGGAGTTCTCGCTGTTTCCTTCATCTCCTTGCTGGCCCGCTGGTGCAAAGTGGCTGCTGAGCGATTTCAGATTACCAACGAGCGCGCCGTCGGTTTCCTTGTCGTGGCGATGGTTCTCTGGAACACCCTTGGCTGGGCTGGCAACACCTTCATGCCGATGGCGTCATTCAAGGTATGGAAATCGGCCGTGCCTTCGATGTCTCCGCTGGACGCGCTCGAGCTGGTCACCGGCACCACGGAGCACCGAGTGGCGTTTCTAGAGGTCACACAAGTCGGGCCGAAGACGCAGACGGAATCCTTGCAAGCGGGAGATAAAAATTGGTTGCTCGGGTGGGCCGAAGAACTCAGGCAGGAACAAAGACTCTTGCGGCGCGATCACCCGACAGCCCGTTATCACTTCAAGCAACGGGTGGCTTCCTACGAGAAACAACGCAAAGCGTTTGCCGTGAAAACAGCAGGCGCGACGCTCCTCGGCGGACCCTCAAAATCGGCAACAGCGGAGCCTTCGCCAGCCAAAGCAAGCCGAGACCGGGAGTTGTTGAAAATGTTCAACGAACTGAAGAAAGAGCGGGCTGCTCTCGACACGGCAAACGCTTCTGCCGTCGCAAAATACAATCAGAAGGCGGCGCTCTATAAAGCGAAGAGACTGGCCGCCGCGAGCGCGCCCAAGGCGTCCAAATCCGTGGATTAGACGCTGCCGAAAGCCGGCTAAACAAACGGCAATTCCGCATCTCGCATCATCCTTCGGAAAGAATGCGTGCTTCACATGCCTGCGATTTTCGATATGGTGCCCCTCCCATGAGCCAGAAATATCGCACCCATTCCTGCCAGGCTTTACGCCCGGAACACGTTGGTCAGACCGTCAAATTAGCGGGCTGGGTGAATTCACGCCGGGACCACGGCGGCGTCATTTTTATCGATCTGCGGGACCGCGACGGGCTGACCCAAGTGGTCTTTCGCCCTGAGGAATTCCCGGCGATCGCGGAGCAGTCTCATGCTTTACGCAGTGAGGACGTCATTCAGGTATCCGGGACAGTCTCGGCTCGTCTCACCGGAACCGAAAACGCCCGCCTGGCCACGGGAGCGATCGAGTTGGTCGCCTCCGAATTGACCGTGCTCAACAAAGCCGACGTTCCGCCGTTTCCCCTCGACGATCCAAAGGTGAACGAAGATTTGCGCCTCGAATATCGCTACCTCGACCTGCGGACGCGGCACATGCAGGAAAACCTGAAACTGCGCCACCGCATCGTGAAGGCTACCCGCGATCATCTCGATGAAGCCGGTTTCCTGGAAATTGAGACCCCAATCTTGTCCAATCCGACGCCAGAAGGCGCCCGCGATTTCCTCGTTCCCTCGCGGCTCACGCCCGGCAGTTTCTACGCGCTGCCGCAAGCTCCGCAGCAATACAAGCAGCTCCTGCAAGTGGCCGGCCTGGAGAAATATTTCCAGATTGCGCGCTGTTTCCGCGACGAAGATTTGCGCGCAGATCGCCAGCCGGAATTCACCCAGATCGACATCGAAGCGTCGTTCATCGACGAGGTGGAAATCCAGACACTCGTCGAGGGAATGCTCACCCGCGTCTTCCGCGAAGCCAAAGGCGTCGAGATCGCCACGCCGTTCCCGCGCATCACGTATCACGACGCCATGAACCGCTTCGGGTCCGATAAACCCGACCTCCGCTTCGGAGTCGAACTCGTGGATCTCGTCGACATTTTCCACGCTTCTCAATTCAAAGTCTTCCGCTCCATTGTGGACGGCAACGGCACCATCAAAGCGCTCAATGCCAAAGGAGCCGCCGAAGCGCTCAGCAAGGAGCAGCTCAAGAAATGGGAGGAATGGGTGAAGACAGAATTCGGCGCCAAAGGCCTCGCCTACATCCGCTTCAAGGACGGTGTTTGGGAGTCGCCGATCGTGAAGTTTTTCTCCGAAGAGGAAAAAGCCGCCCTCGCTGCGCGCATGAATTTCGAAGACGGCGATGTCCTCTTCTTCGGCGCGGATCTCAAATGGGAACCCGTCTGCGAAGTGCTAGGCCGCGTGCGCTTGCGTGTCGCTGAGCTGCTCAAGCTCGTGCCGGAAAACGCGCCATTGAACTTCCTCTGGGTCGTCGATTTCCCGCTGCTCGCCTTCTCGCCCGAAGACAACAAATGGGTCGCTGTGCACCATCCCTTTACGCGTCCGAAAGCTGAAGACATGGAGATGTTAGGAGCGGGCGATTACGCCAAAGTGCGCGCTGTCGCTTACGACGTCGTGCTGAACGGCGTCGAACTAGGCGGTGGATCGATCCGAATTCACGAAAAGGAATTGCAGGCCAAGATGTTCGGCGTTTTGGGAGTCACTCCCGAAGAGCAGGAATTGAAATTTGCCCACTTGCTCCGCGCCTTCAGCTTCGGCGCGCCTCCGCACGGCGGCATCGCTTTGGGCCTGGACCGCTTCGTCATGTTAGCTGCAGGAGCCTCGAGTATTCGCGACGTCATTGCCTTCCCAAAGAACAACCGCGGGAGCGATCTAATGACCCAATCGCCGGTCGAGGTCGAGCCAAAATTGCTCCGAGAAATTTATATCCAAAGCACAAAGAAAAGGGAGTGACATGGCACGCGACCCGCTTCATTTGCGGGTCACGTTATGCTGTTACGATCCGTTTTCCTGCTAACCTCCCTCTCGTTGCTTCCGGCTCAGGCCGCTACCTGGATTGGAGGCGAGGGAAATTGGGAGGACGCGGGTAAGTGGGCCCCTTCGGACGTTCCTGACTCGTCCGTTGAAGCGGCAGATATCGGTAGTGGCAGTACGGCTATCGTCAGTACCAGCATCACCGTTGGGTCCGTCACTTTGCTAGACACTATAGTTCTGAACGCCGGAGCAACGCTGGTGAACGAGGGGCTGTTCAATGCCGGTGGAAATTCATCTGCGCAAATCAGGGGTTCTGCGATGGGGACCGGCGTTCTTGTGAACGAAGGGATTTTCAGAAAAGCGGGAGCGGGCTGGGTTGGTGTAAGTGCTGCATTTACGAATGCGGGGCGGGTGGAAGTGAGCGGTGGGAATACGGACTTTAGCGGGATCTTCACCGGAGAGACCGGGAGCGAGTTTGATGTGGCGAGTGGCGCGGTGGCCACTTTCCAATATGGCGAGGTGAGGGGCACAGTGGTGACGACAGGGGCGGGAGTGGTACGCATCGCCGGCACAACCACTAACCAGGGATCACTCACCTTCAACGGCGCCAGCAACTGGGCAGGGACGCTGACAGGGAGTGGCACGACCTATGTGGGGAGCGCCGGGACGATGTCCATTAGTGATCAATTTAGCACCGCAAACTTGAGCGGACATACGCTGGTCAATGATGGGGTCGTCAATATAGGAGCTACAGGGCCGAATCAGTTTTATACCTCCCGATTGGATTTAGGTAACGGCGCGACACTGGTAAACAAGGGTCAGTTTAATCTAGTAGGAAGTTCATCCTCACAGATCAGTGCCTCGGGGTTGGGGAGTAATGTTTTTAGAAACGAAGGCACATTCAGCAAAGCTGGCACCAGTTGGGCAGGTATTAGTGCTGCATTTACCAACGCCGGGAGGGTGGAAGTGAGCGGCGGATATACGGATTTTAACGGGATCTACACCGGAGAAGTTGGGAGTGAGTTTGACGTGGCGAGTGGCGCGGTGGCCTCTTTTCAATATGGCGAGGTGAGGGGCACGGTGGTGACGACAGGGGCGGGAGTGGTACGCATCGCCGGCACAACCACTAACCAGGGATCACTCACCTTCAACGGCGCCGGCAACTGGGCAGGGACGCTGACAGGGAGTGGCACGACCTACGTGGGGAGCGCCGGGACGATGTCCATTAATGATCAATTTAGCACCGCAAACTTGAGCGGACATACGCTGGTCAATGATGGGGTCGTCAATAT
>DASVRZ010000078.1:0-26090 GCA_036388355.1 Chthoniobacterales bacterium | reverse complement strand
AAGGATTTGACGTTACGTTTCTCTCCGTCAACGCAGACGGACTCATCGATCTGGAGGAACTCACCACCGCCATCCGGCCCGACACCACGCTGTGCTCCATCATGGCCGCCAATAACGAAACCGGCGTCCTCCAGCCGCTCGGCGAAGTAAGTCGTATCTGTCGTGAGCGCGGTGTGCTCCTCCACAGCGACATGATCCAGATCCTCGGGAAAGAACCCATAGATCTCTCACTCGTGGACGCCGCATCGTTCGCCGCGCACAAGTTTTATGGCCCGCTCGGCGCCGGGCTGCTTTACCTGAAAGCGGGCCTCGGGATGCGCAACCTTCACTACGGCGGCGCGCACGAAAACCAACGCCGCCCGGGCACGGAAAACGTTGCCGCTATAGTGGGAATGGCCGCCGCTGCCCGCGAAGCGGAGGAAAAACGCAGCACCGAACAAGCGCACGAAGGCGCCCTGAGGGATCAGCTCTGGGAAGGCGTTCGCGCTCTCGACGCCACGCTGAACGGCCACCCCGACCAGCGGCTCGCCAACACCTTGAACGTCAGTTTTCCCGGTCTCGACGGCGAGGCTTTGCTCTTCGGACTCGACCTCGCCAGCGTCTGCGTTTCCAGCGGATCGGCCTGCATGGTCGGCAGCGTGCAAGCTTCGCACGTCCTCATGGCGATGGGCGTGAAGGAAGAAACCGCGGCTGCCACGATACGTTTTTCGCTGGGCCGCCAGAACACCGCCGAGGAAATCGAGGAAGCGATTGGACGACTCGCCAAAGTCGTTGGACGGTTGCGTGCATAGAGCCCCTGCCATGGTGAAAAAGAGTATCCAACAAGCCGGCCAGCTTTTTCTGGATCTCTTCCGCACCCAGCCCGCGCCTCCGCGAAGGGCTAGGAGCGGCGTTTCCAAGGACGAGGCTCTTACAAAACAAGCCGCGGATTTGCTCATCGCCGCCGGAGCCGTGGACGTCGCTCAAAAAGTGAAGGTCGTATGGAATTCCCGCCTCAGCACCACCGCCGGAATGGCGCGTTACCGCGAGAATCTGGTTGTCCTCAATCCGCGTTTGCAGGATTTCAGCGCCGAGGAAGTGGATCGCACCCTGCGCCACGAACTCGCCCATCTTCTCGCCCATGCCCGTCACCGCCGAAGCCGCATCGCGCCCCACGGCGACGAATGGCGGCAGGCCTGCTGCGATCTCGGTCTGGAGGATGAAAAACGCTGCCACGAACTCCCGTTGCCGCGCCGCACTGTCGAGCGGAAGCATTTCTACGCGTGCTCTTACTGCGGCACGACGTATCCGCGGGTTCGCCCCATCAGGCGGAAAGTCGCCTGCCTGAAATGTTGCCGCGCCCACAACCGCGGGCAATTTCACGAACGCTTCGTGCTGCGGAAGATCCGGTAGCTCTTCGCCAGCTCTCCATGAGAGCCCGCGCCGTCCTCTCCCGCTGCCGCCGGGGGAACCCCTGAGCTTTTCCGCTTTTGATGAAAACTCATTTCCTGCTACACTCTTAGGCTCTCAGTAAGCCTTTGTTCTCACATGCCAGCTTCGGAAACCATTGAATTTGATAGTGCCCGCACCCTGCAGTCGCTCTACGCGAACGATCCACGATTGCTCAAGAAGCTTGAGGAATCACTCAGCGTCCAGGTAACGACCCGCGATGGCTGGATCCGTTTCGAAGGCGAAGCACCCGCGGTGGCCCATGCAAAGGGGCTCATCGAGCAGCTTGAAGACGCGGCCAAAAAGGGCACGCCGATTCGCCGCCAGGAGTTCATGTATGCGCTAAACTCCGTTCTCGACGGCTCCTCGGAAACGCTTTCGCAGCTTGCCTCGGTGCGCATCCAATGCTCCGCCCGCAAGCCACCGATCATCGCGCGCACCGTTAGCCAGAAGCGCTATGTGCAGACGATTCTGAGCCACGATCTCACCTTTGGCCTCGGCCCAGCCGGCACGGGCAAAACCTATCTCGCTATGGCGCTGGCGATCTCGGCGCTGAAGCAGGAAAAAGTTCGGCGCATCGTTCTCACGCGCCCCGCGGTGGAAGCAGGCGAGGCGCTTGGTTTCCTCCCCGGCGATCTGAACGACAAGATCCTTCCTTACCTCCGCCCGCTCTACGACGCCCTCTACGACATGCTGGAGCCGGAGGAAATCGAGCGTTACACCGAGCGCGGAGTCATTGAAATCGCCCCACTTGCTTACATGCGCGGACGGACTCTGCAGGATGCATTTGTCATTCTCGACGAGGCCCAAAATACGACCACGGAGCAGATGTTCATGTTCCTCACCCGCCTTGGACCTGAGTCCAAGTGCGTAGTCACCGGCGATCGCACCCAGATCGATTTGCCGCGGAACAAAAAATCCGGGCTCATCGAAGCCTGCGATGCGCTCTCCAAAGGCCCGGGCATTGGCTTCATCAATTTCGAGGAACGCGACGTGGTTCGCCATGAACTCGTGCGTTACATCATCGGCGCCTACAAGAAATATCGTGATGCTCACCCGGAGCGCATGCCTTGAGTCCATCGAACATGTTTGGCTTCGCCCAAAAGAAACTCGTTAAACAAGGCCTTTCTTCGGGCAAGACGCGGCGTCAGAAGACCACTAGCGAGCTGCGCCAAACTCTGGCCACCGATCCGTGGGTAAAGACGGTGATCATCGCCCTCTTCACGTTTGGCTTGGCTGGGCTCATCTTCTATGGGCAGCAGGAATCGCCAGCGCAGTTTTTCCTCATCAGTCTGCTGATTCTCAGCACGGCCATCGCGCAGCTTTGGATTGGGCACCCCGACACCTTTCAAAGCAATGGCCGGGTGACCCTGATTTTCGGTGTCATTCTAGCGCACCTCGCCGTTGCTAAATTCGTGATGCAGCTCGGCTACCAACTGTCGAAAACGAACGACCACATTCTCTGGCAGGTCGTGCCGATCCTGCTTATTCCGTATTCGTTCGCGCCGCTCGTTATTTCGGTCTTGCTGGGGAGAAATCTCGGGTTGTTTGCCGCAGTCTTTGTGAGTCTTCTCACGTCGATTCTCTTCCGGGGCATCGATGCCTTTATCCTCATCCTGAGCTTGATCAGCGGATTCATCTCCGTCTTCGTCACGCTCCAAGTGAGGCGCCGCAGCCGACTCTTGCGCGCTGGGTTCTACGTCGGCCTCGCCACTTGGCTGCTGGCTCTCAGCTTTGGTCTCATCGGCGTTAATTTCCTCGATCTGCCCAAAACCGATTGGGAACTCTTTGGCTGGCAATCATTAGCAGCCATCGGCAGTGGAATGATTACCGCCGTGCTCGTGGGCGGCGCGTTGCCTCTCCTAGAAACGCCGTTTGGAATCACGACCGACATTTCCTGGTTGGAAATCGCAGATCTGAATCACCCGCTCCTTCGCCGTCTCTCTACAGAAGCGCCCGGCACGTATCACCACAGTCTAATGGTTGCCAGCCTCGCGGAAGCCGCTGCGGAAAAGATCAAGGCCAACGCCACGCTCAGCCGCGTTTGCGCTTACTTTCACGACGTCGGCAAACTCGTGAAGCCCGAGTATTTCACGGAAAACATCAACGAGGATCGCAATCCGCACGACGACCTGGCCCCGACGATGAGCGCGCTCATCATCATCGCGCACGTTAAAGAAGGCGTCGATCTGGCCCTCAAGCACAAGCTCAACCACCAGATCATCGACGTCATTCAGCAGCATCACGGCACCTCGCTCGTGATGTATTTCTACAAGCGCGCCCAACAACAGCAGCAAGACACCCGCGCCGGCGGCAAGATCATGAACATGCGCGAGGAAGACATTCCTGAAGTGCGCCAGGAGAGCTTCCGTTACCCGGGCCCAATCCCGCAGTTCAAAGAAGCGGGGATTATCAGCCTGGCTGACGCGGTGGAGAGCGCTTCCCGCAGTTTGGTGAAACCCACTCCGCAACGCATTGAACAGCTCGTGAACGACATCATTGAGTCGCGAATTTCCGACGGCCAGCTCGATGAATCCGGCCTGACCCTTCGCGAAATTCGCTGCATCGGCGAGAGCTTCCGCTTCTCCCTCAAGAACATCCTGCACACCCGCATCGCCTATCCGAAGGACGACAAAGAAGGCGGACGGGATGCACGGGAAGCCCGTGACGACAAAGCCGCGGCCCAATTGGCGGATAAGAAATCAGCCGCCGCGGCTTGATCTGCGGCGCGCCGTTTCGGCCGCGCTGAGGCTCACACCAAGTGTGAACTTCTCATCGCGCTAGCGTACGATGCGCTGAGAAATTCCACGGCCCGGGCTTCGTGCCAGCTCACTTCTGCTGCCCGGCAATTCACAAAGCCGCAGTGCCCGCCGCTCGCTGGCCTTTCCAAATGGAGAAACTCGCTGCGCGTCGCTTCCTCAATTGGAAAGCAGTCCGGAGCTAAAAACGGGTCATTCACCGCGTTGATCAGCAGCGTGGGAATAGAAATCTGCTCCAGAACCGGCCGGCAACTGGATTTCTCCCAATATTCCTCGGCGCTTGAAAAACCATGCAACGGCGCGGTGTAAGCCGAGTCGAATTCGTGGAAAGTCTTCATGGCGTGCAGCCCGCTGACGTCGAGATCCTTCGGGAAGCGGCTCTTCTTTTCCTGAATCTTCGCCCGAAGACTGCGGATGAGGCGCATTGTGTAAATGCAATTCCCCGGCTCATCGAGCTGGTTCACGCTGGAGGTGAGATCACACGGAACCGAAAAAGCAGCCGCCGTCACGATGTTCTCAGCCGGAGCATCTGCCAGATATTTGAGCGTGATGTTTCCCCCAAGACTGAACCCCACGAGACCGATCTGCTCGTAATCGTCGGCCACGTGCTCAATAACCCCCGTGAGATCGTCCGTCGCGCCGCTGTGATAAAACCGGAGCAGCCGATTCGGCTCCCCGCTGCAGCCGCGCATGTTCCAGGCGAGCACATCCCAGCCTTCATTGAAGAACGCTGAGGCCATTCCCTGCATACCCGCATCGCGCGAGTGCCCTTCCAGCCCGTGGGTGAGGATGACCAGGCGGCGGCTCGAAGGGTGACGCGCCCAATCGAGATCCACGAAATCCCCGTCCTCGAGTTCGAGCCGCTCGCGGTCGTGAGTGATCACAGGCACGCGCCGGAAAAGCGTCGGCCAGATCGTCTGCAGATGCCCATTCCCAATGCCAAGGGCGGGCTGAAAAGTAGAGTGGGGGATGAGAGGCATTTAACTGAGAAAAGCGTTAATCTCGGCACGCGTAGGCATCGAAGGAGCCGTCCCGTGTTTGGTGACGCTCAGGCCTGCTACCACATTTCCGTGGCGAGCAGCCTGCGAAATGTCGCCGGAAAATTCGATGAGCCCTGCCGCGAAGCCGCCGACAAACGCGTCGCCCGCACCCGTGGTGTCGATGGCGGTGATTCCCTCGCTCGCCGGTATGTGCTCGTATCCAGAAGGCTGCGAGACGAAACAGCCGCGCTGCCCGAGCGTGACGATCACCGTCGGAACTTCCAACTTTCGGCACCAATTGTGCAGCTGCTCCGGTGCAGCGGCGCGCAGCTTTTGCTCGTCGAACGCACAGTCCCCGATCGCGGCATGGCGTTGCGCAACGGAGACAAACTCCGTTTCGTTGGGGATGAAAATGTCGACGTGGGAGAGCATGGAAAAATCCATTCCTGGATTCATGGGGGCCGGGTTCAAAATCATTGTTTTACCCGCCGCACGACCTAATTCAAGCAAATCCCGGACCGTCTCCAAATCGATCTCTAACTGAAGCACCACGATCTTCGCCGCTTCCAGGAAAGCAGGATTCATTTCGCTCGCCTTCCATTTGCCACTCGCGCCTAATGCAACCACGATCTGGTTTTGACCGGATGCGTTGACCGTGATGCCGGCGGTTCCGGTTGGGGTATCGGCGACCCTCAGCAGATGCTGCTCGATGCCTTCCTCGATCAGGAACTTTTCTGCGCCGTCGCCAAATCCATCGTTTCCCACGGCACCGAAGAAGGCAGTCTGCGCACCCGCGCGGGCAGCAGCCACGGCTTGGTTCGAACCTTTTCCGCCAGGTCCAGAGACGAAACGGCCAAGCACGGTCTCGCCGTTTGCAGGGAAACGATCGACGAAGAACGTCAGATCCTGAATGAAGCTGCCGATGACCAGAACAGTGGACGACGGGCGCGGAGGGAGATCCTGCGCGGGCAGAGGAAGGCTCACTGGGGTAGAAAAACCCTCAGGGCCGCCAGTGCCGCGGACAGAACGGTGAGCGTAACGAGAATGACCAGGAACACGCGACCGAAACTCGGGCGCTTTTCCTCATGGGGCAATCTTTCCACCGCCGGACGCCGCGATTTTTCCAGCACCTCTCGTGTGTCCGTGTAGGTCGTCATGGAATGAAACGGCACCATCGCTTCGGCGTTTCGGCCGGCGTTTTCCTCCTCGTCGTTCCACTCAACCGGGCGAAACGGACCGCATCCCGGGCAGCTTCGCGCACCTACTTTTACTTCCGATCCGCAGTCGGGGCACGCATAGGTGTCGTTGCTCGTGAAGGGTTCCACGGGTCACGATTCCACACCGCATCTGAGTCTTCAAACGAAGATATTGGCCGGGTGCGGTTTTTTCGTTAGCTTGATCCGTGAGCCGATTTTCCAAAGAGCAGGTGCGAAGCGTGGTGGCGGAAACGCAGGCGGTCTATGCGGCGCTCGCGGAGCGTCCGATTGAGCGTCAATGCACCGGCATTGCAGAATGCTGCCAGTTTCGGCTCACGGGAAAAACGCCGCACCTCACGCGAGGCGAAGCGATCACGGCGTGGGCGGCGGTGAAGGCGAGTGGCCGAAAAGTGCTGCCCGAATCGGTGGACGGCGCGTGCCCTCTGCTCAATCCGAAGACGTTGCGCTGCATGATTTACACGGGGCGTCCGTTTGGCTGTCGCACCCACTTTTGCGGGGCGGCAGGCGGGCCTTTTGCGAGAAATGAGGTCATCGATCTGATTCGGCGCCTCGAAAAAATCGACGCAGAAACAGGCGGCGATGGCTCGAAGCCGATTGCGACAGCGCTCCGCGAAGTGGCCGAACTTTAAGTGGCTAGGCGAGAATTTGCGGGCCGAAGTTCCGCACGTATTCAGCCACCGCATCCTGCCAAGGGCGTGGAACTTTTCCCGTCTCCCGCGTGTAGCGAGCGGTGGAGAGCAGCGTGTGGCGTGGGCGCTTGGCGACAAACGCGGTGAGCGATTCCAGCGGGATTGGATCCACGGTGCGCGCCTGTAGAGGCAGTCCGCATTCGTGAGCGACGTCGAGGGCGTGTTGGGCGTATTCCTGCCAGCTGCACCAACCGCTGTTGCAAAGATGAAGAATGCCGCCTGCTGAGATTTCGCTCAGATACGGCTCGAGCATTTCTGCGAGATCGAGCGTGTAGGACGGGGCAGAGAATTTATCGAATACCGCAGAGATCGTTGGCTCGGTGGCCGCACGGCGCAACATGCCATCAACGAAGCTCGGGCGGTGCGGACCGAAAACCCACGACACGCGCACGACTAAGTTGTCCTCCGAAACCGCGAGCGCAGCTTTTTCGCCGCCTCGTTTAGACTCGCCGTAAACGCTGATGGGCTGCGGCGAGATCGTCTCCTCGTAGGGTGTTGTTTGTTCCCCGGAGAGAACGTAGTCCGTGCTGATGTGAATGAGGCGGGCCGATTTCTTGGCGCACTCTTCCGCAATGAAACCGACGGCGTCGGAGTTGATGGCGAAGGATTGCTCCCGGTGCGTCTCGCAATAATCGACGTTGGTCAGCGCGGCGCAGTTGATGACGACGTCGAAGTCCGTGCTGGCGAGGGTGTTTCGCAGCCGCACGGTGTAGCCGAGGTCGAGCGTGTGCCGGTCCATGGCGATGACTTCGTGCTTGGCGGAGTAGCTTTCCACCAGCGCTGCTCCGAGGCGGCCGGCGCTTCCGATGATGACGACGCGTGCCATTATTTCCGCTCCAGAAGAGGTTCCCACCAGGCGCGGTTCGCCAGATACCAATCGACCGTGGCCGGGATGCTGGTCTCGGGACGATGACGCGGGCTCCAGTTGAGTTCGCGTTGGATTTTCGAGGAATCGATCGCGTAACGCCGATCGTGGCCGAGGCGGTCGGTGACGTAGGAGATGAGGCTGTGCGGTTTCCCAAGGCGGTCGAGAATCATCTTCACCACTTCGATGTTCGGCAATTCGCCATCGCCGCCAATGTTATAAACTTCGCCCGCTTTGCCTTCGAAGAGAACCTTCGCCACGGCTTCGCAATGGTCTTCCACGTGAATCCAGTCGCGCACGTTGAGACCGTCGCCGTAGACGGGCAGCGGAATGTCGCGTGAGGCGTTGATGATCATGAGCGGGATCAGTTTTTCAGGAAATTGATATTGGCCGTAGTTGTTCGAGCAACGCGTGACGAGGACTTCCTGGCCGTAGGTGTGGTGGCAGGCGAGGGCGAGAAGATCGCCCCCCGTCTTGCTGGCGGAATATGGTGAGCTCGGGTCGAGCGGGGTTTTTTCGGTGAATTGGCCGGTGGGCCCGAGCGATCCGTAAACTTCGTCGGTGGAGATTTGGACGAAACGTTTTACGCCCGCTTTGCGCGCGGAGTGGAGGAGAATGCTGGTGCCCAGAACGTTGGTGCGGACGAATTCATGAGGTCCCGTGATGGAGCGATCGACATGGCTCTCCGCGGCGAAGTTGACGATGGCGTCGTATTTTCCTTGGGAAAGAATCGCGTCCACGGCGGCCTCGTCGGCGATGTCGGCTTTGACGAAGCGGTAACGCTCCGGGTAAGTCTCCGCGAGATCGGCGACGGTCGCGCTGTTTCCGGCATAAGTGAGGAGGTCCAGATTGGTGAGCTGAGTCTCGGGATATTGCGTCAGCAGGAGTCGAAGAAAATTACTGCCGATAAAGCCGCAGCCGCCTGTAACGAGAATTTGCATAAAGCGTGGTAGTGGAAGCCAAAAGGCGCGCCTAGAGCAACGGAAAAAATGCAGGGCGCTGAACGTCAGGTGCTTCTCCCGACGCAGGGGAGGGGAAACGCGTTTGCCAATTGGGGCTGTTCGACCCACGATGAGGAGCGTGGATTCTGCCGACGTTTATTATCAATGCCAGCGTTGCACGAATTGCTGCAAGTGGCCGGGGCAGGTGAAGCTCACGGATGGGGACATTACCCGGATCGCCGATTTCCTGAAGATGGAGGAACGCGTTTTTATTGAGACGTGGACGCGTCTGCGCCCGGATCGGCAGGGGTTGGCGCTGCTCAACAAAGGCGAAGGAGGAAACGGCGAATGCATTTTCCTGGATGGTCGCGATTGCCGGGTGCAAGCGGTGAAGCCGACGCAGTGTGCCGGGTTTCCCAACACGTGGAATTTCCCCGGCTGGCGAGACGTCTGCGAAGCCATTCCGGTGCCGCGGGTCGAGAGCGTTCAGAGGGAAATCGTCGTGGATGTTGGGCTAGGGGCGATCACCTAGTTCGTAGAAGTAGTTGGTAACATCCAGCTACGGTTCGGGATGCGTATCGCCCAAGACGCGTCGAGATGTTGCAGGACGCCAGGCTTTCCTCCCGCTGCAAGTGGCGGGCGTTCAACGATTTCCAACTCCATCAGACCATGTCTATCCATCGCATTTCCTCTCTCTCTGTTGCTGTCACCACGCTGCTGCTCGGCATCAAAGCCAGCCATGCCGTGCAGGTTTTCACCACAAATCCTGCCGGGCAGGATTTCTACGAATCCGCTCCTCCCAACGAGCTCGGCTTTTCTTATACCGGGACGGTGAACAGCGCCTCGGGGGTTTATCTCGGAAACTATAACGGCACTTACTACGTCTTGACCGCAGACCACGTGGGCGGAGGTGATTTTACCTTGGGCGCGACCACGTATTCGCAAGTTGCGAACAGCTACATGCAGATCGCTCCGGGAGTTGACCTTGGAGTCTTTGCCATCACGGCGACCGATACCACTCAACTGGATGCCCTGACGAACTTGGTGCTCAGTTCGGGTGGAGCCGTCGGGTCCGATGTGAACATGATCGGATACGGCGGAGGGGAGAAAAGGGGCGGGTTCAACACGGTGGATTCACGGCAGCCCCTCACATATATGGTCAACGGCGAGAGTTATGCGGTGCAGGCGCTGATCACCGATTTCGATTCTGTCGAAGGCCAGGCGCAGGCAATCGGATTGGATTCCGGGGGCGGGGTGTTTCGCGCGAGTTCTTCAGGCACGTTCCAGCTGGACGGAATCATGGTTGTAGAGGGGACCCGGACAAACGGCGATCAGACGCAGACGCCGATTACCGGGAGCGTAGATATCGCCACTTATCGTCAGGCCATTCTGGTGGCCATTCCGGAGGCATCATCTGTGGGAATGTTATTGATCGGGGGCCTTTTCGCTGGCGGGGTTTGTTTCTTCCGGTCGAAAACGCGGAAGGTCTGAGCACGAGAAATGGCAAGTGTCTCCGCAGCTTGCGTTGTGTTCCAGCTGCTGAATCTGTGCTGAGGGAAAGTCTCTGGCCGGTCGTGCCAAAAATGGGAGTCGCGCCTTGAGCACGAGCGTTTCTCGCTAGACCGGAAGCTCCTCTGAAGGCACGGGCTTGCTCGTGAAGGTTTCAGTAGCGAGGCTTTTGTTAGTAGCACGCTAGCCGGATTCAGCAAAACTGCTGAGCTCCCCCAAGCCGCCGAGCAGGCAAGTGATCGGGACACATTCGGCTACTATCTATTGTCCTTGATTCGAGTGAGATTTGCATGCGGGGATCGTTTCTTCGTTAATCCGCAAACAAAAACGGCCCCGAAATCTCGGGGCCGCTCTCGTGATTTTTTATGCCGTCTTTGGATTATGGAGTCGCGGTCTCAGCGGCTTCTTCTACGGCGTCTTCGGTCTTTTCCTTGGCTTTGCTGGCTTTCCCTTTAGCGGAGTCGCCAGCATCTTCGGCTTTGTCTTTAGCCTTCTCACCAGCGCGCTCCGTTTTATCGGCTGCACGTTCCGCGCTGTTCTCGGCTTTATCCGCGGCGCGTTCGGCTTTGTCCGCAGTGCGATCCGCTGTTCTTTCAGCCTTGTCCTGGGTTCTTTCAGCTGCGTTGCTGGCTTTGTCTTTGGCGCGGTCGGCAGCGTCACCTGTTGTGTTAGCTGCATCTTGAGCGGCGTCTTTGGCTTTGTCGCCGGTGCGTTCAGCGGCTGCGCCGGTTGTAGTAGCTGCATCTTGGGTGGCAGCTTTCGCCTTGTCGCCCGTGCGCTCAGCGGCCGCGCCTGTGGCAGCTGCAGCATCTTTGGTTGCGTCCTTGGCCTTGTCAGTGGTGCGCGCCGCGGCATCGCTCGTCGCACCAGCAGCAGTTGCGGCACGATCTTTAGCTGCTTCGCCTGCGTTCTTCGCAGTCTCGGCGGCGCGATCTTTCGCAGCGGCAGCACGATCAGCGGCGCGGCTGGCATCCACTCCGACGGCAGCGCCTACTTGCGCACCTGCTTCAACTCGCGCATCGGAGCGGGCAGCATCGACCGAGATGTTCCGCTCGCGGTTGATATTCACATCCGCATTGACCTCCACGGAAGGGCGACCAATGTCGGCCGTGGTCAGGCCGTAGGTAGTGTAGGATCTCTCCACAAATTCCGGCTGAATCGTGCGCAGCTCGGTCCGCGTGAACGTTGGCGAGGAGAGGAAGACCTGGCGCTCGACGTTCACCGAGATCTCAGTGGCGCCTTCGGGAGGAAGGACGGCTGCGGAGTAGGGGAGCATGACCATGCGCTCGCTCTCGGTGGAGACGACGAAGGAGACAATGCGACCGCGGTTGTCGATGAGCACGTCATCCACTGTGCCAACATGTCCGCCTGTCGCCCGGACTTTCATGCCGTGGTAACGGCTGCAAAGGGGGGTGTAAGTGGTCGTTGTTGTTGTAGTTGTCTCGGAAGTCTGAGTCTGCGCCTGGGCAGCGATTCCGGCGAGGATTGCAGATAATGCAAGGAGGGTTGTTTTCATAAGTAATCGGAATACGCAGCACAGCGCGGTCGCAGTCGCATGAATCTTCCGAACGCCCTGTGAACTCGCGAAAATGAGTCGCGTTCACTTCGCAGATTCTCCCAGAGCAGTGAGGCGCTCGTATATGGTCTCTTCCGTTTTGCCAGCGTCTACACACCCCTTCCCAGCAGGATAGGAATCCTCGCCTCTGCCGGCCCCCCGCGCCGCCCTGAGGCACAGCCGGGACTGGAATACCAAAATGAGCGAAAGTAAATTTAACCGTTTACACGTATGCGCTTATCGGCTGTCATCCCGCGCATGAGCTCCGGCAACTTCAACATTCTTCCGTCGTCCTAACGTTATGCAGCGCGTGTTAGAAAAGGTGACGCCCAAACTGGCGCTGATGCTAACCCTACTCCTCGTCTGGGGCTATTTTGCGCGGCCAATCTATGATTTTACCTGGATCGCTTTGCATCGCGTCAAAGACAAAATCGGCGAGAAGAACAACCCGTGGTTCGCAATGCCGGTGGAGGATTTGGTCGCGCTGAATTCCCAGCTAGTTACGGAGACCGACACCTATATCGCCGAGCGGCGCAGCCAATCTGCTTCCGATCCTTTGCTCGCTACGATGGCAAGCGCCAAAACGACCGCAGAATACGCGACAGCTAGCGAAGGCCTTCGCAACGTTCTCCACCAGACATTTGGCTATCCCCTGGCCGATGCGGTGCGGGGAAACGACTTCTCATCGGTGCAGCAAAAGCTCCTGGGGGAAGATGAACTAGCGACCTATACCGCTCTCGTAATCCCGGCTCTCGGCGGTGCCGATACCACCATGATCAATTGCGTGGGCATCCTCATCGTGCCGAAGAATCACGCGCCCGCCATGCCCTTGATTATTGCCGCGCATGGCCGAGGAGGCATGCCAGCCGCCACCGGCAAAATCAATCTCATGCAAGCGCACAATCGCGACCTCGCCGCAGGCGCCATTCGGCGCGGTTGGGCCGTCTTCGAGCCGATCTATTTGTTCTATGGCAAGAACCAACCGGAAAACATCCGCGACATCCTCACGGTCCGCGCGCAGCAAGTCGGTCTCAGTCTTCCCGCCATCGAATTTACAAAAACGCAGCGCTCCATCGATTACCTACTCACGCGTCCCGAGTTCGATGCCTCGCGCGTGGCGATGGTGGGAATCTCCTACGGCGGTTTCAACACCCTCTACACCACGGCGCTAGATCCCCGCATTCGCGCAGCCGTGGTCGCAGCTTATTTCAATAAGCGCGAAGACATTCTGGAAAATAGTGGCCCCTTTGGCTTCTACGACTGGCGCTTTAGCCACAGCTTGGGCCTTCTGCGCGATCCACAAGTCGCTGCGCTCATCTGCCCGCGTCCACTGCAAATCCAAGCGGGGACGCAAGACCAATTGTTCCCCATCGAGGGGGCCCGGGAAACCTTCCCAGCAGCACGTGAATACTATCGCCAGCTAGGTTTGGAGAGTCGCTTCGATTACCATGAATTTGCCGGACGACACGACTTCGACGGGGAAGCTGCCTGGACGTTTTTAGAAGGGGTTTTCGCGCGCTAGTTAGCCCGCGCCCACCGCGCCGCCGAGCGCTGATGCTGGGACGCTGCTCCGTGATTTTCCTCGTCACCATCAGCGGATCTGTCTAATCAAATCCATGCTCTCCCCTAAAATCCTCGGGCTCACGGCGGCGGCCCTGCTCGTCGGCGTCGTGTCGGGTCGGCTCAGCCTTTCCCGACCCGACACGAAGGGCCCGACAGCTACCGTGCAGCGAGGAACTAACACCCCCATCGCCAGCACGAGCGACGCAGACATGGCCAACGACCCAGGCTCCTCCCGCGCCATCGTCGACGTCCTCCCAGGCACCGCAACCGGCAACAAAGACAAAATCCCCACGCTCCTCCAGATCCTGCGTTCCGGAGGTCAGCGCAAGGCAGGCGACAACGCCCGTTTGTTCGCGCAGAGCCTCGATCGCGCGGGAGTCCTCACCGCCCTCGAGCGACTCGAGACGGCTCCCCACACGCCGATGCTTTTCATGACGAAGCAAAACCTCGTCATGCGCCTCGCCGACCTCGATCCCCAAGGCGCCGTCCGTTACATCCAGACGCATAAGGAAACGCGGGTAGGTTTCGACTTTCACGGAGCCGTCGCCGATGTGTGGGCCGACAGCGACTTCGAGGCCGCGAAAGCCTGGGCGCTCACGCTTCCAGAGGGCGACGGACGCCGGAGCGCCATCGGCAGCGCAATTGGCACCCTCGCCGGGAAAGATCCCGCGGCGGCCCTGAAGCTCATTACCTCCACTCCGGCTCTCCGCGCGGAGCAATGGGGCGGGTCGCTTTTTGGAACCTTCGCCCGCCTTCTCCCGGCGGAAGCCGCGCGAGCCGCGCTCAGCCTGCCCGCCGGTGACTATCGTCGCGACGCCATCCAGGCCGTGGCCAGCACGTGGAGCGCCGCCGATCCCAAGGCAGCCGCGTCGTGGGCGGAGACTCTCCCCAGCGGTTCCGTGCAGCAGGAGGCGTTGGGTCAGATCGTCTCCGCGTGGGCCAGGATGGACCCGCCGGCAGCCGCTGAGTATGTGACGAAGATTCCTCGTGGATCCACCTTCGAGCGAACCGCAGGCCGCCTCGCCTCGCAATGGATCGAGCAAGATCCGCAAGCGGCCATGGCGTGGGTGGAAAAACTCCCCGACGGGGATGCTCGCCAGAATGCCTTTCGCAACGGCCTGCACCAGTGGTCGCGCAACTCACCCGAGCAGGCTGCCGATTACGTCATGAAACTCCAGGGCGAAAAGCGCTTCGGTGAATATTTGCAATCGCTCACCTACTCTTGGGGTAGCAACGATCCTCTCGGAGCCCTCGCTTGGGCGCAGACGCAAAAAAATGCCGCCGTGGAAGGAAACTTCACGGTCAACATCCTCGGCGCGTGGGCTCAGCACGAACCGGAAAAAGCCATCGCCCAGCTTGGCACTTTCAAGAGCCCCGCTGCGCAAGACTCGGCCGTCCAACGGATTGCAGACCAATGGTCGCGGGCGGAGCCGGAGAAAGCGATCGCCT
Organism: Chthoniobacterales bacterium; assembly: GCA_036388355.1. GTDB lineage: Bacteria > Verrucomicrobiota > Verrucomicrobiia > Chthoniobacterales > DASVRZ01 > DASVRZ01. Next base: position 11,135 of record DASVRZ010000078.1, on the reverse strand, counting down.
GGCTGGTGCAACGTCCCGAAGGTGACGCACGTAACAGTGCATTGCGGAATGCAGTCGGCAACTGGTCTCGACATAACCCCGACGCTGCCTCGGCGTGGTTAAACAAAGTCCCGGAAGGAAAAGCGCGCGACAGCATGGTGAGCTCCTTTGCCAGCAACCTTGCCGAGGATAATCCTACCGTCGCCGCCACTTGGGCTATGTCCGTTTCCGACGCCAACCAGCGGCAGTCGGCCATCCGGCGGGTGGTTTCCAGATGGTCGCGCAACGACAAGAACGCCGCCACCCAGTGGGTCGCGCAACAGACCCAGCTTTCGAAGGAAGAGATCGCTAACCTGCAACAACAGATAAACATCCTCGCGCGATGATAACATCCTTCGGCTCCTTGGATGCACCTTGGCGAGTTATTTAGGGCCGCGTCTCTCCTCAAGACAGCTCCCGCAGCCTGTGACAAACACGGATTTCGCTGCCTCCGGCGGAAGTTCTCATGTAATTGCTTGCACGGGGGCTAACGAGTCGTTTGGCAAGAGTTAGGGAAACCGGACACGCGTCACCCAGCGCTCGATGCCGGCCAGCAGCCGCTTCAGCGGCTCCATTCAGGGTCGGGATACTTGGCCCACGTGTCCGTTGATGGACGAGCGGACGAGTCGGCGACTCGTCCCTACCTTAGGCTTCGCCCGCGTAGTTAGCTCTCCAGCCAACCTAATAACAAATGTGCTACGGCAGATCTCTATATCGAGGGGGCTCGACGATGATTTTCAACTGTTATTCCCGTTGACACCTCCGGCACCATGCGATCACGCTCGGCGAATGTTCTCCCTGCTTTCCAATACGTTGAAACCTACCATCGTTGCCGCTCTGCTAGCTTCCTTTCTGCCATTCGGTACGCTGGCGGCCGAGAAACAAAAAACGGTGATTGTTCCAGCCGAGACGCCGAAGGGAGTTTGGGCAGGCTGGGGGAGTTCCACGCCTCCGAGCGCTGACGTTCAGCGTCCGCCGGCTCCTTCATTTGAGCTCAAGACCGTTGGTGCGGGCGAGACCAGAAGCTTTAGCGGTCGTGTCGAGGGGCGCAAAGAGGGAGAACGTCTGGAAGTAGGGCTCATTTCATTGGTCGGAATTCATTGGGTCAACGAAGGCGAGACCTCTCAATGGCAACCGGTCGCGGAGGACGGGACATTTACGATCGAGTCCGCAAAGTATCCCGACGCGAGGAAGGCGATCTGTGTGAGAGGGCCCGAGGCTCCCTGGACCTTTTTCCCTTATGATTTCGCAGCGAAAGAAGCCGCGTCCAACATCATCATCCGCATTCCTGAACGGCGAGTCATCACGGTCACCGTTGGTAGCACCGAGGAGGAGCGGCTCGAGGGGCTTAAGGTGGAGCCGTTTATCGATGGCGCGGTCGACCATCAAGGCAAGCCACTTCGGCGGCAACGATTAGGCTATCATGAAGGCCGTGATGCCGCGGTCCGGCTGGTCGTCGGCGCGATGCCCATCGCCCTGTATGTGCAATGCACCGGGAAAGCGACCCGCTATCAACTCATCGACCCCACCGCCGCAGATCACTTTCATTTTCTGCTAACTACCGGGGGACAACTGGAGATCAGCGTGCGTGCTGATGGAACTCCCGCGGCGAACCACCCCGTCCAATGGATTAACCCCGCGGCACCCTTGTCGTATGGTCGCGCCAATACCGATGCATCCGGGAATCTGGTCGTGAGGAATGTGGTGCCGGGCGAGTTCTCGATCACGGTGAACGGCGTGGAACAGAAGATCGTCGTGGGAGCGGGGGAACCTACAAAAGTGGTGTTTGATGTGAAGGCCAAGTGATCGCCTAACGGAGAGAATCTGAAGCGCAATAGACCGGGCTCGTAAGCTGTGGGCGTATCCAGTATCCCTCCCGCGAGTCGTTCCTGCAGTAAGTCGGCGGCCTCTCTAACGAACACCATGCTCTCCCCGAAAATCGCCGGGCTCACCATGCTGGCTCTGCTCCTGGGCATAGGTGCGGGGAGGCTGAGCCTTCCCAATTCCGACACCAAAGGCAAACACTCGAAGGCCGGCACTAACACGCGCACAGCGAACACCAGAGAGAGCGACCGGTCCAACGACCCCGGCACCTATCGCGCTGTCTCCGACATCCTGCCAGGGAACGAGAAGCGCGAACAAAAACGCATCCCCACGCTCCTGGAGCTCCTGCAAATGACCAACCACCGCCAAGTGGAGAAAGGGGCTGGCAGATTCGCGCAGAGTCTGGACCGCGAGGGAGTAATGACAACATTAGAGCGGATCGAGACAGTTCCAAAGATCGGGATGTTATACTTCGTAAAGGCCCATCTTATAATGCGCCTCGCGGAGCTCGACCCGAGGGAAGCAGTTCGCTATCTCGACGCGGTGAGCGGCGCCTTCGCTGCCCTCGCGGGGAAAGATCCCGTCGGGGCCCTTAAGTTCATCACGTCCGTCTCCACAAAAGAGCGGTTTGAAGCGGGGCTCTACTCGACGCTTGCGGGCTTCGCCCCAGAGGCAGCCGCCAAGGCCGCGTTGGAACTGCCCTCCGGTCTCGGCCGTTTATCAGCGGTTGAATCAGTCGTCTGGGTATGGGGTATGGCTGATCCACACGGCGCTTTAAGATGGATCGAGACACTCCCTGCGACCGGTATGCGGCAGCAGGCGGTGGGAACGGCCCTCCAAATGTGGGCACACGCTAATCCGGAGGCAGCCGCCGAATACGTGAGCAAGCTCCCACCAGGGTCTACCTTCCAGCAAGGTGTCATTCGCATTACACAAATGTGGATGCAGAAGAATCCGTCGGATGCACTCACGTGGATCGAAAGCTTACCTGCCGGATTGGCTCGTCAGGATGCCCTCCGCACCGGCCTTGGCAATGGTCGCAGAATTCTCCCGAGGAGGCCGCAGACTACATCACTCAGCTTCCCGACGACGAGCAGTTTGGCGGATACCTGCAAACGCTCAGCTCACATTGGGGCACCAGCGATCCTGAGGGTGCCCTTGCATGGGCGAAAACCCAGAAGAACAAAAAGGTCGAGAGCAGCTTCACCGTAAATATTCTCCGCGCGTTAGCCGAGAACGACCCAGCTAAGGCTATTGAGCAAATCGGCGCTTTGGAAAGCCCGAGGGCGCGGGACGAGGCAGTCGCGGCGATTGCCGATGGGTGGTCGCGATCCGAGCCAGAGAAAGCCCTTGCCTGGCTGGTCAAGTTACCCGACGGCGGCGGGCGTGGTGATGCGCTAGGGCGAGCCGTGAGCAATTGGGCGAACGATCACCCGGAAGCGGTGTCGGCATGGCTCAACAAGGTGCCCGTCGGAAAATCGCGCGACAGCATGGTGGGCTCCTTCGCCGACGCCCTTGTCAGTTCCGAGCCGCTGACGGCCGCTCGATGGGCCAGCTCTGTTTCGGATGAACAGCAGCGCCGATTCACATTGGAAAACGTTCTTTCGCAGTGGTCCCAGAAAGATAAAGCAGCCGCCAATCAATGGCTCGCCGGACAAACGCAGTTCACGGAGTCAGATCGGAAATCTTTTCGGCAGAGGATAGACGGAAGCGGGCAGTAGGAGTTTTGTTCGTCACGCATTCTCTCAATCAGTTCCTGAACCTCGGAATTCGCCATGGGCAGGCGTTCCCTTTCATTGAACTCGTGGAATCGAGAGATTCCCTCTGTCGTAGAGGAGGTGAGTCTAGTCAGCTTCGACGGTGAAGAGCGTCATGACGTTCTTCGTTCCGCCGTCCACTGGGTCGACGACCGACTTGGTATGGCTGAGGGTTTCCAGTTTGCGCGTTTCGACGTGGCCATCGCAGAAGAGGGCGTTTGTGGTTCCACGATGACGCTCAATGATCTTCTCGAGCTGACGCGGCTCACCCGAGGTGATGGAGGGGTTTGCGCCGGCGTTGGCCCAACTGAAGCCGAAGGAGCCGTTCGATTCCTGGCGGTTGTTAGTATCCGTCACCCACACCGTGGTGGACGGTTCCTCGAGGTGCAGGCGGGTGACGGTGTAGGCGGCGGAGCGGGGAGGAGTCTGGCCGTCTCCAGCATCGCGATAGGCGCCGTTCAGCCCGTAGCTGCCGTAGTCGGTGCTGGTGCGGCCGCCTAATTTTTTGGCATAGGTGTATTTGGCTCCCGTGTCGGACGGGCAGAGAAAAATCTTCTCGTTGGGAGCGTAAGGGAAAATGGCGTCCATCCACTTGTAAGCATTTCCGCTGTTCGATTCGGCGGCGGCTCCGCCGTAGGAGGAGTTCGGGAGGATGTTGTTGTTCTCGTTCGTGAAGAGCGTGAGGGCGACGCCGATTTGCTTGAGATTGGCCTGGCACTTAACGGATCGCGCGCCTTCCTGGCTGCGGGAGATGACGGGCAGCAAGATCGCCGCCAGCACGGCGATGATGCTGATGACGACTAGCAGTTCGATTAACGTGAACGCTCGAAGGACTCTAGCTTTCATCGAAATAGCTCTGCAACCGCTCGGCTGTATAGGTGATTTCCTCGTCGCTGAGGGCGAAGGGGGGCGTGAAGGAGAGGACGTGACCGCTCGTGCCGCCGCCTAGTAGAATAAGCCCGTCCCGCAGGCTGCGGAGGATAATCTCGCCCATCAATGGCGGATTTGGTGCGCCGCCTGCACCGAGCACTTCGAGACCTAACATCAAGCCGATGCCGCGCACGCGTCCGCGCAACGGATGAACGACGCCCTCCAGCGCACGCCGGAGTTTTCCTGCTGTGATTGCCACTAACAACGCGGTGGCGGGATCTTGTTGCAGGCGCAGCGACTCCAAGGCCATGCGGCAGCCGAGGGGGTTGCCAAGAAAAGTGCTGGTATGCAGCGCTTCGCCGCCTGATTCCGGCCAGGCGTCCATCACTTCGGCGCGCCCGACACAGGCGGAAAGCGGAAAGCCCGAGGTGAGCCCTTTCCCAAGACAAATGAGATCGGGTTTCGCCGGGGAATGATCGCAGGCAAAGAGCTGCCCGGTTCGGTTAAAGCCGGTGTAGATTTCATCCAAAATCAGGAGCGCTCCATGCACATCGCAGAGTCGGCGGAGGAGGGGAAGAAACTCCCGAGGCGGCACGATGTCTCCAGCGCGTCCCTGGCAGGGTTCGACGAGGATACAGCCGATCTCTTCCCGTGTTAGAAGATCCACGATTTGCCGTTCGATGGTTTTCATTTCCACCGGATCAGCTTCTGGAAAAGGTTGTTCGAACGAACTGCCTCCCGTGCCCTGAGGAAAAGGCACGAGATGAGCAAATGCACCGAGCTGCGGGCGAAACGGATCTCGGAAAAAGGGTAGCCCGCCGGTTTCCAACGCTCCATAGCCGAGCCCGTGATACGCGCCTTCGAAAGCGATCACTCCCCGTTTGCCCGTGGCGATGAACGCCGTCTTCAAAGCCGCTTCCACCGCTTCGGAACCGGAATTCGCCAAGATCGTTTTCCCATTTCCCAAGCCCCAGCGCTCGAAAGTCACCGCGCTCAATTCCTCGCAGAGACGCACTTTGAGCTCCGTGGGATGCACATCGCCCATCGCGTGGTAGAGCTGCCCGGATTGCTCGCGCATGGCGGCGACGATCTCCGGCTGTCCGTAGCCGAGACCTGCGACCGCGAAACCGGAGGTGAGGTCGAGATATCGGTTGCCGTCCACGTCCCAGACGTTCGCCCCCTCGGCGCGTTCCCAAAAGATCGGGAATCCCTCGCTGATGAACGTTACATTTCGGCTCTCCGATTTCCGCAACCGCGCCGCGAGTTCCACCGAGCGCGGGCCGGGAACGGAGGTCGTGATCGAGGGCAGCATGCGCGTGCAATAAACGCGCTTTGGCCCGAGTTGTCGAGCGACGCGGCTGCTTGGTTGGGCGACGGCAGCTGCCTGTAGGCTTGCACCCAAAACCGCCCCAGCTATCGTATGGGCCATATGGAAACGTCCTACGACACTGTGGTCATGGGTGGCTCGCTGGCTGGCGCGTCCACCGCGCTGCTGCTGAAGCGCAAAGCGCCCGGGATGCGGATTTTGGTGATCGAGAAGTCGGAGGAATTTGACCGAAAAGTCGGTGAATCGACCAGCGAAGTCAGCGCGTGTTTCCTCACCCGCGTCCTCGGTCTGACGAAATATCTCGGGCATAATCAGCTCAGCAAACAAGGGCTGCGGATGTGGTTTACCAAGAGCAGCGAGGGGAAATTTACGGAGTGCTCCGAGATCGGGCCGAAGTATCAGGGACGGCTGCCGACCTTTCAGCTCGACCGGCAAAAGCTGGATCAGCACGTCCTGGAAGAAGCGGTTGCGGCGGGCGTGGAATTATTGCGGCCGGCGAAGATTCGGAAGTTCGAGATGGGAACCGGGGAGCATCATCTGGAAGTCGATTCCGGGGATGAAAAACGCATGATCAAAGCGCGCTGGCTCGTCGATGCGAGTGGCCGCGTGGCGATGATCGGACGGCAACTCGGTTTGCTCGAGCCGATGACGGAGCAGCCGACCGCGTCGATCTGGGGACGTTTCACCAATGTGAACGACTGGGATTCGATCGCGATGAAAACGGACAACGCGTGCTTTAGCGACGTCTGCCGCACGCAACGAACCTGGGCGACAAATCACCTCAACGGCTACGGCTGGTGGTGCTGGATCATCCCGCTCAAAGGCGGCGACTTCAGCGTGGGCGTGGTTTACGATAAACGCATCTTTACGCTACCGGCCGGAGCTAACCTCGGAGAGCGGCTGAAAGCGCATCTCCTCACGCATCCCATCGGACGGATGTTATTTGAAAACGCCACCCCGGTTGCGGGCGACATGAAGGCGATCTCGCAATTGCCCTTCAAACAAAAGCACATCGCTACCGAGGATTGGTTCATGGTCGGCGACGCGGCCGGTTTCATGGACCCGATGTATTCCCCTGGGCTGGATTTTATCTCCTACAGCACGACGAACGCGGTGGAGCTCATCAGCCGCGCCTACGCAGGAGAAAATATCGCTGGCGCCGTTGAGGCGTATAACGAGCGTTGGGCGGATAATTTCTCGAAGTGGTTCAACGGCGTTTACAAAGACAAGTACTACTACATCGGCGACGCGGAGCTCATGTCCACGGCATTCATGCTGGATGTTAGTCTTTACTTCATGGGCCCGGTCCGGCAGGCGTATTCTAACATTCCGGATCGCTACACATCGCCTCCATATGGCGGCGTGCCGGGAGCCATCGTGGCGACTCTCATGCGGACTTACAACCGCCGCCTGTCGTTGATTGCGAGAAAGCGGATGGCAGCGGGCACCTATGGCCGCACCAATGAAAACTGGCGCGAGCTCTTTCCGGGATTCAGTCCGGACGCGAGCGTGCTCAAGCTGATCCGCAAAGCGCTTCTCCGCTGGGCAAAGGTGGAGCTGAATGCCCTCGGGCTCAAGGCTCAGCAGGAGCCATCCGAAGGCGCTCTCGCCGAGCCGCGGGTGGCCTGACAATCCGAGATCAGCATTCGCTACAGGACCTGGCGTTTAGATCAAGGATGGCTGTGCTGGAGGGCCGCTAGGCTGTATGGCAGCGGTAGGAAACGGAAGTTCCAAGACATTTGCACTCCCAAACAGAGTTTGGGAGCGAGGAGTTGAAGCAGCGAAATGCCGTTAGCAGTCATCTCACCGCCTCAGCAGTGGGGATATCACGAACTTCAGAAAAACGAAAGTCGCGAAAGCGCACGAGCGCCAGCGATCCCTCGCCCACTCCGTAAGGGAGATGCAGATCGTAGTCTCCACAACGCGGAGAATGTAACTGCACGCGTTCAGGCCAGATGTCCTCGACCCCAACGATATGCTCGACAGGCACGCTGACGGAGCGCCCACCCTCTGAAATGGTGATTTCGCGCATAGGACCGCGAGGCGTGTAGAGTGGTGGCTCGGCTGCCGGAGACCACTGCAGGCGAACATCGATAGACGGCTTGGAGTTGCTGTCGCGAGCAAACGAAAGGACGCGACCGTTCGACGAGAAGGAAGAGCAGCCTGAGAGGAAGAGAAGCGCCGCTAAGAGTATAGAAGAGGGGTTCACGCGTGATAAGTTCAGTGGCCGAACTAACTCTTCAGAAAATCCGACGTGCCGAAGTTTCCCTGGAGGACCTTCCGTGAGTCGGTGCGGAGCCATTTATCGAGCAACGACGCATAGATAGCGCGGAAATCGGTGGTGTGTCTAAGATCGCCGTCGTCCAGGTCGGTGAGGCTGGGGGCTTTTCCGTGCAGACCGGGAATGATGTTTCCGCCGGTAATAAACATGGGTGCCGCCGTGCCGTGGTCGGTGCCGCCACTGGCGTTCTCCGCCACTCGGCGACCAAACTCCGAGAACGTGAGCAGCATGACGCGATGATAGTTTCCTTGCAGCTGCATCTCGCGAACGAAGGCGGTGAGGGAGCTGTCGAGAGTCTCCATGAGCCGTTCATGCGTGGGCTGCTGGCGGTTGTGCGTATCGAAACCGCCGAGGCTGACATAATAGACCCGGGTCGGCAATCCGCTGGCGATCAATCGCGATACGGTGCTCAACTGCCGGCTGAGTTCGTTGTTAGGAAAGCCGCCGGGAGCCGGGGTTTTCGCCAGCAGCTCGTTGATTTTGCGATGGCTCGTTTTTCCATCCAGGCTGGTGCGCTTGAGGTAGTCGAGCGGACTCATCTGGCGGCTGGTCTGACCACCTAACATCTCGATGGAGCTCCCGCCGCTGTCCATCTCCAGGTCCTCGTCGTCGCCCGTGAGAGTGCCTCGCCGGTTAGCCGGGAGGCAGATGCCCGTCGGCTTGGCCGCGGTAAAAGCCTGCGGCATCTCGCTGGTGAGGCTCACCCCGACGGTCGGATCAGCGCCCTCGCAGGCGTTGTCGAAATAACGCCCGAGCCAGCCGTGTCTCTCCGTGACCTCAGCAGCGGAAGCGGTCTGCCAGATTTCTGTGGAGCGAAAATGCGAGCGGATCGGGTTCGGGTAACCGACGCCCTGAATCGTGGCGAGCAGGCCTTCGTCGTGGAGCGCTTTCAGGCCTTTCAGTGCCGGATGAAGGCCGGAGTAATCGTCCAGCCGATGCACTTTGTCTGCTGCGATGCGGAGCGTCGGGCGGAGGCGATGATAGGCGTCGTCGCTGTGTGGGATGACCGTATTCAACCCGTCGTTGCCTCCGGCGAGTTGGAGCACAACGAGGATGGGGGAGTCTTTGCCGGTGATGGCCTGGCTCAGAGTCGGTGCATCGCTTTCGAGTGCGCCGAAGGTGCGATTTAGAAACAGTGGGAGCGTGCACGTGGCTGCGGCTCCCAAGCCCAGACGAGTGAGGAATTGGCGGCGCGACTGGCGGGTGGAGTCTGAATGCATGGGGGAAATTAGACGAGCTGAAACTCGGGAAGGCGCATGACTTTCGCAAGCATTTCCCGGACAGCAGAACGGGAGAGGGGTTTCGGAAATTTCTCTGCCTCAGTGATGAGTTCGGCGCGGGAATAGGGAGTTGCGTCGATGGCGAGGAGCCGGGAGGTGAGCCCGTCGACGAGTTTTGCGCTGTCGTTTAGCATGGCGTCGGGAACGAGTTTCTCGAGCGGAACGGCATCGGCGAAGAAGCGTGGTCTTTCTCCGAAGCCGAGCAGGAGGTCGGTGAATTCCACCCGGGCGGTGAGCGTGGCGGTGTTAATCCAGGAGCGGTTTCCCTCCCAGCCCTTGACGTTCGGAGGAGCAAAGAGGAGCTGCCCCAGGCTGCGCATGGTGCGCTGGAGGAGAAATGCGGGAGGTGGAGGGCATTGTAAAGTGCGGCACGTTCGGGCGATCAACTGCGCGGGGCTTTGGATCTGTGTGGCGCGAGCGCGCTCGCTGTAGAAGGCGGCGGAGCTGAACATCTCCACCAGCACGGGACGCAACTCGTAATGGGAGTTCCGCAAGGTTTCGGCAAGTGCGGCGACGATCTCCGGCTCAGGATCTTCGTAGGCGTAGAAGGTCCAGAGCTTCTCGCAGAGGAAGGTGGCGCAGGCGGGTTGTTCGCAAATGATGTCGATGATGTCGTCGCCGCTGAAGCGCCCCGTTTTCCCCATGAAGGTCTTCTCGCCATCATCGTGCTGTCGCCGGGCGTAGTGGAAATGGCCTTCCCAAGGGCGAGCGCGATAGCCCGTAAAAGCGCGGGCGGCTGCCTTGATGTCGGCTTCGGAATAGTGGCCGATGCCGAGGGTGAAGAGCTCCATGAGTTCCCGTGCAAAATTCTCGTTAGGCGCGCCGGCGCGGCTCTGCTGGAGATCGAGCCAAATGATTATGGCCGGGTCGCGGGAGATCGCTTTGACCAAGTCGCGGAAGTTGCCGAAGGCGAAGCGGCGAAAAAGTTGATTCTGCTGCGCCATCAGCGCGGTGCTTTTCACTTTCTGAATGCTGGTGGCAAAATGGCCATGCCAGAACAGAGTGGCTCTTTCCACGGCGGCGGACGCGGGGTGGATCATTTGCTGGAGCCACCATTCGCGAAGTGTCGCGAGAGCTTCGGCGTCCTGTTTTCGGAGTTCTTTGGCGGCTTGCTTCCGTTGTTCCGGAGCCATCCCGCGGAGGGCATGACGAGACTTTTGGGACCCTGAGAAATCCGGCAGCGGAGCGGCTGGCGGCGCGGCAAGTAACGCCTCGATTGTGCTACCGCGGCCGGATTGATAGGCCCGCTGGATTTCCTCTGGCCTGCCCGCGAAACCGGCGCGCCGCAGCAGGTGGGCGGCGGCTTGTGGAGTCCACGCTAAGGGGGCCGCCTGAGGGAGCATCGGTGCAATATAACTCGCGCAGGCCCTTGTGGTTGCGGAGTTTCCCGCTTTACATTGCGACAGCCCGGCTTCCACTATACCGGCGCACTTTCCCCTTATTTTGACGACCCCTATTTTCCTCACCAATCTCACCCGACACACCGAGATTGGCGCCAACTCCTACTTCCTGCAGTGCGGCGATACTAACATTGTTCTCGACTGCGGCATGCACCCCAAGGAAGAGGGCTTGCAGGCAGCGCCCAATTTGGGCCTCGTCCGGGGGGAACGCATCGATGCGATCATCGTCACGCACGCGCACCAGGATCACATCGGCACGTTGCCCGTGCTCATGCGGCAACATCCGGAGAGCAAGGTTTTCATGACCTACGCGACCAGTCGGTTGGGCGAGGCGATGCTGCACAATTCCGTGAACGTTATGACTCGCCAGCGCGAGGA
>DASVRZ010000077.1:0-8280 GCA_036388355.1 Chthoniobacterales bacterium | reverse complement strand
TTAGATCTTTCCAGTTGCGCAGCGGGCTGACCCTCGACGGTTCGGTTGGGGCAGCGACGCTACGTATCTGTCGCATTGTATAATGCACACCGGCACGGCTGCCGCCCTGATGCCAAGTGACCCGCTGTGCAAAGGCGAGCTGAAGAAGCCAACAGAGATCGTCTGCCACTTCGCCAGCCTCCTCGTAAGTTATCGCAGATGTTTCAACGTGAAGGAGAGAATGCGGAGTAGAGATGCGTTCTCTCTTCATCTGAACAGCCACATCTCCGGGGATCAACTCGTCACCGCACCTATACAGCTTACGTAACGTCCAGATTACTCCTTCGATTTCCAAGTCACAGCGGTCCTCGAAAAACGAACAAAGTGCGTCACGCTCGGCGTCAAGCGGGTCAGTAGTTATTAAATCGGAAACTCCATAAGATACGTTAAGCAGGATAAATTCCCACCTATCGGCGGCAACGGGCGTAGAGGCTATGCTCTGGATAAGGAAATCTACTATAAGGCCATCGTGGATGGGCGTGAAGCTTGTCGCGAGTGACAACGCGACCGTGACATCAGTTCCTCGGTAATTCGCCTGCACAAACTGGCCTTCAGCCGCCGCCACGTTGGTCATTAAAAAATTCTGGGTCCCCACCGAACCATAAACGACTGCATGAAGGCGTCTCGCGAGCCCCTCTTCCTCCACGATCGTGATGTCGCGGAGTTCCACAGTTTCCCCATTCAGAATTAATTGCGGCATCTAAAATATCTTTCGGGTGTGACAATCATTCCACGCAACCAGTTCTTGTAGACGGGCAAGCGGGTGGGCTGCGATCACGCCTTCGCGTAAAGCTCGGCGCCGGTGGTGTTGAACTCGTTAGACTTGTCGGCCATGCCTTTGGCTAACGCTTCTTCTTCGCTGATTTGTTGTTCGGCGGCGTATTTGCGGACGTCTTCCGTGATTTTCATGGAGCAGAAGTGCGGGCCGCACATGCTGCAGAAGTGGGCGCTCTTGGCTCCCTCTTGCGGCAATGTTTCGTCGTGGAATTCTCTCGCGGTGATGGGGTCGAGCGAGAGGTTGAATTGGTCTTCCCAACGGAATTCGAACCGGGCTTTGCTGAGGGCGTTGTCGCGGTATTGGGCGCCCGGGTGGCCTTTGGCTAGATCCGCGGCGTGCGCGGCGATTTTGTAGGTGATGACGCCGTCTTTGACGTCCTTTTTGTTAGGCAGGCCGAGGTGTTCCTTAGGGGTGACGTAGCAGAGCATGGCGCAGCCATACCAGCCGATCATGGCGGCGCCGATGCCGCTGGTGATGTGGTCGTAGCCGGGGGCGATGTCGGTGGTGAGCGGCCCGAGGGTGTAGAACGGCGCTTCGTGGCACCACTCGAGTTGCTTGGCCATGTTTTCCTCGATCATGTGCATGGGCACGTGGCCGGGGCCTTCGTTCATGACCTGGACGCCTTTCGCCCAGGCGCGTTCGGTGAGTTCGCCTTGAACCTGGAGTTCGCCAAATTGGGCTTTGTCGTTGGCGTCGGCCACGGAGCCGGGGCGGAGTCCATCGCCAATGCTGAAGGCGACGTCGTAGGCGGCGCAGATGTCGCAGATGTCGTCCCAGTGGGTGTAGAGGAAGTTTTCCTGATGATGCGAGAGGCACCATTTCGCCATGATGGAGCCGCCGCGGGAGACGATGCCGGTCATGCGGGAGGCGGTCCAGGGGATGAAGCGCAGGAGGACGCCGGCGTGGATGGTGAAGTAATCGACGCCTTGTTCGGCTTGCTCGATGAGGGTGTCGCGGAAGATTTCCCAAGTGAGGTCTTCGGCTTTGCCGTTCACTTTTTCGAGGGCTTGATAGATGGGGACGGTGCCGATGGGCACGGGCGAGTTGCGCAGGATCCATTCGCGGGTGGCGTGGATGTTTTTGCCGGTGGAAAGATCCATGACGGTGTCGGCGCCCCATTTGGTGGCCCAGCGCATTTTCTCGACTTCCTCTTCGATGGAGGAGGCGACGGCGGAGTTGCCGATGTTGGCGTTGATTTTTACGAGGAAGTTGCGCCCGATGATCATGGGCTCCGACTCGGGGTGGTTGATGTTGTTGGGGATGATGGCCCGGCCAGCGGCGACTTCGGAGCGGACAAATTCGGCGGTGATCTCCGCAGGGATGCGCTGAGGGAATCGGCGGAAGATGGAGGGGGTGTAGTCGGAGTCGGAGATCTGGCTGGAGCCGGCGTGCTGTTTGTCGAGGTCGGTGCGGATGTTGTCGTTTGCGAGGTCGCCGATCTTGGCGCGGCGCATGTTTTCGCGGATGGCGATGAATTCCATCTCGGGGGTGATGATGCCGGCTTTGGCGTAGGCGTATTGGGTGACGACCTGGCCGGGTTTCGCGCGGAGGGTTTCGCGTTTCAAGCCGGGGAATTCGACGAGGCGGTTGCGCTCGGCCTGGCTGGCAAATTCGGCGTGTTTGCCGGAGAGATAGCCGTCGTCCATGGGCTGGACGCTGCGGCCCGCCACGACTTCGACGTCGCCACGGTCGCGGATCCATTTTTCGCGGAGCGCGGGGAGTCCCTGGCTGGAGTCGCAGGCGACGTCGGGATCGCCCCACGGGCCGCTGGTGTCGTAAACGCGGACGGGTTCGTTCGGAATGAGGAGGCCGTTGAAGTCCTTGGTGGAAGCGAGGGAAATCTCGCGCATGGGCACGCGCACGGAGGGGTGCAATTCGCCGGAGACGTAGACTTTGCGACTGGCGGGCAGGACGTCGGAGCTGTGGGGCATCGGGGCGGCGGCGGCTTCGAGAGTTTCGATGGTGTCGTTGTTCATAGGAATGGGTGCGTTCGAGGTGGAAATGAAAAAGCCGTGCGCTGGTGGTGCGTCACGGCTGAGAGATTGAACTGGAACTCCACTGAGAAAGTCCGCTCCCTTCGACGGGGTTAACCGCATCAGGTTCAAAGGGTCTTCCGTCCCCATCGCTGGCGGCGAAACTCTCAGCACGTTTGGCTCCCCTGCTTGTCGAGGTGGAGGATACTGGAAGCCAGCGGGGAGTCAATGCGCGGTTAGCTGCACTACCAATGCCATCCTGGATCCTTCCAGACGTTTACCTCCCGAAGTTGGTCTGCTCCGGAGAAAATCCACACGCTATAAACGTCAGTGTAGGTCAGTGGCAGGAAGGGCAGCGGCCAGCGATCGATGGTCCCGAGTCTGACATGGAAGGCGGTCTCGTCCAAAACATGTGACTCCCTGAATGTCTCCTGTTTGATCTTGGTAGTGATGATCTTCCTCGCGTCAGCGACAGAAGTTCCCAGTGGGGTGACTTCCAGGATCCTGCCGCGAATCCGTCCCTCGTCAGAGTGCAATGGGAGTCCTGCACAACCGGAGAGGACGGTTGCCAGCAAGAGAACTCCGGTCCGAAGCACGCGCAAAATCAGTGTTGAAGCTGGCGGATGCGCTCGGCGTAAGCGTCGGTGTAGCGGTCGTTAAATGGAAGCCATTGGAAGCCGCTTTGTTTCTCCACGAGAAGTTTTTCGAACGCGGGGGTGAGTATCTCGGCGCGGCCGACGAGCACGCGGACAGTGGACTTGGGAGCAGGCGTCACTCTGAGTGGCAGAATCGCGTCGGTAAAGGAATCCGGGACGATCCAAAAGACGCGCAGGCCGGGCTTTTGGAAGTAGCTTTGCCACCAGGTTTGCAGCATGCCGTCGGCTTCTTTGCGGTAAAGGCCTGCGCCGCGAAGAGCTTCGGCGAGGGTGTTGTAAACAGGCTTATGCCATTCTGCGACAGCAGTGAGTTTTTCCAGATCGATGGTGGTGGTTTTTCCGGAAGGGAGTGCGTCTAGAAGCTGGAAGCGGGCACCTGCTCCGCCTTGCTGCTTTTCGAACACGAAGAGGCGGGGAATGGCGGCGTTTCCGCGGTTCTGGATGGTGAGGAGGCGGTCTTTCGGCATGGTAAAGACTATCGGGAGCTCGAAGTTACCGACGCCGCGGTAGAAGAGGAATTTGTCGGCGGTGCCGTTCTTCGCGGTGACGAGAGCGGAATCGGTTTGCCGCGGGAAGATCCAGTTGGGCGTTTCGCCGCCGCGAAAGATGACGCTCGAGTCGGCCTCCGTGGGAGGCGTGACGGTGACGTCCCATTGAATGGAGCCTTCGTATTTGGTGGCGAAGTCGATGGCGCCATCTACAGCGTTTCTCGTGACGAGGCGGGCGGCTTGATCCAGTAGCCCAGTGGGATTCTGAGGCGGAGGAGTCTCGCCGCCACTGCGTGTCGGATACCATTGGCTGATGGAGCCGCCGCGAAAGCCAACAGACACCTGCGCCTGAAACGGTTGCGGGGTGTAGAAATAGATGACTGGCGTTTCCATTTTCACGGTGACGTTCTTGAGCGGACGAATGTAGCCTTTGATGTTCAGATCCTCCTGCGAACCACCAGGGAGGGCGGCCAGATTTCTCATCCCTTCGTGCGACTCCACAAAATCGGGAAGTGCTTCCTCCTCGCGCTGCAGACCTGGCAAAAGCACGCCATCAGAACCGGACACCGTGGTAAATGTCCCCCACTCGTGCAACGTGTAAGCCGGCGACTGGGCGGCGGCCGTTACCGCAACGAAAAAGAACGCGAAAACCGAGGGGAGCAGCTTCATGGGTGCAGGATGCCGTATTAGACAGTTTCTGCACAGGAAATATATCTGACGCGACACTTGCGGTGCCCGCTTTCGATGCTACTCTGCTGTCCCATTTTTCGCATTTTATGAAAGCTGACATCCATCCTAACTACGTCGAGACGACGATCTCCTGCGCTTGCGGAGCCAACTACGTGACTCGCTCCACCAAACGCGATATCCGCATCGGTATCTGCGCTGCCTGCCATCCCTTCTTCACCGGCGAACAAAAATTCGTCGATACTGCAGGCCGCATCGAGAAGTTCTCCCGCCGTTACGGCACCGAGAAATCCGGTCGCGCTGTCAAAAAAGCCTAGCTTCATTTCGTTTTACCCTGAGACGGTGATTGCGCCCACGCGCTTTCACCGTTTCTTGTTTTTACGCCCGAGTCTCCCATGGATTTCTCTCCTCTCATCGAAAAACGCCGCCAGCGCTTCATCGAACTCGACGCCGAGATTTCGTCGTCGAATCTGTTCGAAAATCCGAAGCGCGCCCGGACGATCATGACGGAGCACGCCCAGACCAAGAAGCTTCTGGATGCATGGGCCGAGCTGGAGAAATGTCAGCGTGAGTTAGTCGAAAACGCGGAGATGGCCAAGGGGGAAGACGCCGAGATGGCAGAGCTCGCGGCGTCGGAGATCCCGGAGTTGGAAAAACGGATCGCGGAACTCGAGAAGACGGTGCAGTTTTCCCTCTTGCCGCCGGACGAGGATGAAAATCGCGACGCGATCATCGAGATTCGAGCCGGCACGGGTGGTTCCGAAGCGGCGTTGTTCGCGGCGGATCTGTATAGGATGTATTGCCGGTTTGCCGAGCCGCGCGGCTTTAAGATCGAGGAGATCGAGTCGAGCCCTTCAGAGCTGGGCGGATTGAAGGAAGTGATTTTTAAGGTGTCGGGCAACGGCGTTTTCCGCGATATGCGTTACGAGAGTGGCGTGCATCGCGTGCAGCGCGTTCCCGCGACGGAGGCTCAAGGCCGCATTCATACTTCCGCAGCGACCGTGGCAGTCTTGCCAGAAGCCGAGGAAGTGGATTTCGAAATGCGTCCGGAAGATCTTCGGATTGAGGTTTGCCGCTCGGGAGGACCGGGTGGTCAGGGTGTTAACACGACCGACTCCGCCGTGCAGGTCATGTATATCCCGACCGGCCGGATTGTGCGGTGTCAGGACGGGCGGAGTCAGATCAAAAACAAAGAGAAGGCGCTGATGATCATGCGTTCACGTCTGCTTGAAGATAAGCGCAACGAGGAGGAAGCCAAATACGCCGCTCACCGCAAAAACCAGATCGGCTCAGGCGGGCGCGAGGAAAAAATCCGCACCTACAACTATCCGCAGAACCGCGTGACCGATCACCGCATCGGGCTGACGCTTTATAACTTAGACACCTTCGTGCAGGGATACATCACGGAAATGATCGAGGCTCTGCAGACCCGGGACATGGAAGATCGCCTGCGCGAAGCGGGGCTCGTGGCGGCATAATCAGCGAGATCCGCGAACGGCTTAGGCCTCGCTAGACAAGCTGTTCCCAGAGCTTGCGTTCGGCTTCTGTTAACGACGTCGGAATCTCGACTTCCACGATCACGTAAAGATCGCCTCGCCCGCCGCCGCTTTGCGGGAGACCTTTTCCCCGCAGGCGCATTTTGCCACCGGGCTGGGTGCCCGCGGGAATTTTGACTTTCACCCGGCCGTCCGGGGTGGGAACGAAAACTTCTGCGCCTAAAACAGCCGCCGCCGGAGAAATGGAAACGGTGTGAAGCAGGTCGTTCCCCTCGATGACGTAGTCGGGATGGCGCGAAATGCGAACGTTGAGATACAGGTCGCCGGCTTGTCCATTCTGGCCGCCGGGCTCCCCTTTGCCAGAAAGCCGGATGCGCTGCCCCTCGCGGACGCCAGCCGGAATGGTGACGGTGTAGCTTTCCACCTTTCCCTCTGGTCCACGTCGAAACGACACCGTCCGCTTCGAGCCCTGGAGCACCTCGTCGATCGTGACCATAATATCAGTCTCCACATCCTGACCACGGCGAGGCCCGGCAAAGCCGCCTCCGCGCTGGCCAAATCCGCCAGCGCCTCCACCTCCGCCGCCGCCGCCGAAGAACTGCTCGAAAAAATCGCTAAAGCCGGTGCCGCCAAAGTTGTATTCCTCAAAGCCGCCCGGCGCCCCGCCGCCTCCGCCACGTCCAAAGCCGCCGCCACCTTGCTGGTTCCAATTTGGCCCGAGCGTGTCGTATTTCTGGCGTTTAGCCGGATCGCTGAGCACTTCGTAGGCTTCGTTGATCTCCTTAAACTTCGCCTCGGCCGTCTTCTTATCCTCTGCGACATCTGGATGATATTTCCGCGCTAGTTTGCGAAATGCCTTCTTGAGTTCATCCTCGCTGGCGGTCTTCGCGACGCCGAGAATCTCGTAATAATCCTTAAACTGAACTGCCATCGCGCAGAGTATCACGAGCAACGGCGATTTTTCAAACGTAACTGTCGTATTTGCGCGATTGAACATCGGCGGGAATTCAGCTAACTTCCGGCACGATGTCTTTTGGATCTTACGCAACCAATCAGTCCGATTGGAACTTCCGCAAATGGCTCGTGCCGATGCTGGTGTTGTCGCTGGCGTTTCATCTCTGCCTGATGCTCGTGTTTCAGGCGAAGAAGCTCCGCGAATTTGCACCCGTGCAAACCGAGCGACTCGTCCCGCGTGTTTTCAACATGAAGCGTGCGGAAGTCGATCCCCGCATTTTGCAGAATCCAGACGTTCCGAAGGTGGACACCGTTGCGACCAAGCCGGTGCCGGACAAAGCGAAAATTGACTCTCCCAATCCCAAGAAAGCCTTCGAAAAGGAGCTGGCGGAAGTCCGAATAGGGCCCAGCGCTCCGGAGCCCACCAAGCTGGTGAACGACAATCCGAAAGTCGATCCATCTTCTGTCACGGCGGCGATCAACCAGATGCAGGAGCGCAGTGCTCATGCTCTGGAGCGGGAGATGGCGGAACTTAGCAAGCAACTCACCACGCAAAAGCCGTCTTCCGTAAATCAACCCGCGCTGACTGCCGAAGGCCTGGTGGATACATCAGCCGATCCGGGCGACTCGCCTACGGATATCGCTGCCAAACTGAAAGGGACTAGCGCCGGTCCCGACGTGGGGATGCCCGGCTTTTCCGATATCGATCAACTTTTGACCCAAACCGGCCCGCTTCCTTCAAATACGAAGCCGCTCAATTTCCGCGGGGATACGTTGTTTTCCTACGACAGCTTCACGCTCACGGAAGACGCGGTCTCCAGCATGACCAAGCTGGGGCAGTTGATCCAAAAAAACCCGGAAGCGACCTTCATTATCGAAGGACATTCCGACTCGTTTGGCAGCCCCAATTACAACCTTCAGTTGAGCATCAGCCGCGCGGAATCAGTAAAATCCTGGTTGGTGCAAAACATGGCCATTGACCCGAACCGCGTGCAAACCCGTGGCTACGGAAGCAGCAAACTGCTCGTGCCTGTGATCAAAAACGGCCGCCCCACCACCGTCGAAGAGCAGCAATTAAATCGCCGCGTCGAGATCGTCATCCGCACGAAGTAGATCGGGTTGGCGGGATGCACAAGGCGGTTTTGGATTGTGCTGCGCAGGGCAGGACGCCCTTCTACAGTATGACCGTCTCGTTGCCCGAGGGTGGAA
>DASVRZ010000076.1:0-25810 GCA_036388355.1 Chthoniobacterales bacterium | reverse complement strand
CGTCCCGTCCTTCGTGGTCTGGCTCCATTGCCAGATGCGCTTCAGTTCCTCCTGCTCCGGCGAGGTAAAAAGCTCGCCCGCTTGAGCGAGGGCGCGTTCCAGGCGGCGCGGGCAGAAATAGTTGTGGCGCCCCTTTAGCATCACCGCTTCAAACTCGTTTGGGAGGATCTTCTGCACGAGCGGGATGTCCTTATAGACGAGCTGCTCCTGGAGATTAATCGTGTGCGTGGAGATGACCGCTTTCTTCTTCGCCTCCTGCGCGTAGAGAACGGCGGGAATGAGATACGCGAGCGATTTTCCAA
Source organism: Chthoniobacterales bacterium (assembly GCA_036388355.1). Taxonomy (GTDB): domain Bacteria; phylum Verrucomicrobiota; class Verrucomicrobiia; order Chthoniobacterales; family DASVRZ01; genus DASVRZ01. The sequence goes on along the minus strand of DASVRZ010000076.1, from coordinate 25,508 downwards.
CGCCGGTCCCGGCTTCCACGATGAGATGTTCCTGCGCTTCCAGTGCGCCGGCAACCAACCCCGCCATCTGCTGCTGCTCTTCGCGGTGCTCGAAGTTTTTCGCCTTGGCGAGCAATCCCGTTGGGGAAAACATCCCGCTCACCCGCCCACTGAGGTCGCTGGGGATGTCTTCGCTGAGGGCAATCATTTGGGCAGCCGTGTTATTCGGCGAAGACCGCCGCGGCGTCAATCAATAGCCGCCTCCGCGCCGAGGGTGCGGCCAGAGTTAGCGGCCTCAGACGCGGCCCAGAACGGCGCAGCTATTAATGCCGCCGAAGCCGAAGCTGTTAGTGAGAATGTAATCCAGCTTCTTCTCGCGCCCTTCATTCGGAACGATGTCGAGCGGGCAGGCAGGATCTGGCGTTTCGAAATTCAGCGTCGGGGGCACCCAGTTGTTGTCGAGAGCGAGAGCGCAAATGATCGCCTCCATCGCTCCGGTCGCGCCGAGCGGATGCGCCGTGTATGGCTTTGTGCCGCTAATGGGAATCTTTGCCGCGACATCCGCTCCGAGCGCCGCCTGCACGCAGAAGCACTCGTTGGAATCATTCATCTGAGTGCTGCTCGCGTGGCCGTTAATGTAGTTGATCTGGTCCGGGTTCACCTTCGCATCCGTGAGCGCATCCGTAATCGCGCGAATGCCCGCTTCGCCGCCGGGCAGGGGAGTCGTCATGTGATACGCATCGTTGTTCAAGCTGTAGCCGAGAACCTCGCCATAAATATGAGCACCGCGAGCTTTGGCGTGCTCGTATTCCTCGATTACGAGGCTGGCGGCCCCTTCGCCCATGACAAATCCATCGCGCCCGAGATCGAAGGGACGGCAGGCTCCCGCTGGATCGCCGGTCCATTGCGACATCGTCTTGATGAACGCAAACGCGCCATAAGTTAGCGGGCTCAACGGAGCTTCCGCTGCGCCGGCGACCATCACGTCGGCCCAGCCGTCGCGGATGTAACGCAGCGCTTCGCCAATGGCAACCGTGCCGCTGGCGCAGGAATTTGAATTCGTTGTGCCCACGCCGCGCAGCCCGCATTCGATAGCTATATTGGAATGCGCCGAGCCGCCGAAGACTTGCAGCGCCAGCGTCTGGTGCACGGCACGCGGACCTTTGGTCACGAACAACGCGTGCTGCCCTTCTGCATTGGCGATGCCGGCCAGCGCTGTGCCGTAGCTCACGCCGATACGGTGGCTCGGGTTCTCCGGTGTTGCATCGATGCCCGCGTCTTCCAGAGCGAGCTTGGCGGAAGCGACGGCAAATTGTGCGTAGCGATCAAGCCGTTTTAGCCGATGCGGAGCAAAGAATGTCGTCGGGTCCCAATCAAGAATCTGCCCGGCGCAATGCGCCTTGTAGAGCGTTGTGTCGAACCCCTCCAGCTTGGTGATGCCGCTTTTTTGCGCGAGCAATCCGGCCCAAAAAGCAGCCTTGCCGATGCCGATGCAGGTGATCGGCCCGAGGCCTGTGATGACAGCGCGGCGGCTCACGCGGCGGGGTTTTCCAAGTGAAGTTTCATGTGTTTGAGAGTCTGCCCGGCGATGTAGGAGATGAAAAATTTCCCGATGATCACGTCCGCGATGGGCGCTAGGAACGGGATGCGAAATTTTAGGTCGTGAAGGATGTCCACCTGCACGCCATCGGGCGTGTCCTTGAAAGTCCAGACGACGTCCATGCCTTTGGTGAAGGCCTTGAGATGGTGAAAGCGGACCTCCATTTTTTCATGGTCGATGACCTCTTCGCTTGTCCACGCAATCGGGATGCCGCTGCGGTAACAAGCCATCTTTACGATGTGCCGATTGGTGCCGCGTTCGAGGTAATCGATGTAGCGATAATGCGGCAAAATCTTCGGCCATTGCGAGAGATCTGCGGCCGCCGCAAAGATGCGTTCCTTGGGAGCGCGGATGATGATGGTATTGCCGGTGTGCATGAGGTTCTAGCGCGACTGGCGCCTGACATAATGGCAGTAGGCTTCGCTATTTTCCACAAAGAGATCTTTTAATCGGAAATGGCGGGCTTCCGGAAGAAATGAGCCGACGCTGCCGGTCATGGTGGGAGCGTCCTTCCCGCCGAAAATTTTGGGCGCGATCGTCACATACATTTCGTCGAGCAGATCTTCTGCGAGGAGCGCTTTGACCAGCGTGGGCCCGCCTTCGCAGATGACCGTGCGGACGCCGTGGTTGGCGCGCAGGTCGTTGAGGAGCCAGTTGAGCGGGACGGAATCTGCCGGGGAGAGTCGGAGTTTTGCGTGAGCGCCCAGTGCCGCACGGTTCGCCTCGGACATCGCTTCCGTCGAGTAGACCAACGTCGGCGCGACGGTATTGGTGAAGACCTTCAATGTTGGCGGGATCTCTCCGGAGTTGGAGATGAGCGCGCGAATGGGGTGCTCCGACTGGCCGCGGGCGACCCGCGCCCGGCGCAGATCTTCATCCGGGATTGTCATCGACATGTTGTCCGCTTCCGCCGTGCCGCGTCCGACGAGGAGCGCATCGCCAAGGGAGCGAATCTCCAGCAACCGCCGCTTATCCCGCGCCGAGGTGAAGCCGGACGGCGTGTGATTTCGGGTCGAGACCTTCCCATCGGCAGTGATGGCGAAGTTGGAAATGACCCGCGGACGTTGCATGGAGTCGCGAAGGTAAACGCAAACCCCCGCTGCTAAAACCGGAAACCTTAGTATTTCAAAAAGGTCGTCACAGGCACGCCGGGGAGTTGTTTATGACCTTCCAAAGCCACGAGCTCGATGAGGAAGATGGCCTGGACCACGACGCCTCCGAGTTCAGTTACCAGTTTGGCGGCCGCTCCGGCGGTGCCGCCGGTGGCGAGGAGATCGTCGATCAGGACCACGCGTTCGCCGGGAATAATCGCATCGTCGTGGATCTCGATGACGTTGTTTCCGTATTCCAATGTGTAGGAATGGCTGCGGCAGGTGAAAGGGAGCTTGCCCTGCTTGCGAACCGGGATGAAGCCGACGCCCAGCGCGTAAGCGGCCGCTGCGCCGAAAAGAAAACCGCGCGCATCAATGCCGACGATCTTCTGCACCCCGACATCCCGACATTTCTGCACGAAGAGATCCACAGAAGTGCGGAAGCCGACGGGATCGGAAAGAATGGGCGTGATGTCCTTGAACTGAATTCCCGGTTGCGGGAAATCGGGGATGTTGCGGATGAGGCTGTAGAGGAGGGAAATGTCGTCCATGGCGGCTGGCGGAGAGTGGAAACCAGAACGCAGAAAACGGGAAGCCGAAAGTGGGAGAGAGGGGAGCCGGCTGCGGGCGCCAAGTTTTGGGGTTTCCAGTTCCGGCTTTCTACTCCAGATTGTCGCCTCTCTTTTCATGGATCGCTTCTGGCTTTTAGGTTCGACTTTCTGCTTCCTCGTGAGCTTCGGCTACACGTTGTTTGCGCTGCGGGCCGGGCGTTTTCTGCCGTCGCGCTTTAACTTCCTGGCGGTCGCGGCGGGGTTCGTTCTGCAAACGGTGTTTCTCTATCTGCGGGGCGAAGCGATTGGCCGCTGCCCGCTGACGAATCTCTTCGAGGTTTTTGTTTTCGTGAGCTGGTCGATGACGCTCATCTATATGATCGTTGGCCCGGCTTACCGGCTGTCGCTCATGGGGGCGTTTACGTCACCGGTGGTGTTTTTCATTCAGGCGCTGGCGTTTGTGCTCCCTATTGATCAACCGTCCGCTCCGAAAGGTCCGCCGAATGCGTGGGTGGAGTTTCACGCGTCGTTCTCGATCATAGCTTGTGGAGCGTTCCTTTTGGCGGGCGTCGCTGGCGTGATGTATCTCGTGCAGGATCGCCAACTGAAACGTCACACGCTTGGGTCGTTGTTCTATCGCCTGCCGCCGATCAGCCATTTGGCGATTGCGAATCGGCGGCTGGTTTTTCTCGGTTTTGTGCTTTTGACGCTCGGGCTGGGCGCGGGATTTTTCATTCATCCGCTCCCGGGTTTGGTGAAGCTGGGTCTGGCGACGCTGGTTTGGGTGATGTATTTCGCCATCCTCTGGGGCCGAGGTTGGAAAGTGCTTCCGCCTCATCGCCTGGCGACGGCTTCAGTGGTGGCGTTTGCGGTCGTCATCGGCGTGTTGTGGGGCGTGACGCTTCTTTCCGGAGGGAGCCCGCGATGAATTTGACGTGCATCGGGGTGAGCCACCAGACCGCGAGTGTGGAGGCGCGGGAACGTTTCGCCATCGATCCGCAGCACACCGTGGCCGCGTTGGAACGTGCGCTGCATTTGCCAGCGGTGAGCGAAGCGGTGGCGTTGTCCACCTGCAATCGGGTGGAGTGGTATGTCGTCTCGGGCGAGGAGAACTTCGACGCGCTGAGTGTTCTCAAGACGCGGGCGGAGGTGGAGGGAAACGACCTGGAGCATATTTATCATCACGATTTCGAGGAAACAGTGCGTCATCTGTTCCGCGTGGTGAGCGGGCTGGAATCCATGATCGTGGGCGAGACGGAAATCCTCGGCCAGGTGAAGAAAGCCTACGCAACGGCGGTGGATGCGCAGGCGACCTCGATCTGGCTAAACAAGCTCTTCCAGAAGGCGTTTTCCGTGGCGAAACAAGTGCGCAGCCAGACGGCGATTACCCGCGGGAGCGTCTCGGTTGGCTCTGTCGCGGTGGATCTGGCGGAGAAGATTTTCGGCGATTTAGGCGGGTGCAAGGTGATGGTTCTCGGGGCAGGGGACACGAGCGAACGGACGGCGAAAGCGCTCGCCAGCAAAGGTGTGAAGAGCGTGATCGTTTCGAATCGAAGTCACGAACGCGCTGTTGCGCTGGCGGCGGAAATCGGCGGACGGGCATTGCATTTCGAGGAATGGGAGGCGGAGTTCGGGACGCTCGACATCCTTATCAGTTCAACGGCAGCGCCGCATTTTGTGGTCACTCGCGAACGGCTCGAAGCGCTCATGCGCACACGCCAGGAGCGGCCGCTTTTCCTCATCGATATCGCGGTTCCGCGAGACGTGGAGCCGTCGGTGAATGAGATCGATGGCGTGTATCTCTACGACATCGATTCGCTGGAAGCCATTGCGCGTGAATCGCTGGAAGTGCGGCGGCAGGAAATGGTCGTCTGCCAGAAGATCATCGAGCATCACGTGCAGGAATTTCTCGCCTGGTCGCGCCAGCGAGGATTGCGCGATGCCACCTCTAACAGGCCGCCGAACGTTGGGCAGCCGGTGCGAACACCATGAAGCCGTTTGTTATTGGAACCCGAAACAGTGCGCTGGCCCTCGCGCAGACTCATCTCTTTGAGGCGGCCGTGCGAGCCGCTTTTCCAGAATTGCCAGTGGAAGTGCGGGAGATAACCACCACGGGGGATCAACGTCTCGACCTAAGTCTCACCGACGCCGCCGGCAAGCTGGACAAAGGCCTTTTCACCAAAGAACTCGAGGAAGCCCTCCTCGACGGGCGAATCGATGCGGCGGTGCACAGCCTGAAGGATCTGCCAACGATCCTGCCGCCGGGGCTGGCGCTCGCTGCGGTTCTCCCTCGGGCAAACGTGGATGACTGGCTGATCTCCAAGCGCCCCGGCGGGTTTGCCGCGTTGGCTCCGGGAGCGTCCGTTGCCACGAGCAGCATTCGAAGGCAGTTGCAGCTCAAAGCGCGTCGGCCCGACTTGGAGATTGTGGAGATTCGCGGAAATGTAGCAACGCGCCTCCGCAAGCTGGGCGAACACCCCGACTGGAGCGCCACCGTGCTGGCTGCTGCGGGGGTTGAGCGTCTCGGCTTGGTGAAGGATGGAAGGCTGGGCGACTTTTACATCAGCAACCTCACTCCGGAAGTCACATTGCCGGCGGTCGGGCAGGGAGCCATCGGCATCGAGGTGCGCGAAGGTGCCTCGGAGTATGAGGCCGTTTTCCGCGCGATTAATCATCAGCCCACATGGGACGCGATCTCCCTCGAGCGAGCCCTGCTGCGGGCATTGGGCGGCGGCTGCCAAACGCCCCTTGGCGTGAGATCGTCCCTTGTGGAGGAAGGCTGGAGGCTCGACGCTGTCCTGCACCGTGGGGCTCGAGAGATAAGAGTCTGCGGGACACACATTGCCGATCTGGCAGCTACCCTTCTTTCCTAAATTAATGGATACACAAACCGCTCTGGCTCTCCTGATTGTCCTGATCACGCTGATCGTCTTTGTGCGGAGCTGGTGGGTGCGCCGAGAGAAAAAAGGTTGCGGCAGCGGGTGTGGTTGCGGGGTGAAGCCGAAGGCGAAGCCGTAAAAGCAAACAGGCTCGCAGAGTTTCCTCCGCAAGCCTGATGCAATGCTGTTTTTGATTGGGGTGCCTTACTGGCCTTGGTCGCGCTTCTTCTTTTTCTTCGCGGCTTCCTCTTCTGGAGTTCCAGCTTCCCCTTGAGGTGCCTTCTCACGGCGTGGCTGACCCTGAGGACGTCCTTCCGGACGCTGAGGGCGAACCTCTGGACGTGCTTCCCGCTGAGGAGGAGCGTCGGGGCGGTCGGGCCGGGCTTCGCGACGTTGCGGAGGTGCTTCCCGACGAGGCTGACGTTCGGGAGCGGCTACGTCCGGACGCTGAGGGTTTTCCCGTTCGCGGGCCTGTTTCTCGCGCTGACCACGAGACCGGTTTTCCTGAGCTTCGTTGGCCTGACGTGCGGCCTGTTGGCGATTTTCCGCCTGTGCAGCCTCACGAGCAGCTTCTTGCTGACGTGCCTCGGCTTGTCCTGCCTGAGCCTGTTGCTGACGTTGCTCTGCCTGGGCGGCTTGCTGACGCGCCTGAGCTTGCTCACGCTGATTGTTGTCCCCGCCGCGGCCTTCCTTCTTTGGCTGGTCACGGTTCTCAGGGGCCACTGCCGCATCTCTATCCGGGCGCTTTGGCTGATCCTGCTTGCGAGGTTTCTGCTGACCCGGACGTGGCTGGTCAGGGCGTTGCTGATCGGCTACCGCGGCTGGGTCTTGGCGTTCTGCGGCATCGCGTCCTTTGTCGGGCTTGCGTGGGTCACGCTCCCGTCGAGCGGCGGCTTGGCGTTGTTGCTGAGCAGCGGGATCTGCTGCGGGTTGGGCGTCTTGCTCGGGCCGCCGATTCTTTGCCTCGGCACGTTTTTCCGGAGCGACATTCGCTTCCTGCTGAGGCAGTGAAGCCACAGGTTTGCGGCGGGCCTCTTGGCGGAGTGCCTGAGCTGCGGACTGCTCGCGGTTCACCTGTTTACGCTCGCGGCCTTTGTTTTCCTGGCGAATTTTCGCACGGGTGCTTTCGACGAGCTTCTGATCTTGAATGCCCGCCCATCCGTCGTTGGCTTCGACCCGGCCGAGTCTCGCCTTCACGTTGCGAGGGCGAATTTGCTCTTCGACCGGCACCACTGCTGGGGCCACGACGGCGAGGCGGCCGTCTCTCGGACGATTGAAACGATTGTCGCGGGTGCGGTCGATCTCGGTGACGCGCTCGAGCCTGAGCCGCTCAATAGGACGCTCACTGCGAAGATTGACGCGCTCGAAGTCAGGACCACCGTTGTAAACGACGTTGTCGCGATACGTGATATTCGTAATGTTCGTGGTCTGATTAATGATCGTGATGTTCTCGGAACGATCGACAATCACCTGCCGCAGAGACGGCGAGCCGAAACGGCGAGTCGGCGCAAACCGGTAGTAGGTCGGCCCGATGTCGTAATCGTAATCCACATGACTGCCAATGGTGAGACCAACACTAATGGTGGCACGTGGAGGCAACGGAGCCCAGCCCACGTATTCGTCACTCGAGCGCCAGCTCACCCACGCGGGGCCCCACTCGTAGCCGGGCACCCAGACCCAGCCGCGTCCGCGGAGATCCACCCAGCGTCCATAGTGATATGTGGCCCAGCCGTGTGGCTCGTAGGAAACCCACGTCCAGCCCGCATCGGTGTAGGTCCAGTAGCCGTCCGTGTAAGGACTCCAGTCGTCACTCACATCACGTGGCTGCCAGCAATAGCCGTAATCATCGGCTTCGAACCAGTCTCCGTCATCCTGGAGGGAGTCGTAGAAGAAACTAAGGGAAACATCCGCCTTCGCTTGCGGCACTCCAAAGAGGGCACATGCAAAAAGCAGGGCGATAAGGATTTTTTTCATAGGTTTAGTAATACCACAACGCAGCAGAGACCTGAACTGGTCGTTTGCGAGCATCGTGCAGAACATCCGACTCGCCTCAGCCGGAGTTATTCATTCAAAACCTGATTTCCCGGGAGGAAGCCTTAAGCAGATTTCTGGGTCTTGCGTCTCCAGAACAGAAGGGCAAAGCAACCCACAACCGCATACATGGCCACTGCGCCTGGTTCCGGCACGGAGGAGACTTCCACCTGATCGAAGCTATAGGCGAAATCTGGAGCGTCGGGCTCGTTGACCCTGCACACCCCAGTAGGCGACGTCCGTGCGCGTCACCGCGCCGTAAACAATGGGCACCGCGACCGTGTTGCCGGAGGTGAAATCCGAGAGCGCAAACTGCGTGGAGATCGACACGTTTCCAAAATCGTCTTCAATGTAGAAATTGAGGGTCGAAGTGGCGTTCTCCGGCAGGGTGAATCCCGTGAGAATGACGAAATTGTTAGTCGTCCAATCCTGCGCGCCGCCAAGCCAATAGACGAAGCCGTTGCCCATTCCGCCGCTGGGCTGCCCACTGCCGAAGTTGGCGATGGTAGCCGTGGTGGAGCTGAAGGATGCCGTGTCGTCGGACCACGGGCCTTCGTCCGCCATGATGTAAGGCAGGGTGGTTAGGCCGTTGAAGTCCTCAAGGATGGTGCCGGCTTGCGCAGAGGAAAGCGCCAGGAGTCCGGTGAGGAGAAAGAGCGAAGGATGTTTCATAGGGAATAGCTAGGTGGAGAGTTAGTAGGTTTTCGGTTGCTCGAGGACGTTGCTGCCGGAGCCAGCAGGGCGGACGATGAAGATCGGACGACCTGGGCGGAGCACCGGTGTGGTGTTGGCACTGCCCGCGTTCTGCCGCATCCAGTCGGTGCCGTTATGGTAGTAGTTTAGCCAGGCAGCGCCGTTCCAAATGCGGACGTAATCGCCGGCAGTGACATTGGCCGAGTTGCTCGACCAATCCGGCAGCAGGGTCTGGATCGGAAACTCCGCGAACGTCTGCGGCACAGGCAGCAGCGAGAGGAAATTCGACATTCCTTTTTGCACGGTGGCTTTTCCGACGGTGGATGGCACCTGGCCAATGATGTCGAAGCTCATGGAAGGGCCGCGGCGGAGCAACATCCAACCCTGATCGGGACGAACAACGACGGTGTTAGAAACGCCGCCGTTTTGCCGCATCCAGTCGGTGCCATTGTGGAAGTAAGTGACCCAAGCGGCGCCATTCCAGAGGCGCAAGGTGTCGCCCGTGGTGACGCTGCCGGAGAGCAGCGTGCCGGTCGGGAAGAGGCTGGCCAACGTCTGCGCCGGGATGAGCTCGTAGGTATCCACGCCAGCGACAATGCCGAGGGAGGTGGGATTCACTGACCCGGTGATGATGGTGAGGCTCGTCGCGGTGTTCGCTGTGCTAGTAGACACCTGGAAGAAGTTGCCTGCCGCCGCTCCCTTGGTGATACGCACAATGTATGGGGCCGTCGGATTGGAGAGCGCGCCGGGTGTCCAGTTAGCTGAGGCGTCGTCGAGCGTTGTGGCGCCGACGGCACTGATGAAGCCAGCAGGCTTGCCACTGATATTCACCGCAGGCTGGCTCAGCGGGAAACTGAGGGACGTTTCCTGTTTCTGCGTGAGCGTGTATTGGATACGACCTGCAGGCAGGAGGGTGTCCGTGACGCCGTTCGTAACGATCTTCAAGCGCAGGTAGCGATTGGGTGAAGTGGTGTTCGCATCGGCGATCGTCATCGGCGTGCCGACGGTGATTTCCGGCATGGCGAGATCGGACCACGTTTTCAGGTCGTCACTGGCCTGCACGATGTAACTGATGGAGGATTGGCGCGGCGTGAAGGTGAGAGCGAGCTTTCCGCTGTCTGCTCCGGAGCTTTGCGTCACGAGAGGAAGGCCATTGCGCGTCGGCACATTTGCTTGGGTTCCCAGAGCAAACTCCACGCGTCCGGAGAGTCCATCGCCGTCGATGTCGGCTCCTGCATCGGAGGCCGAGCGGCGGTTCATGCCGTTGGCGATCTCGTATTCATCAGCAATGCCGTCGCCGTCGCCATCGGCAGCACCTTGCTTGACGATGGTGAAGTTATCCGGAGCGGTGCCGCCGGACTGGATGTAGGTGGAGGTGAGGGTGTTGCCGTTGATCTGGAGGTTCACCGTTCCGACCGTGTTGTAGGAAATATACATCGCGCTGTGGTTGAGGCTGCCGCCATCGGCCTGGCCGGAGGAACCCGCCGTGTTGTAAACAGCTCCGTAGTTATCGCGCGGGCCGGTGAGCGGCTTGAGGTAAGCGCCATCGGGCGGAATAACGGTGCCGTTCACGGTGGTGGCAGCTGGAGAGAGGGTGTGAGGATCGGCAGGTTTCCGCCGGATCACGCCGCTTCCGTTAGTGGTGAAACCGCGGGAGCTGCCGTTGCCGGCATTGAACTTCATTGCAGCCGTGATGGAGCTAGTGGTGCCGTAGTTGCCATTGAGGAGCACGCTGCGCTCATAGCTATGGCTGTGGCCGAAGTAGAGAACATCCACTCCACCCGCTTCCATGATAGGGTTGAAGCGTTGGCGCATTTCCACCAGGGTTCCCTCGGTGTCCGAGTCGTGACTGCCCTTGGAATACGGAGGGTGATGCCAGAATGCGATGGTCCACGTGGCGGTGTTTGCCGCCAGGTCCGCACGGAGCCAGGCCGCCATCGCGCCTTCTTCGTTGACAGTGGTGGTGGCAGGGTTATCAACCGCACGACTGCTCTGCTGCGAATCGAGACAGATGAAGTGGATGTTGCCGTAGTCGAAGCTGTAGTAATTTTCCGAGCCCGAGGCGACACCGCCGCATTCACCCGCTTTAGGGAAGGTGAACATGTCGAAGTATGGGTAATTGCCCGTTGCAGCGTCCGTGGTCGCCTCGTGATTTCCCAGGCAGCTCCATTGAGGCACCTTGCGGAAGATCGTCGGATACATCAGGAAATAGTTCGCCTGATACTCTGCCTGAGTGCCGTTGTTGTAGGCGTTGTCGCCCATCTGCAGGTTCAGATCGGGAACGTTGCTGCCCATGAAGTTGTAATAGGCGTCGCGTCCACCTGCCTGGCTGGAGCTGCCTCGTCCGCAATCGCCCACGATCCAGACGCGGGTGTTTACCGCCGTGCCCGGCAAAGGAGAGGTGCGGAAAGTGTAATCTTCCTGGGTCGGAGCCGGGTAGTTCGTGAAAGCGCTCGTCCGCACCGATGTGGTATCCGCAGCTTCCGGAGTGAGCGTGTCGAAGGCGGAGCCAACGCTGTAATAGTAGCGGGTGTAGGGAGAGAGGCCGGTGAGTTTGACCTCATGTTTCTTGGTGCTGATTGTTTCATCCACCGTTTGGTTGAGGTTCGTCGGGCTGGTGCCGTAACGCACTTTACCTGCGACGGCTTGCGCGGTGTCCCACCGAACCACGATGCTGTTGTGGCTGGCCTGGTTCAGGTAAGGACTGCGGGAAAGCGATCCAGATCCAGGAGGGGCGTTGACGGTGATACTAACTGGCGCGCTGGTCTTGGCGTTCGTGTCGTTATCGATAGCGCGAGCGGTGAGGGAATAGGTGTTAGCAGGGACGTTGGTCCACTCGAAGGTGTAGGGAGCAGTGGTGTCCTCGCCGATCTTTGTGGACCCTTGGTAGAACTCCACTTTCAGCACGCTGCCATCGGAATCGGAAGCGGTGGCAGCCAGCGAAACGGTAGCTGGCGGATTGTAAGTAGCCCCTGAGGATGGTGCGGTGAGCGCGACAGCCGGCGCAGTTCCAGGAGCAAAGGAGGCTGCGGTGATGGTAACGTTGTCCAGAGCGTGGATTTGGTCGGGAGACGTGGCTACCGCGTTGTCATCGATCCAGCGGAATCGAATGCTAGCCCCTGAACTCCATTGTGCGGGAAGCGAAACGAGGGTGGCGGGAACGGTGGTGACACCGACGGTGTTTGGCACGATGACAGTCGGCGCGTTGCCGGTAATGGCTGGATTCAGCGCAGCGACATTCGTCCAGGTGACGCCATCATTGAGACTGTAAAAGAGGCGGTAGCCGGGGAGTTCATTGGCGGAGGTGACAACCTGGCGACGCACGATGTCATAGCCGATGTTGAAAGACGTGATTCCCGACGCCGCAGTGTTGGTGAGGGTGAGTTGCAAAGCGACCCCGGCGCCGCTGGTGGGCGAGGTTCCGAGGGCGCGGTCGGTGGTGCTGGTGTTTGGGAAATTGTAGCCGGCAGTGTTGCTGGTAACCGTGAGGGAGCTAGTAGCGACGACCGTGTCATTCAGGCTCCCGGCCGTAGCGGCCGAGGTGGTGCCAGACGCCGGGATCGACGTTGTCCAAGTGCTGTTGCCGCCGCCAAGCGAGCCGAAAACGGACCAGCCGGCGGTGCCGTTCGCTTCGATGTTAATAGCGGTGCCAGCGGAACCCAAGCTGTTGAAATTCTGCGTGTAGCTGAATGAGGTAGGTGCAGAGACTGTGATCGATGCGGGGTTCGAAGTTGAGACGCCGCCGTCGTTGTCGATGGCTTTTGCCGTGAGCGAGTAGCTGCCGGGGGCCACTCCTGACCACGCATAGGCGTAGGGAGCGGTGGTGTCCTCGCCGAGCTTGTTCGAGCCTTCGTAGAACTCCACTTTGCTCACACGTCCATCTGTGTCGGAGGCATTCGCGGTGAAATTAACGGTGGTTCCAGCAACCGTGGCGCCGTTGACCGGAGCCGTTAGACTGACGGACGGAGAGACGTTGTCGACGTTCTCCACGACGACAGTCACGGCCGCGCTGTCCGTCTGCCCGCCATCGTTATCAATCGCCCTGGCGGTAAAAACATAGCTCCCGGTGAAAAACGGAGGTAGAACCAGCTCAAAAGGTTCTGACAACGACTCGCCTTTCTTCACGCCATCCACATAAAACTCCACTTTGGAGACCACTCCGTCCGCATCTGTGGCGCTGACTTCCATTTCCGTCTGCCAAGGGGCGTCGAAGGTGCCCGCAGTGGGAGCTAGAATACTCACGCTCGGCGCTTGGTTAGCCGGAGCGGTAACGGTGATGTTAGCAACGTTCGAAATGGCAGTGACGCCGCCATTGTCAGTCGCAATGGCGGTAATCTGATGCGTGCCGCCGACGGGATTGTTCCAGGTGAATTCAAAAGGAGCGCTGGCCGTTTCCCCGATTTTGGTTCCGCCACGGTAGAACGCTACCTTGACGACGGTTCCGTCGGTGTCGCTGGCATTAGCAGCGAGTTCGATGCTCGGGGGGTTTGTGAAACTAGCTCCGTCGAGCGGGGCGGTGAGGCTAACAGTAGGAGCGGCGTTACCCGTTTCAGCCACGGTTCCGAGGACTTCCAAGTCGAAGCCTAAATCGCTGCTGTTGGTGGAGTTTTGATGCAACTCCACCGCTAGCACGTTGACGCCAGCCACCAGCACGCTGGAAGCGGCCGTTAAAGGAAAATAAGTTGTCTCGTCGGTGCCCGAGGTGTTGATGGGCGCGAGGGTCTGCCGGGTGGAGGGCGTCGGGAGATTATCGCGGCTGATCTCGGTGCCATTCAGATAAATCACCACGCCGTCGTCGCGGAGCAGGTTGAGGCGCAGAGCGGAGATAGTTGCAGGATCGGAGACCGTGAACGCGCGGCGGAAATAGGTCGTGATGTAGCGCGCAGTAGAAGGGCCGCCAGCTACGGTGGTCACAATGTGCGGGTCGCCATAGCCGAGCGGTGCGGGACCGCGACCGATCCAGGAGGAGTCGTTGAAGAAGCTCTCCTTCCAAACAGTGCCCGGGTCGGAATTATCGTCGAGGTATTTCCATTCGGCACCCTTGCCGATCAAAGTGACATCAGCGGCCTGCGCGGAAGGAGAGAATGCCGCGAGTGCAGCAAGTAAAACGGCAAGGGCAGTGGAGGAAATTGGGGATGCTTTCATACTAAGGATCTAAACGGGCTGGAGACGGAGTGGTGGAAGAGGATGGGAAAGGGGGATGAATTGCTCCGGCGTAGGTCGCGGGGCGGGGCGACACAAAAGCAGCAATCCGGAGGCAGTCCTAATGAAATGGAGGCGAAATCCAGAATGTCACCCAAGCGCCATCGGTTCGTAACATTGAGAGCCGTTTCCCTATGAAAAACCTCGGATTGCAACTGTCTGGAGAGTGGCGATACAGGCGGGAATTTCCGAAACCAGAGGAAAGCTGCATCTAACAAAAGTTGACACCCAGCTCCGCTCCTACTAGCGGTGGCGCATGAATCCGGTCCGCCTGCTAACGCTTCTGTTTTGTTTTCTCGCCACGTTTGCGGCTCTCGGCCATCCGATCAGCCAGGGCATAGTCGATGTGGAGGTGCAGGAGGATCGCATTGTGCTTCATCTCCAGGCGCCGCAGGAAGGACTGGAGGTCGTTGCAGCCCGCACGGTCGATGGAATAGCTCCAGATTTCGCGGAGCTGAAAACGGAACACGGCAAGTATTTGTTGAGCCACTTCAAGGTGCAGGCCGACGGAGGAGAGCTGCAGGGCAGCATTCTTCCCCAGTCGCAAAGTTCCGCGAAGGAGCGGCCGAACTGGTTGGTTTACGAGTTCTCCTTTCCTCTGGCAGGTCCTGCCCAACGTCTCGTGATCTCGCAGGATGTTCTCGCGGGTTTGAAGGACCCTCAGAATCAGCCCTGGACGGCGAGTTATCTGGCGACGGTGCGTTTCCCCGACGGCAAGAAGCAAATGCATCTCCTTTCCCACGAGCAGAATCTGGAGATTACCGTGCCGGGAGTTACGTCAGCGGTGGCTCCCCCAGCGAGCACTGTCGGTGTGGATTACATCAAACACGGCATGTGGCATATCCTCACGGGCTGGGATCACATGCTTTTCATGGCCGCCCTCGTGCTCGCGGCCGCGTCGATCTCTGATTTGGTCAAAGTGGTCACCGCCTTTACCCTCGCCCACACTTTGACCCTCACGCTCTCCGTCCTGGACATTTTCCGGCTCCCTTCCTCAATCGTGGAGCCCATCATCGCCGCAAGCCTGGTTTTTGTGGCGGTGCAAAACATCGTCGCGCCGCGAGCCAGTCGTGGTTGGACACGTTTGCTACTGGCCTTTGGATTCGGCCTGTTTCACGGATTAGGCTTTGCCGGCGGATTGCTGGAGGCGATGGAGGGATTGTCGGGGGTGACGATCACGACCGCGATCCTCGCCTTTAGCCTGGGTGTGGAACTGGGACATCAATGCGTCGTGCTGCCGCTGTTTGCCGCCTTGCAGATTGGGAGAAAGTTCCGTGTGCCGCGTGTGCCTGGAGCCGCGCCGGCCAGCTGGGCCGTCCCCCCCGGATCGCTATTGATTGCATGCGCGGGGAGCTATTACTTCCTCGCGGCACTCATGGGGTAGGCGACGGCCAAGCAGTGGGGCAACCGGCCAAATCACTTCACCGCAGCGGGATCGGCAGCCGCAATCGCAGTCAGCGTTTCTTCGAGAAGTTGACTCATCGAATTGGAACTGTGTTCCTGACTCGGCAGGGCTTCCAGGTGTGATTTGAGCTCGAGCCATGCGGCCTTGGAGGCTTCCTGCTGATGCGCCCTTCCCAGCAAGGCTGCGCGTTTTGCCATCCACGGCTCAGGCCGGGGTGCAGCCTTCTGCATGGCATCGATTCGGGTCAGGGCGGCATCGATGTCCCCCGCTTTTTCTTCTGCTTGCAACGCCAGGAGCGCCAGCGAGGGCAAGGGCCCCAATTTCGAAATCCCGACGTCCAAGGTGGCGATGGCCTCCTTGCGAAAACCATATTTCTCCAGGAGCGCCGCAGCTTCGTGGTAGAGATCCGGGCCCGGCTCCTTCGTTAGTTCGAGAGCCTTTCGAAAATCGGCAATGCTCCGATCTCCCTGCTCCAGCAGATCGAAGCAGCGACCGCGTAAAATCAATACCTTTGGATCCTCCGGACGCTCCTGCAGATACAGGTCCAACTCCTCACGCGCTTTTTCGGGTTGGGCCGCCATCAGCCACGCCTGGCCCCGGACCAACTTTGTGCCGATCTCACCCGGCGAACTCTTTTCCACCTTCTCCGTCACCTCCAGAGCCTTGGTCCATTCCTCGTGTTCCAGATAGAGTTGGGCCACGCGCAGCAGAAGCGCGGAATCATCCGGTCGCAGGGCCAGCTCTTCGTTAGTCTTCGCCAGCCGGTCATGGAAAGTGCCGTCTGCCCACGCTGTGCCGGGCAGCCAGAAAACCTGAGAAAGCAGCCCGATTTGCAGAGCCCAGCGTAGAAAAGCCATCTTCATCCTTTAAGGCAGACGCGGAATACAAGGGATGCTCCATCTGTTACAATCGCGTGTCGCTCGGGCGAGGGGAGGGCCGGAAATTTCGTTGGCATTGCAGACGGCGTCGTCTATCCAAGGGGCCGCATGCAAACGATCGTTATCGGACACAAAAATCCCGACATGGATTCCATCTGCGCGGCGTTGGCTTATACCGACCTGAAGCTGCGCTTGGGTGTTGAAGACGTCGTGGCAGGGCGCGCTGGGAATACCAACGAGCGGATCGATTATGTGCTGGCGAAGTTTGGCTGTGAGCCGCCGACTTTTTTCTCCGACGTGTCGCCCAAAGTCGCGGACGTGATGGTGAAAAACGTCATCTCTGTGCCGAAAACGGCGTCGGTGTATCAGGCGGTGAATTCCATTGAAAAGAAACATCTGCGCGGGCTGCCGGTGCTGGATGAGGACGGGCGTTGCATGGGTTTGCTCTCGGGTTTTCAGATCAGCCATTATCTTTTTCCGCCTCGCGAAGAGTCGGGATCGAGCCGTATGCTGCAGGGCTCGCTGCGCGACATGATCGACTCGTTCGACGGGAAAGTTTTCGTAGGCGAAGCCGATGATGCCGAGGCCGAATATCTCCTCATGGTAGCGGCGATGAGCGCCAATTCTTTCCTGCAACGGCTCATCTCGTATCGCGGTCAGCGCATTGTCTTGATTGTCGGCGACCGGCACGAAGTGCAAAAAATGGCCATCGCCGAGAACGTGGCAGCCATCGTGGTCACGGGAGATTTCCCGGTGCCGCCGGAGGTGATCGAAGCGGCTGCGGAGAAAGGAGTCGTGCTGATCAGCTCGCATTACGACACGGCTACGACTTTGCTTCTGGCGCGCGGAGGCATTCGGGTGACGCGGATGTTGGATCGCGTGTTCGACAGTTTTACCCCCGACACGTCACTGGCACGGGCGCGTGAACTAGCGATATCCAGCAACGCGTTTGTTTTTCCGGTGTTGGATCACGACCGGCGGATGGTCGGTATTCTCTCCAAGAGCGACTTCTTGAAGCCGGTCCTGCGCCAGCTCATTCTCGTGGATCACAACGAAATGTCACAAGCCGTCCAAGGTGCCGAACATGTTCCGATTGTGGAGGTGATCGATCACCATCGGCTCGGCAGTTTTCAAACAGACACGCCGATTCTCTTCTGGAACAGCCCGGTGGGTTCCACCTGCACACTCATCGCGCAGAGCTACCGTTCGAGCGGCATTGTCATTCCGCCTAACATCGCGGGCCTGCTCATGGCGGGGATCATCTCCGATACGCTGAATCTAACCTCGCCGACTGCGACCCCGGTGGATCACCAGATCCTCGGTGAGCTTTCCGAGATCGTGGGCATCGAGCCAGCCGATCTGGCAGATCAGATTTTCTCTGTCGGTTCGCCGCTCCGCTCGCTCACCCCGGATCGCGTGATTCACGCCGACTGCAAAGAATACGTCGAAGAGGGACACCGCTTCAGCGTGGCTCAGATCGAGGAACTCAACCTCAGCCTGCTGCGCGAAAAACAGGCGGGCCTCATCTCCGAACTTGACGCAGATTGTAAAAACAAAGGCCTGCTCTTCGCTGCGTTGTTGGTTACGGATATTAACACCCAAAAATCCGTCCTGCTCGTCTGCGGACATGCCACTTACCTCGCGACGATTGATTTCCCGCAGGTCGGCGATCACGCATGGCGCCTCGATGGGATCGTTTCCCGCAAAAAACAGCTCCTGCCTTACCTGCTGCAATGCCTCCATCGCATGGGCGAGCTGGAATGAGCGGATGGTTCCGGGCCAGGGAAGGACGCCCTGTTACCGGCCCCGTACTAGCGGCGAATTTTCTGATCGCGCTGCTGGCTCTCGCCGGGCTTTTCTACTACGCCTTTCAGCAAAGCCTCTCTGCCTGGCAGGGAGATGTGTTAGTCAAATACCAGGAGCTGTTCTGGCGCGGCTGGTGGCTAACCATCCAAATCTCCGCGGCCGCTCTCGTCGGGAGCACCGTGTTAGGATTCCTTTGGGCACTGGCGGGCCGCTCGTCGTTTCTGCCTCTGCGTGCACTGGCCAAAGTCTGCGTGGAACTCATTCGAGGCACTCCGTTACTGGCGCAGATCTATATCTTCTTCTACGTCGTGGCCAACGCGTTCAGTCTCCATAACCGCTTCATCGTAGGCATCCTGACGCTCTCGATTTTCAGCGGCGCTTATATTGCAGAAGTCTTCCGCGCAGGCATTGAGAGCATCGGAAAATCTCAATTGGAATCCGCTAAAGCCATCGGGCTCACGCGCGGGCAAACATATCGTCACATCATTATTCCCCAGGCGCTACGCGTAACCTTGCCTCCGCTCGCGGGGCAATTTGCCTCGCTCATCAAAGACTCTTCACTGCTGTCCACCGTGGCGATCATCGAGTTCACGCAGAGCGCTGCCAACGTGGCCGCGCTCACCTACAGCAATCTGGAATGCTACCTCATGCTAGCACCCGGCTATCTACTGCTCACCATGCCGATCTCCCTCTGGACACAGTGGCTG
This sequence comes from Chthoniobacterales bacterium, assembly GCA_036388355.1. Lineage (GTDB taxonomy): Bacteria > Verrucomicrobiota > Verrucomicrobiia > Chthoniobacterales > DASVRZ01 > DASVRZ01. The sequence continues at coordinate 6,686 of DASVRZ010000076.1, read as the reverse complement.
GAAAAGAAACATCGTTATGAAACTTAACGTCTCCAGCCTGGGAAAATCGTTCGGCGAACAGCGCGTCCTTTCAGACGTGGGATTCTCGTTCGAGAACATCCATTCGCTGGCGTTCATCGGGCCGTCTGGCGGAGGTAAATCCACCCTGCTACGCATCCTCGCAGGGCTGGAGACTCCCACGGCTGGCCGGGTGGAGATCAATGATCGCGTGCTAGTTTACGAGGAGACGGAGCTGCAGAAGTATCGCAAGACCGTCGGCACGGTCTTCCAAGCCTACAACCTCTTCCCGCATCTAACGGCGCTGGCTAACATCATGCTGCCGCTGGAAAAGGTGCACGGCTTTTCCCATGCAGACGCACGCGCCGCAGCAATGGATTTTCTGGCTAGGTTTCAGCTGGAAAGTCATGCGCATAAACGGCCTGCGGAACTTTCCGGCGGGCAGCGGCAGCGCGTGGCCATTGCGCGGGCGGTGTCGATCAAGCCTCGGTTGCTCTTTTTCGACGAGCCCACCTCTGCTCTGGATCCTGAGATGCGCGCGGAAGTGTTGGAAATGATCGAAGCCCTGCGCGACGAGGGGCGCGACTTCATTCTAGTCACTCACGAAATGGGCTTTGCGCGAAAAGTGGCGGATCAGGTCGCGTTTCTCGCCGAAGGAAGAATCCTGGAATGCAGCGACGCGCAATCGCTCTTTGGAAATCCGACGACACCGCAGCTGCAACGATTCCTCAGCCGTATCCTCAAATATTAGGTCAGCCTAACGCTGGCGCACACCGCACCACTGCCCTCTATGCCTTTGGAGGCTCCGCCGCTGCAGCCGCGTTCGCGGCGATCTGCTCCAGACGCTGGTTGAGCTCGCCTTCGAGCTCGTCGGCTTTCTTCGGTTTGCCGGTCTGCCGCAGAAAATCTGCGTAATTGCGGAGGACGATGCTGTATTCGTCCCAATCGGTGCGGGCTTGCTTGCCAAGAACGTCCAGCGCGTCGCGATAATAGTTCCCGGCTTTTTTCCAGTTCTGGCGCGAGTGATAGACTACTGCCAGATTGCTAAACGATTGCGCCACGTCCGGGTGATTTCCGCCGTAAGCTTTCTGCCGCAGTCCTAACGCCCGCAGGTGCATGACTTCCGCCATCTCAAAATCTTTCTGCGCAATGTAAAGCGCTCCCAAATTGTTGAGCATCGCCGCCACTTCTGGATGATCAGTTCCGCGCACTCGCTCATAAATTTCCAAAGCGCGATGGTAATGGCTCTCGGCGAGATCGATCTTTCCGCGACCTTTATAGGTCATCGCCAGATTGTTATGAATGGTGGCGACTTCGCAGGCGTCCACGCCACGCCCGGTTTCTGCGATGCGCAGAGCTTCCTCGTAAAATCGGCACGCCTTGATGCTGTCGCCGCGCGTGTCATGGATCGCCCCAATTTCATGCGCAATGCGATAGTAGCTAGCCGTGTCGCTGGCGTATTGCTCGATGACGTTGAGAGCTTCCTCAAAAAGAGCGATCGTTTTTTCGATCTGGCCAGCGTTCCGATAGAGGTCGCCTAGCTCGATCATCTGACTCGCGATCTGCGGGTTCTCCGGAAGCGGGATTTTCCGCGATTCGGCGAGCGCGGCTTCAGCTTCCGTAATCGAATCTTTTACAGGTTGATTTACGGATGCAGGCGGTATGTCGATTACTTCAGTCACGAGACAAATAACGGTAGCGAGACTTTCTCAATGTGGAAGATAAATTTCCTGTAACAGTTGTTAACGAACCCTCTAAAATGTATCTCTACGCCATGGATTCACAACGGCCGAGTTTTGGGGAGGCTTTTCGTTCCTGGTTGGAGCTCGGATGCATCAGTTTTGGAGGTCCGGCAGGCCAGATCGCAATCATGCATCGGAGGCTGGTGGAGGAGAAAAAATGGGTGGGCGAGGGGCAGTTCATGCATGCGTTGAATTACTGCATGCTGCTTCCCGGGCCTGAGGCTCAGCAATTGGCCATTTACCTTGGCTGGCTCTTGCACCGCACTTGGGGCGGCATCGTGGCCGGGGCGCTTTTCGTGCTTCCCTCGGCCCTGCTTTTGTGGGGATTGAGCCTGGTTTATGTGTGGCACGGAGAGACGGCCTGGGTGGCGGGAATCTTCGCGGGACTGAAGCCGGCGGTGATCGCGATTATCTTTGGTGCGGCTTGGCGGATCGGGGGGAAAACGTTGCGCAACGCCTGGTCGTGGTCTCTGGCCGTGGGCGCGTGGGTGGGGCTGGTATTTTTGCACGTGCCGTTTCCGGTTTTGGTCCTGCTGGCGGGCATCGTGGGTTGGATGGTGCCGGCGCGGTTTCCGGCGGTTCACAAAGCGTCGGCGACAGAACCGCCCGCCCTCACCAGCGACATTCCTGCCGGCTGGGGGCGCGCCTTGCGGATCACGGCCGTCTGCCTGGCGCTCTGGTGGCTGCCGGTGCTGGCGGTGGCGCTTTTCATTGGAAAAGACAGCGTGCAGATGCAGATGAGCTGGTTTTTTAGCAAAGCGGCCATGGTCACTTTCGGGGGCGCTTACGCCGTGCTGCCGTATGTCTCGCAGCAAGCCGTGGAGACCTTTCACTGGCTGCAACCCGGCCAAATGCTCGATGGACTCGGCCTCGCGGAGACGACGCCCGGCCCGCTCATCATGGTGCTGCAGTTCGTGGGTTTTGTCGGCGCGTGGCAAAATCCGGGCGCGCTGACACCGTTCTGGTCGGCAACCTTGGGCGCCGCGCTGACCACTTGGGTCACCTTTTTGCCCTGCTTCCTCTGGATTTTCCTCGGTGCTCCTTATGTGGAAAATCTCCGCAACCAGCCGCGGTTTGCATCGGCGTTGTCGGCAATCACGGCTGCGGTGGTCGGCATTATGGCGAACATGGCGCTTTGGTTTGCCTGGCACGTTTGCGTGCCGGAAGCGGGCAGGGTGGATTGGTTTGCCGTCGTCCTGGCGGTGGCGGCGTTGGTCGCATTGCAGCGCTTCAAGTGGGGCGTGATCACCGTCGTGCTCGCCGCAGCGGCCATCGGCGGACTGCGCGTTCTCCTTGGACTATGATTCCTCAGCAAAGGAAGCGGGCACCCGCTCCACTTTGATCAGGTTCGTGGTGCCCTTTTGGTTGTAGGGCGTCCCGGCGGTGATCGTAATGATGTCGCCGGGTTTTGCCCCGTAGAGCTCCACGCTTTTTGAGAGGGCCACACGCACCAACTGGCTCGTGCTCTGGATCGGGTCTGTCAAAACGCTCTCAATGCCCCAGCAAAGACTCAGCCTGCGTGCGATCACCGGATCGGAGACAATCGCCATGATCGGGATGTTCGGCCGATGACACGCCACGCGGTTGGCCGTGAGGCCGGAGAAGGTCGCGGTCACAATCACTTTGGCGGAGAGCGTCTTCGAAATCATCTGCGCCGCATGCCCGACGCAAGCTTCCAGATCCGGCACAAGATTCAGCGCAGGCAACGGCGCCACTTCTTTACGGGTGAGCGCGCTTTCCACACGCACCGCGATCTCCGACATCGTCGCGATGGAAAGTGCCGGATATTTCCCCGCGGCGGATTCAGCCGAAAGCATCAGGGCGTCCGTGCCATCAAGAATGGCATTCGCCACATCGGCGGCTTCAGCGCGCGTCGGCTTGTGCGCGCCGATCATCGATTCCAGCATCTGCGTGGCAGTGATCACCGGAGTGGACTGCTGACGGCACACGTCGATGATCGTTTTTTGCGCCAGCGGCACGTCCGAAAAACTCACCTCTAGCGCGAGGTCGCCGCGGGCCACCATCACTGCATCGGAATCTCGTGCAATCGCTTCGATATCGTCCAGCGAGCTTTTGTTTTCGATCTTGGAAACAATCCCGATCTTGCTTCCGGCGGCGGTCAGATGCCGGCGCAGTTCGAGCACGTCGGCCGACGTCTGCACAAACGACATCGCCAGGAAATCGAAATGATTCGCGATCGCAAAATCCACATCGATGAGATCCTTCGGCGTCAACGCCGGAAGGCTCACGCGAACGCCTGGCAGATTGATACCCTTGTTATCTTTTAAGACGCCGCCGCGAATGACGCGGCAATCGATGTGCCCTTCGGGCGTGATGCTGCGCACGCACAATTCCAGATTGCCGTCGTCCAGGAGCACGAGGTCCTTTTCCTTCACATCGCCGCCCATTCCCGAGTGCGAGACAGGAACCACTCCCGGCACATACAACGTCGCTCCCGGAGCGAGTTTCACGGTCGAACCTTCGTCGAGAGTGATCGCCCCGCCGGGAAAACGCCCCACGCGAATACGCGGACCCCGCAAATCGCCGAGAACCGCGACCTGAATCTTCAGCTCGTTAGCGAGCCGCCGCACCCGCTCCAACACCGGCATCAGCTGATCGTGAACCGCGTGGGAAAAGTTAATCCGCACCACGTCCATGCCCGCCAGCATCATCTCTCGCAAAGTCGCCTCATCACTGCTGGCCGGCCCGAGAGTGGCCACAATTTTCGTTCTTTTCTGCGGACGCGATGGATTCATAAATACCTGGGTTTCCCTGCTGACGGGGAAGTGAATAAACCAATCCGCCGGATTGGGAAGTCTCAATTTCCTCTGGGTCCGGCGTATGAGATTTTCGCCTCCACAGTATCGGGCTCGATCGAGAATTCGATTGTTCCGCCAGCTTCGACGCGCTGGAATATCCGTATGAGCACTGAACCTACAGCCGATCAGATGAAACAGATTGGTGACGCCATTGCTGCAGGACGGAAGATCCAGGCGATCAAGCTCTACCGTGCGGCCACAGGCCACGACCTCACAGATTCGAAAGACTTTATCGAGAAGCTCACCAGCGATCTACAAGCCAGCGATCCAGCACGATTTCCGGTGCGCAAATCAGCCGGGTGCCTCAGCCTTCTCCTAGCGATGGGCACCATTGCCGGCCTGCTGGCTTTTACGCGTTAAGGTCCAGCTCGGGCAGCTGCTTGCGGATGGCACGAACCACATCCGGCGGCACTTCCCACAGACTGAGAGCGCCCTTACAAGGAACCGGCTCGGGAAGCGGCGTTACATCCTCCAAGACCCACCCATAATTCCTGCTGCCGTCCTCCGGCCGATAGAACCACTCCGACCGACTCTCCGAAACAATGGCCACCAGACGCGCCACGCCGCAAATCGCGGAGAGAGGAAGTGTGCTCACATCCGGCAAGGAGTCTTGACCGGGGAAGACATTCTCCGCAGCGGGCATCGGACGAGCCGAAGCATGGAGAGCAATCCACCCGCGATAATGCGTGCGCCACGAGCGGTTCTCCACATTCTTGCCAGCATGCAGAATGGCATATACCCAAGGCTGCTGGAGCGAGAGAGCTTTCACGGGATGGTCGACTGCTTCTGATTGAGATAATACTCAATCACTTTCATCGGATCGCCGGAAGAATCATGCGCGCGGTAGAGCTTGGTCACAGTGGCAAATTAAGATCCTTGAGGTAAACTAAGCCGGGCGAAATCTTCATGAGGATAGCGTTTGCGCAAGAAGTGAAGCTCCACCATCACGCTGACGAGTTACCGTAGTAGAAGTATCCCGTTCAGCACTATGGCATCAGCGTGGCGGAGGGAGTCCGGCAACACGTCTATATGTGGCCTGGCCGAAGCTGGTGAGGTTCAAAATCCGGCGGCCTTCGTCGTTCCATTCCACGATTAGATATTCCCAGTCTTTGATATTGCAACATGCGGCTGGGTGCTCCAAAAAAATCCAGAGGCGATCGCCTTTGAGCTGCCACTTTCCTTGATGTTCAAATTGGTCCCGGTTGTAGAGAATGAAGTCACCGTTCTGACGATACTCCGCAAACCAGTCCGCATCCTGCCACATGCCGATTAGCTTGGACGCGGCCATCGTCCTGGCGCGCTCGGGGGTGCCACGTTGCTGCAGATAATTGATTGTGTCGGAGGAGGCGCTTTTTCTGGCGTAATCCACCGCCGCGAGTCCTTTTGAATTCTTCAGATTAATGTCGCCTCCGAAGTCCAGCATCTGGACGAGCTTTGTCTCGACCACGCCCCCCTGGCAGACTTTCATCAGCGGGGTGATGCCGTCCTTGTTTGGCAGGTTCGGGTTGGCGCCCGCCTGTAGGAGGTGCTTCCGAAACGCCTCCATCTCGATGTAAGTAAAGGAGGTGGTGGCATGTAGCGGCGTCGTTCCGTTCTTGGGATTCTGATAATTGGGGTTCGAGCCCTTGTTGAGCAGATGCTGGGCAGCTTCGACTCGCATGCTGTTAATGGCTTCAATCATCGCGTTATTGCCCTCGAAAACGGGCAGATCGACCGGCATGCCCGCCGCGACAAGGGCATTGATCTCAGCGATGTCCCCACTGCGTGCCGCAATGAGCAATCGCCACGCGTGATCGTCGCTGGTGTAGGGAGCCTCAGTGACACCGTTCTCACGGAGGCGTTCCACGGAGCGTCGTTTACCATTTTTACTGGCAACGTGCATAGGGGTTCCAATCTTGGCGGCAGCGTTTGGGTCCACTCCCATCCAAATGCACCATTGCAGGGCGTGCTCCTGGTCGCGCTCAGAGAATTGGGTGAGGAGAGAGTGGCCGTTCTTCAGCTGGTAGTGCGCGTTGGCTCCTGCGGCGAGGAGGAGCATTCGGGTGTGATCCGCGGCGGCTAACTGCCAGTAGCCGAAGTAGGAAAGCGGCGTGTTGCCGTTCTTATCAACAACGTTAGGATCTGCTCC
>DASVRZ010000075.1:0-4957 GCA_036388355.1 Chthoniobacterales bacterium | reverse complement strand
ATGTGGATGCTGTATAGAGCATCAGGCGAAAAAGCCTCATACATTGCGCCGTCACCCGGCTCGGAGAAAGGACGGACACTGACTTCAACAACGAGCACTTTTTCACCGCTCGGACGATTGCGAATGAAGGAGTAAACGTCGGTAAGGTTAGCTTGAGGATCGAGCTTGATCAGTGGAGCGTCGCTGTGGCTGGAAGCGAGCGAGCTTGGCAGCGGGCTGAAGAGGGAGGCAATGGCACATGCGATGCCGGCACCGAGTTTTGTGGTTTTTAGAAGCGTCATAGATTTTTCGATTTGCGGTTGAGGTGGGGGTTGTAGCAACTCGAACGAACGCTGCTTGAGTAGAGGTCCGAAAGTGAGGGAAGGGTTGGATGCATTTAAATCCGAGTTCAGATGTTTGTGGGAGCGAGGAGGTGCCGGCGAGCTCGGTGTGATGCGGCAGCGAAGATATACAGCGTCCCCGACGGCGCAGTGAGGCGGCAGGCAGGAAACGGCTTTGGCAGCGCCGTGTGCTTCTGCCTATTCTCCCTCCCATGCCCGAAGACGACACCTCCAGCCAATCAAACCGTCCTTGGAGGCGCGCTTTCGTTCTTCTCGCCTTTGCGTGCGTTTTTTCTTTCCTGACGGTGAGCAGCATGCGGCGTTCGTCGGCCACCTATGATGAAGTGGCTCATCTGCCAGCAGGCTACAGTTATCTGCTCATGGACGACTACCGCATGAACACGGAACATCCGCCGCTCATCAAAAAGCTGGCGGCACTGCCGTTGGTCTTTCGCGACACCTGGCCATCGGCGGAAACCCTGGCAGACACTGGACAACCCGCTGCCGCGCAGCCGCTCATCAAGAGAAGCTGGGAGATGGGCCGGACCACGCCTACTGAGGCACAATGGTTATTCGGCCACGCGACGCTTTACAGCGCCCGCCCAGAAACGGTCGCGAAAGCAGAAGTGAGCCACCCGCTCGCGTTGGATCCCCGCGTGAGTCTTCAGAAGAACGATTTCCAAAACAACGCAGACGATTTTCTTTTTTTGGGCCGACTGCCCATGGTGTGCCTGGGGTTGATGCTGGGCTTGCTCATCTTTCTTTGGGCCGAGCATCTGTTTGGTTTCGCAGGTGGAACTTTAGCCCTGCTCCTTTACTCGCTGGATCCCAACTTCATTGCCCATAGCGGATTGGTGACAACCGATGTGGGAATGTCGTTGTTCCTTTTGGGTGCCGTTTTTTTTCTTTGGCGCACTTGTCAGCATCTGACATGGGTCAACGGAACGGCAACAGCCCTCTTTTTCGGGTTGGCGTTCGTCAGCAAATTCTCGGCGGTCCTATTGCTGCCTATGTTTCTGCTCCTCGGCATCTGGAGAATGGGGTCGTCGCAGCCATGGCCCACGGGCAGCCAACGAATTCTTTCCACTCGCCTCCAGAAAGCCGCAGGGTTCACCGCAGTGGTTATCGCCTGTATGGCCACAACTTGGATCATCATCTGGAGCTGCTATAGCTTTCGCTATTCCGCCTTCGCCGAGCTCCCCCCGGAGAGCCCTGTTCCGTCCCAACAGATAAACCGTATCCCTGCCACACTGCCCATCGAACTCCAGGTCCGCTCCGATGCGGCGGCCCGATTTCTCAAGAAGAAGGACGCACAAAGCAGCCTCTATCGGAAGAATGTAGCCGAGCTCACCGATAAGGCTCCTCTTGGAGTCGTGGCAAACCTGGTTCTATGGTGCCGGGATTTAAAGTTACTTCCCGAGGCATACCTTCACGGCTTTGCGTATCTGAGGCACGCCTCCGTAGCGCGCTCTTCCTATCTTCTAGGCGAGATCTCTGCCTTCGGGTTCTGGGAGTATTTCCTGTGCACCTTCTTCTTTAAAACACCTATCCTCACGCTGGCGGCCTTCGCGGGGGGATTGGCTGTGGCGATCCGTAGACGCCAATCATGGTTTTTTTTCCCGCTTGTTCCTGTATTTGTTTATCTCGCTGTCTCACTGGCGAGTGGTCTGAACATTGGCCATCGGCATCTCCTGCCCATTTATCCATTTCTTTTCGTGATGGCAGGGTCGGTGGCGCTAATTTGGAAGAAATGGCAACCAGCCGCTCGCCGATGGACCGCCATTCTTGCGGTTGTGCTCGTGGCGGTGAGTTCCACGGTGGTGCTGGCTCCACCGTGGCGGCCAGCCGTCGTTTACCCTCACTACCTTTCCTACTTCAACGAACTCGCTGGAGGCCCGCGAAACGGATATCAGGTGCTCGGCGACTCTAACCTGGACTGGGGCCAGGGCTTACCTGAGCTAAAAGAATGGCTGGATGCGAGGAACATCAAAGAGACCGTTAATCTCTGCTATTTCGGAATGGCTGATCCCCGTTATTACGGGTTTTCGCATGTCAAACTCCCGGGCGGCTATCACTTGGAGCCAGCGACGGATTTCTCGAAAGCCGTGATTCCCGGCTATGTTGCTATTAGCGCCACTAACCTGCAGGGGATCTACTTCACCGACCGGCGGAGAGCCGCATGGCGAAACTTTCTTGCCGACGCGGAACTAATCGATGTGGTGGGATATTCCATTTTCATCTTCCGCTTGGAACGTCCGCCGCGGGAGCGCTGAGCAGATCCGGGAGCGTCTAGCCCGGTCTGATCCAGAGAGTCACTTTGTCGTTCAAAGACTCGGGCAGGTAGCCGTTTCGTTCGGCGTAACGACGAATACTTTTCTCCAGCTTGGCGTCTTCCAAGCCGGTTAAAACAGCAGCAGGCAGCTCAGCGCGCACCACAGCTTCTAAATCTTCCTCGGCGGTTAGGTGAAGCTTCTCGCGCCGCGGTTGGGGAACGAGATGTGCAAATTTCCACCCGAACCGTCCGGTGGCGAGTTGCGGATAAATGGAGAGGCCCGCCTCGATCGGAAGGATGGGAGCCAGCGTGAGCACTTTCCCGGAAGGCACAGCGGTGCGCAGTTTGGCGGCATCGCGTTGGATGCGTGTGATACTCCATTCTTTACGCCGTGGAAGTTCCAGCGCAGGTGCGAAAACGCTCGCGCCCAGTGCGCAGCTCACGACGGCTGCGGCGGCGAGGCCGTGGATGGTGCGAGGGCTGGCTCCAGTAAGTGCCCGTGCAGCGAGCAAGGCGGCGAGGGGTGCCACGATGTAGAAATGCTGCATCTCATACCGCGAGGGAGCAAAGGCCCCGGCGAGGAGGGCCAGCGGCGGAACAATCCAGTGCCACGGGAGGTCCCGGCATCGTTTCAGCCATTTTATATTGGCACCGGACATCTGCGTCTGCCTGAAATAAAGTGCCAGAAGTCCGAGCATCGAGAGCGCCAGCGGGAGATTGGATCGGACAAGCTCTTTGAAAAAGTAACGAATCTTTCTCAACGGGCTGATGGTTTTCAAAATTCGGCTGTTGTCTTCTGCCAGGAGCGGTAAGCGCGGGAATTCAAAGTTGCCAAACAGGTAGCTGTCCGGGCTCTGCAGATACAGCGAGGCACTGGGAAGCAGCGCAAGCGCAGTGCCGATCCCGGCGGAGCAGAGATGCGAAAACTTTTGCCGGCGAGAGACTCCCGGCCAAAGGAGGGCGGTTAACGGGAGCAAGCCAGCAAAGGGGGCAATTGTCAGACGGCCGCCGGTGGCGAGGCCTGCCAGCAGACCTGCGGCCAGCCAGTGCCAGCGAGTCAGCTTCGGGGGGAAGAGTAGCAATGCCATCGCTCCGACCGCAAGGAGACAGGGGAGATCGTGATTCCACGTGCGGCCGGAAGTCACTTCGAAGAGGTGGCTCGTCAGCCAAAGCAGCACGATGGAAACGCAGGCGAGAAATCTCCGTCCAGTTGGATGCGCTCTGGTCGCATACCAGGTGCAGCCAAAGAGAAGGAGCGCAGTGAGGAACGCCGCCGTGCCAGAAACGAGTCGCGTGGCCAACAGGGGCGATGCAGCAGTTTTCCCGACGGCTCCGTAGAGATACACCATGTAAGGCTGATGGAAAACTGGGACGTCGCGGTAAGGGACCAACCCCTCCCGAGCCCAAAGTATTGCGGGAGCAACGAACTGGTGCTCATCACGGCTAAGACTATCCCCAACACAGTGTCCGTAGGTCACAAGTCCCACCGCGAGCATGAAAACGAGCGCGGCTAGTGGGACCCAGACCTGCTTCATGAGGCGCGCAACGCAGACGCCCGCGCGTCGATTTCCTTGAGAAGATTTACCGACATTCTAGCCAGGATAATCGTGAGGGCGAGCGCCGCCATCAAACCGCCGATCCAGAGTCCGGTCTGCCCCAGTTGGAACCTGGAGCGGTCGGTGAGCATCTGCAGCCCGTGATGGCCAAACTTACCAAGATAGACATAAAGAAAAATGCCCGGCGCCTGGCCCAAGGCAATCCAGCCAAGGCACGACCAAAACGGCAGTCGGGTGATGCCGTAAAAGTAGTTAAGAAGACTGGTCGGGAACAGCGGGTGCAATTGACTCAGGAAGACAATCCGGCCGCCGCGTTCGCCCACGACTTCGTCCATCGCCTGCCACCGTGGATTAGCCAGCATTCTGGTCTCCACCCATCGACGAGCCACGGTTCGGGAGATCGCGAATGCGATCGCGGCACCGAGAACATTGCCTGCGAGAACGACCAGAAAGCCAACCCAGAGCCCGAAGAAGTAACCTGCTCCAACCACGAGCAATCCGGCCGGGAGCAGCAGCACATTGCACGACGCGTAGAGAATCGGATACGCGAGGACGCTGGCGGGCCCGAGGCTTTGCACCCAACGTTCGGCATTCGCGATCCACGAAAGCACCGGAAATTTCCACGCAATCCAAGCCAGGACGAGAGTCGCCAAAGCAAGGCCGCCGTATTGAATCGTCAGAGCGCGGCGCTTCATGAGTTCGCAAAAAGGGCAGGGGAGACATTCCCGCGTCCCCGGAAAAACGAGCGGCGTCTCATAGCGATCGCACGAAGCCGGCGAGCTCCGTTGTGGTCTCAAAGTTGAGGAAAG